>NZ_JBKQOI010000193.1:0-33396 GCF_052145595.1 Mycobacterium sp. | reverse complement strand
GGCGTCAGAATCCGGCGGCACCCACTTCCCGTCGATGAAGAGTTGGTCCCTGTCGTACATATTTTTTCTTAGGTCCCTCTCTAGGTGTTGCGACCGCCGTTGACCCCGAGTATCTGTCCGGTGATGTAGCCGGCCTCCTCGGACACAAAGAAAGCGCACGCCGCGGCGATATCCTCGGGCCGGCCGACCCGGCGCACCGGGGTGCGTGCGATGTGGTCCTCCACGCTGCCGCCGAGCAACTCCCGCTTCTCGGCACTGCGCAGCATCGGTGTGTCGATGAATCCCGGCGGTATGGCGTTGACGGTGATCCCCGACGGACCGTATTCCAGGGCAAGCGACTTGGTCAGGCCGTTGACCGCGGACTTGGCCGCGACGTAGTGGGCCATGAACGGCTGCCCGGAGTGGGTGCTGGACGACGAGATGTTGACGATGCGTCCCCAGCCGGCCTCGACCATGTCGGGGAGCACCGCCTGAATAGTGTGGAATACGCCGTTGAGGTTGACGTCGATCACCTTGGACCATTCCGCGAAGGACATATTCAAGAACTTCTTGAAGCCTTCGACCCCGGCGGCGTTGACCAGGACCAGGATCGGGCCGAACGCGTTGCGGATCGCCGCCACCGCCGTGTCGACCTGCGCACGGTTGGTGACGTCGACGACATAACCGAGGCCGTCGTCGGTGGGCGACAGATCGAGGACGGCCACCCCAAATCCGTCACTGCGCAACCGCTCTGCGATGGCGCGGCCGATTCCCGACGCACCGCCGGTCACGACCGCCGTCTTCACGCGCGCCCACCCGCCTTCCTGAGCGACCGCCCAAACGATGGGCTTCACATGCCTATCACCCGGTGTCGACTACGGTCAAGTCTATGGACAGGCCCCCATTTCGCTTCGCGGTGCAAGCGACCAACGCCCGCGGGGGGCGCGAGTGGCACGACACCGTCCGCAAAGCCGAAGACCTCGGGTACTCAACACTTTTCCTCGCCGATCATTACCTGGGGCCCGGACCGGCGCAGCGGGCTGCGCGCACCCCTCGCCAAGACCTGGCTCCCATCGCCGCGATGGCCGCGGCGGCCGCAGTGAGCCACACGCTGCGCATCGGGTGTCGGGTGTTCTGCATTGACTACCACGTACCGGCGGTATTGGCCAAGGAAGCGGCGACGCTTGATGTGTTGTCCGACGGCCGGCTGGAAATGGGCATCGGGGCCGGCTGGAGCGAGGTCGAGTACACCGCGATGGGCCTCCACTTCGACCGTCCGGGCCGGCGAATCGCCAAGCTCGCCGAGGTCGTTTCCCTCATCAAGGCCCATTGGCGAGGCGAAGAACTCGACTACTCGGGCGAGTTCGTACGGGTGCACGGGTACGCGGGGAGGCCACGGCCGGTACAGCGGCCACATCCGCCGATCATGATCGGCGGCGGCGGCGAGCGCGTGCTCTCGTTCGCCGGCCGTGAAGCCGACATCGTCAGCATCTCCAGCGTTCCCTTCGTGGCGCGCGACGCCGATGGCCTCGATCCGCAGGCGGTCGCTCAGCTGCGAGCCGGTTACGTCCAAGCCGCTGCCGGCGAGCGCTACCCCCATCTGGATGTCGAGAGTTCCCCGTACTTCGCCGAGATCACGAACGACCCCGAGACCGTTCTGGCGGGTGCGTCGACGTCGACGGGGATCCCGACCGACCTTTTGCGCAACCATCCCAACGTTTTAATCGGCCCGCCGGAACGCGTTGTGGAAATGCTGTATTCGCGACGGGAAACCCTCGGTGTCAACTACGTCACCGTGCAGCAGTCGCAGCTCGAATCGTTCGCACCCGTGGTCGACCGCCTGCACGGACGGTGAGCCTTGACCGGTAGCGGCTGAGGTGCAAGCATGGCAAATGCACGATTTGGGCGATCGCTCAAATGATGCACCGGGCCACTTTCACCACCGCGGGAATGAGACAACTCAATGGCAAAGCGGACCAGATACAGCGAGTACCACGATCGGTATGCCAACTACCGGCTCGAGCTCTCCGACGACGGAATCCTGTTGATGCAGTGCCACACCAACGGCGGCAGCCTGGTCTGGGACTGGCGGGCACACGACCAGATGTCGGACGCGTTCGCCGACATCGCCGGCGACCGCGAGATCAAGGTGCTCATCCACACCGGTACCGGCGAGAACTACAACGCGAACTGGGGGCGCATGCCCAATGGCGACCCGGTCGAGAAGCCCGATTATCTGCTTATGCCCGGTACCAGGGGCCTGCACAAGCTCGATGAAAAATCCTGGTATGCAAGGCATCTGATCACAAACGTGCTCGACGTGGACGTTCCGATGATCAGCGCGGTCAACGGCCCGTGCAACATGCACTCGGAGGTGCCGCTGCTCGGCGATATCGTGCTGGCCTCCGAGGACGCCTACTTCCAGGACGCGTCGCATTTCCCCCGCGGCCAGGTGCCCGGCGACGGCCAGCATGTCATCTGGAGCTTTCTGGCCGGCCACACCCGCGCCCGCTATTTCCTGTTGACCGGCATGAAGCTCGGCGCGGCCGAAGCCAAGCAGTGGGGCGTGGTCAACGAGGTGCTGCCCAAGGACAAGTTGCTGGACAGGGCCTGGGAACTCGCCCGCGAATTGGTCAAGCGCCCACCGCTGACGCTGCGCTACTCACGCCAGCTCTTCACCAATCCACTCAAGCGGGCCTTCATCGACGAGCTCGGCCACGGCCTGGCCCGGGAAACCTACGCGCAGCGGGCCTTCTTCCCGTTCGGCGGTGAGATGGCACCGCTGGACAGGGCCTGGGACCAAGCGCCTTGGTCCAACGGCGCACCCGCGCAAGACGATCAGCGCACCGAAGGAGTCCCATCGTGACCAGCATCCAGCAGCGACTCTCCACCGGCCGCGGCAAGTTCACCACCGATTATCCCGAACTCGGGACCGACCCGGTCAGCTACGACGATGCGATCTCCGAAGAATTCTTCACCGCCGAGCGCAAGGCCGTATTCGAGCGAAACTGGTTGTGCGTCGGACGTATCGAGCGGTTGCCGCGCAAGGGTTCGTATTTCACCCGCGACCTGCCCGGGCGCCTCGCGTCGATCGTCATGGCCCGCGACCGCGGTGACACTGGGGACACGGTGCACGCGTTTCACAACGTGTGCGCCCACCGCGGCAATAAGGTCGTGTGGCAGGAACACCCCGGGCGCGAGTCCTCGGGAACGTGTCGTGCGTTTTCCTGCAAGTACCACGGTTGGCGGTACGGCCTGGACGGCAAGGTCAACCACATCACCAACGAGGGCGAGTTTTTCGACCTCGACAAGAGCACGCTGCGCATGCCGCCGGTGCACTGCGAGGTCTGGGCGGGTTTCATCTTCATCAACCTCGCCGAGGACCCGTTGCCACTGCGCAGTTTCCTCGGTGACGGGCTATTGCCCATCGAGGCGTATCCGTTCGAGAAGATGACGCAGCATTACGGGTTCTCCACTCGGATCAACGGCAATTGGAAGCTGGCCGTCGACTCGGTGTGCGAGTGGTACCACCCGCCGTATGTGCACGGTCGCTTCATCGACCCTGACGTTTCCAAAGCCGAGAAGATGGTGCCGCCCGTCGACGCCTACCACTACGAACTGTTCCGGCCGCACATGCTCACCTCGGTCCCCGGACCGCCACCGCTGCCGCCGCGCGAACCTGGTACGGCGGGACCGGCCCGCCAGGACCAGCGTTGGGTCTATAAGCTGTTCCGCGCGGGGCTTTTCGGGCCCGACGATGTTCCCGACTTAGAACTGGGCGAGGCTCCCGCCTCGTTCCTGAACCGCGGCGACATCGCCTCGTGGGGCAACGACCAGTTCTGGCTCTTCCCGAACATTTCGATCCAGATCTGGGCGCGGAGCTACTACATCACCTACACCTACTGGCCCGAGACCGTCGACTCGCACATCTACGAGATCGACATGTACTTCGTGCCGCCCGCAAACGCGCGGGATCGGCTGGCGCAGGAGTTGGTGGTGGACAGCACGATTGAGTTCGCGATGCAGGACGTGAACACCATCGAAGCCACCCACTCGGCCCTGAAGACAAGGGCGCAGAACACATTCCACCTCAGCGACCAGGAACTGCTCATCCGCCAGTTCCACACGGTCATCCGCGACACGGTCGACGCCTACCGGGCCGGGGAGGCGTGATGTCCAACTTGGGATTGCCGGCGGGATTCACCGATCTCGAACCATTCGTTGCGGATTGGGCGTTGCCGACGCGGGCCCAACGCTACGAGGCGCGGCTGTCGAAGCCCTACGACGAACTGGTCACGTTCTACGACGCCATCGCGCCGAGAGCCGAGGAGGCGATCGTTTACCTGAATGGGCTCGACATCGACGCATTACCGGACGATGCGACCAGGTTGCTGCACCTGCTGTATTCGATGATCCTGGTCTCCTACGCCGTCAACGTGTTCAAGCAGAACCGCATCCCGGACTCCGGCGCCGCCTTCTTCGACATGGTCGCCGAACCCGCGGTGTGAGAAGACCACACACCATGACCGCGTCCGAACGACCCGCCAAGGCACGGGACTCCACCACTCGCGACATGCTGGTGGACGCAACGAGTCAGATCATGGTCGAGGAGGGTTACGCCGCGGCCACGTCGCGCCGGGTGGCGGCCAGGGCCGGTGTCAAACCGGCATTGGTGCACTACTACTTCCCCACGATGGACGAGTTGTACCTGGCCGTTTTCCGCCGCGGCGCGGCCGTCTACCTGGAGCGCCAGCAGCAAGCGCTGGCCTCGGACCGCCCACTGCACGCCTTCTGGGATACCCTCACCGAACCCAAGGACACCCGATTGCTGTTGGAGTTCATGGGCCTTGCCAACCACCGCAAGGAGATCAGGGCCGAGATCGCGGCCTGGTCGGAGCGGTGGCGCGAGCAGCAAATCACCGCGTTGAACTTTATTGTCCGCGGACATGGTATCGACACGGACGAGTTTCCGCCCGCGGGCCTGGCGGTCGTCATCGCCTCGATCGGCCGCACCCTGGTGTTAGAGCAGGGACTCGGCAGCGCCGGGGGCCATGACGAGGCCGTCGCGCTCGTTAAGCGATTCCTGGACCGATACGAGATGCCGACACCGAAGACTCGACGCGATCGCAATACGTAATCACAACAGCCACACCAGCCCCTACGGGAGTGCTGTAGGCGATTTCTAAACGTGATATCGCATGCGATAGCACGGTTGAAAACAGCCGTCCCGCACTCTTAGCGAGTGGGCTAATTCGGGTCACTCACGGCAGCACGACCCGCAGCCGCTCCCAGCCGCGGACCGTGGACGTCGACGCCAATTGCGCTGTGTCGTAATCGATGTCCCACTCGGGCCAGCGGTTGAGGATCTCATCCAGCGCAACCCGGCCCTCGAGGCGGGCGAGGTTCGCTCCCAGGCAGTAGTGCAGGCCCTTCCCGAATGTGAGGTGCGAGATGTTGTCGCGGTGGATGTCGAAGGTGTCGGGGTCGGTGTACCGGTGGGGGTCGCGATTGGCGGCACCGAACAGCAACAGCATGGCGCTGCCGGCCGGCACGGCAGTGCCGTAGCACTCGAAATCCTTTGCCATCCAACGGGCGACGTGGGGTCCAGTGGGCTCGAACCTCAGTGTCTCGTCGACGGTGCGGTTCAGCAGTGACCGATCCTGGTAGAGCTCGCGGCGCTGGTCCGGGTGCTCGGCGAGCACCTTGGCCAGCCAGCCGATCAGCCGACCGGTCGTCTCGTTGCCCGCTCCGGCCACCACCTGGGTGTAATGCAGCACCTCTTTGCGGGTCAGCTTTCGGTGTACGCCGTTCTCGTCGTCGAACTCGACGTTGAGCAGCGTCGTCATCAGGTCGTCCGACGGGTTGTGGGATCGCCATTCGACGTAGTCGGCATAGATCCGGCCATCGGCGATGGAGTCGGCGTTGGCGACCTTGAGCGGTGCACCCGGCTTGGTGCGCAGGTTGGCGTCGTTGGCGTCGCGTACCGAGATCTGTTCGGATTCAGGGATTCCCAGGAGCATTCCGATGACTCTCATCGGCATCATCGAAGCGAGCTCGGCAATTATGTCGAATCCATCGGAGCCGACGAGCGGATCCAGACACCGCACGCAGTACTGCCGGATCTGGTCCTCGATGGCGGCCATCCTGCGTGGGGTGAACACCCGCGACATCAGTCCGCGCAGCATGGTGTGTTCGGGCGGGTCCTGGAACATCATGACGCCGCCGGGCATGTCGAATTTGGACTTCACCAACTCGAGGATGTCACTGCGACGGCTGGAGAAGGCTTCCCAGTTCGCCAGCGCCTGTTCGACGTCGGAATGCCTTGATATCGCCCAGAAGTCGTACTTTGCGTTGTAGTAGATCGGTGCCTCTTCGCGCAGCCGCGCGTAGGTCGGATACGGGTCGGCATTGATGCCGGTGTCGTAGGGGTCGTAGTAGACGTCCGTGTCGTTTGCGGTGTCGTTTGCAAAGGTCATTGATACTTCCTTTACTTCAGGCAGCTTCCGGCATCCACTGGGAGCGCGACGCCGGTGATGTATCGCGCTTCGTCGGAGACGAGAAACAAGACGGCGTTGCTGATGTCTTCGGGGGTCACCCATGGGATCGGCAGGTAGTGGAAGCTCTGGCACACCGGCGCGAGATCGTCCGGTCCGGGGTTTTCCAAATCGGGCCGAAAAGCGCGGTAGGTGGCCTCGTTCATCAGCAATGGCGAATTCACGTGTGTCGGGAGAACGGCGTTGACCCTGATCATGTGCTGGCCCAATTCGACGGCAAACGAACGCATCAGGCCGATCACGCCGTGCTTCGCCGCGACATAGTGGCCGACGTGCGGGTAGGCCTTGAAGCCGGCGACCGACGACGTCAGGACGATCGAGCCGCCGCGATCGCCCGCCAGGATGTGCGGGACGCCGGCCTTCACCGTCTTCCACACCCCGCTGAGGTTGACGTCGATCATCTCCTGCCACAGCGCCTCGCCGGCCTTGTGCAGCTTTCCCGCCGTCGTACCGATGCCGGCGTTCGCCACGATCACATCCAGGCGCCCCAGCTGTTCGACTCCGCTGTCGACGGCGGCTCGCAGCGCGTCGAAATCGCGGACGTCGACTTCGGCGGTGACGACGCGGCCCCCGGCATCCTTGACCATCCCCGCGGTCACGTCGAGATCTTCCGGTGTCGCACCGTCGGCGGGAGATGCCTCGAATTTCCGACAGATGTCAATGGCGATGATGTCGGCGCCCTCCCCCGCCAGCCGCACCGCGTGGCTTCTGCCCTGCCCGCGTGCCGCCCCGGTCACGAATGCGACCTTGCCGTCCATCCGGCCCATTGCAACCTCCACCCAGCCGCTTTTGGGCGATCGCCCAAATAGTGGCGCAGCCCATGTCTAGCAGCAGGAAGATGAGCTCGTCAAGGGCTCAGCGCGGCATCGATCAACGTGGCCGCGGCCGCACGGGCATGCACGACGGGCGCGGTGTCGTTGAGCGATGTCGCCATCGCGGTGGCGCCCTCGAACAGCACCGCCAGCTGCTGCCCCAGCAGGTGGGGATCGGCGGCACCCGCCTCACGTGCGACGGCAATGAGGCGGCAAGTGAATTCCCGTTTGTGGGCGCGAACGATCTCGTCGGTACTGGCCAGCGACCCTGCCGATTCGACGACCGCATTGTGATAAGGGCAGCCGCGCACAACGTCCGAGCGGCGCAGGTCAAAAATTGCGAGCAGACGCTCCCGGGCGGGTAAGTCGGTGTCGTCGAGGCGCTTCTCGGTGGGCGAGCCGCCGCGGGCCTCGATGCCGCGAAGGTAGTTGTCCACAAGGTCGGTCTTGCTGCCGAAATGCTGGTAGAGCGTGCGCTTGGACACGTTGGCTCGCTGTGCGATGAGTTCGACGCCGGTCGCATGGATTCCGTTGCGGTAGAAGAGGTCGGCCGCGGCGCGCTCGATACGTTCGCGCGCCCCGCGCCCGCCGGGCGGACGCGTTCGCGAAGTGGCGGCGTTCACACCCTCATTGTACACCGATCGGTTTACAAGTGGTGAAATTGTCGATATGTTGGCCCTATCAGGTAAACCGATCAGTTTCCCGAAAGGCTCGGCTCATGACGGCTTCTCAGGATATGCGCGGCAGCACCGACACGGCAAGCACGGCGGATTGGGGCGCAGAACAGTCGCGATTGGTCAGCTGGCGCGACCCGACCACCACCCAGGCCACCGCCACGTCGATGTCTGGCCTTGCGTATTGGAGGGCGGTGGTCGACGGACACTTGCCGCCCCCACCAATCGGCGAACTCTTCCGAATGCGCGTCGTCGACGTCGGGAACGGGCGTATCACGTTCACGTGCACACCCGACGGTTCGATGTACAACCCGCTCGGAACGGTTCATGGCGGCACGCTGTGCACTCTGCTGGACACGGTGACCGGCTGCGCACTGCACACCACGCTGCCCGAAGGCGTCGGGTACACATCCATCGAGATCAAGGTCAACTACCTGAAGGCGGTCACCGCGGCAAGCGGCCCGCTGACCGCGATGGGCACCGTCGTCAAAGCCGGGTCGCGGATTGGGTTCACCGAAGCGACGGCCACCGACGCATCGGGAGCGCTCGTAGCTACCGCGAGCAGCACGCTGTTGATCTTCGATTTGCCCGGTCGCGCAAAGCATTCCAATACTAACGGAAACCATTCCTGAGAGGGCTTGTCCGCCATGTCATCCGTCCTCATCACAGGAGCCAACCGCGGCATCGGCCGTGCTATCGCGACCGAGTTCGCCCGCCGCGGGCACAGCGTCATCGCCACCGCGCGTGATCCACGCACGCTGGCCGACCTCGACGTCGCTCGACATCTAGCCCTGGACGTCACCGACGACGCCAGCGTCAACGCGGCCATCGCGGCCGCCGGCGACATCGACATCCTGGTCGCCAACGCCGGGGCAATCTTCTACGCCGCGGTGGAAGCCATCCCGTTGGACGAATTGCAACGTTTGTTCAACCTCAACACGATTGGCGCCATCCGGGTGGCTCAAGCGGTGCTGCCGCAGATGCGCGAACGCGGCGACGGGAGGTTGATGTTCCTGTCCAGCGTCGTCGGACGGGTCGTGCTGCCGCCCGGCGCGGCCTATGCGTCGACGAAGTGGGCGCTGGAAGCCCTCGTCGAAGCCCTGGCCATCGAGGTTGCGCCATTCGGCGTACAGGCCGCGCTGCTCGAGCCCGGAGCCGTGAGCTCCGGAGCCCTCGACGACGTGACCACCTACACCCTGCCCGACGATCCCTACACCGCGATCCTGAAAGGGGGCGGACCGCGCGCGGGGATCATCACCCCCGAGCAGGTTGCCGCCGAGGTGGTCGACGCTGCCGAGAAACCCCAACTGCCGCTACGGATTCCAATCGGTGACGCCGCGCGGGCGCTGTTGGCTGCGCGTCACACGGCACCCGACGACGTCCCGTTCGTCCCGACGAACTACTTCGCCTGAACAGTCGTCAGACCTGGCGGGCTGCTTCCTGGGCAAGTTGCACCCGGGAGGTGAGGCCGAGTTTGGCGTAGACGTGGGTGAGGTGAGATTGCACCGTCCGCGGTGAGACGAAAAGCCGTGCGGCGATGTCGTTATTGCCGAGCCCTTCGCTGACCAGTCGCACAACGTCGCGCTCCGCCGGCGTGAGCGCGGCCCAGCCGCTGGTGGGTCGTTTGCGTTGGCCGCGGCCGCGCTGGGCGTAGGCGATCGCCTCCTCGGTGGACAGGGCGGCGCCCTCGGCCCACGCGGCATCAAATTCTTCGTTGCCCATTGCATTTCGCAGCGCCGCCACCGACGCTTCGTACCCGGCGTCGTAGACCTTGAAGCGCACCGCGCCGATGCGCAGCCGGATGGCTTCAGCTGCGCCGAAGAGGCGGGCCGCTTCGCGGTGACCAACGGCCTCGCCGACCAGAGTGCCGAGGCATTCCAGGATGTCGGGGATGAACAGGTACGCCTCGACTTCGGCGGCACGCGCGAGCGCGTCGTGGGCGTCACGCTCAGCCTGGTCTGGCTCACCCTGTGCGATCGCCACGCGGGCGCGCACCATCAGCGCCTCCGACAGTACCGCGCCCGTCGTTTTCGATGCGACGTCGTCGGCCAAGTGGCGCGCCGCGACCAGATCCCCGCCCGCCAAGGCGACCTGCGCACTGAGGACTCGCTGTATCGCCGGCGTCTGGGGCAGGGCACTCATGTGCTGCCCCACCGCCTCGGTCGCGTCGAGCGCCGTCGCGGCATCGCCGGCGGCGAGGGCAACTATGGCCAACGCCGCGTAGGCGAGGCTCGCCTTAAGCCCGCCGAACTCGGCAGCCGCCTCGACGGCCGCGTCGACGGCGGCCCGGGCCGCAGCTGTGTCACCCTGGTACGCCAGCGCGACGCCCTGGTACGCGAGGCTGTCCGCCCTAAAGATCTCATCGTGAGCTGCCTCGGACTCGTCGCCCACCGCGGCGAATTGTGCTACCGCTCCGGCCAGATCACCGTTAGATACCTGTGCGATTCCGAGGCCCAAGCGGCACCGGCGCGCGTCGAACCGGTCACCGATCGCGTCGGCGAGATCGCGTCCCTCTTGGGCGGCCGCGCGCGCCGCGAGCGGGTTACCCGCGGCGCGTGCCGCTGCGGCTTGCGCGATGAGGATCTGGCTGAGCCTCAACCGGTCGCCCAACGCCCGGGCTAGGCCGATCGCCTCGGCCAAGTACGCGCGGGCCGCCTCCGCGTCGAAGTAGCTGGCGATGTAGCCGCAGGCGGTGAGCGCCCGCGCCAGCAGGGCCGGGTCCTCGACCTCGCGGGCGATCGCCAGGGCCTGCTGAGCCTGATCCGGGCTGTCGGCGGCGCCCGCCCATAGGCCGAGCATGGCGCTGTCCGCGAGCGCCCGCGCGAGTACTGCGGGCGCCACTTCGGCGTGGTGAGCGTTGTCGTCGGCCAGGGCGGTGTCGAACCAGATCAGGCCTTCCCGGAGGCGTCCCCGCGCTTGCCACATCGGCTGTAACGACGACGCCAGCGCCAGGGCCAGTTCGACGTCGGAGTTTTCCCGGCTCCAGGAAAATGCGGCGCGCAGGTTGTCGATCTCGGTTTCGGCCTGCTCGATGCGCTGCTCATAATCACTGCCTGCCGGGGCGTCGAGCACCGCGGCGATCGCCGTGTAGTGATCGCGGTGACGGGAACGCACGCTGTTCGCCTCGCCGGACTCGCCAAGTTTTTCCAGCGCGTATTGACGCACCGTCTCCAACAGCCGGTAGCGGGTTCGGCCCCCGCTGTCATTGGCCACCACCAGCGACTTATCCACTAGCAGGGTGAGCAGGTCCAGCACCTGGAAGCGCTCCACCTCGTCATGGCCAGCGACCGTTTGGGCTGCGGGCAAGTCGAAGGCACCCAGAAAGGCGGCAAGCCGGCGAAACAAGACGCGCTCGGGCTCGGTCAGCAGGGCGTGGGACCAGTCCACCGAGGCGCGCAGGGTCTGCTGGCGGCGCACCGCGGTGCGCGCACCACCGGTCAACAGCCGGAACCGGTCATGCAGGCTCTCGACGATCTCGGCCAGCGACAACGCCCGCACCCGCGGGGCCGCCAGCTCGATCGCCAGCGGCAACCCATCCAGCCGCCGGCAAATCTCAGCCACCGCGGCAGCGTTGTCGTCGGTGACGGCGAAATCGGGCCGAACATGGCGGGCCCGGTCGGTAAACAGTTCAATGGCTTCGTCGCCCACCGACAGCGACGGCACCCGCCAGCCCACTTCACCGGCCACCCCGATCGCCTCACGGCTGGTCGCCAACAGCGTCAACTTCGCACCGGCGCGGAGGAGGGCAACGATCAGTGCTGCGCTGGCATCCAGCAGATGTTCACAGTTGTCCAGCACCACCAGCATCCGCCGGTCGGCGACAAACCGGGTGAGTGTGTCCATCGTGGAGCGGCCCGGTTGATCGGGTAACTCCAGGGCGCGAGCCACCGCGATCGGCACAACATCGGGATCGGTGATCGGCGCCAGATCCACATACCACACCCCGTCGCAGAACTCACCGGCCAGCTGGCCCGCGACCTGCACCGCCAACCGGGTCTTGCCCACCCCGCCCGCACCGGTCAACGTCACCAACCGGTTCTCCGCCAGCAGCTCGCCCACCTGGGCCAGCTCTGTGTCACGACCCACGAATCTGGTCAACTGCACCGGAAGTCGCCGGGAGACAACGGTGCTGGATACCCGAAGGGACGGGAACTCGTTGACCAGGTCGGGATGGCAAAGTTGCATGACCCGCTCGGGACGGGGCAGATCACGCAGCGGTTGCGTGCCCAGATCGGTCACCCACGCGCCGGAAGGCAGCCGATCGACCACCAACTGCTCGGTCGCCCCCGACAGCAGGGTTTGGCCACCGTGCCCCAGATCGCGCAGCCGCGCCGTGCGGTTGATCGTCGGACCCGCGTAGTTGCCCTCGTCGCGCAACTGAACCTCGCCGGTATGCACACCGATCCGCAGCCGGATCGGGGCCAACGGGGCGCGCTGCAGCTCCAACGCGGCCGCCACCGCATCAGATGCGCGGGCGAACGCCGCCACGAAGCTGTCGCCTTCCCCCTGCTCGACCGGCCGCACACCATCGTGTGTGGCGATGATGCCCGACACCGCCCGATTGAGACGAGCGACGGCCGCGGTCATCTCGCCTGGTTGGGTCTCCCACAGCCGCGTCGAGCCCTCGACGTCAGCCAACAGCAACGTCACCGTGCCGATCGGCAAAAGCCCGCTCACGCTCAGTTCGCTCCAGTCCACCAGCGGCGCGTCCACACGTGGATCAATCTCGCTCATGCTAGCCAGCATGCGACGGCCACGCGCAGCAAAACATCAGCGAAAACGCTGAGATCGCGCCCAAAAGCGCGGATCTCACTTGCCACCGTGCTGAAAACGTGAAGATTAGTGACCCAGGTGTGAAGGCTTCGTTAAGAATGTGGCCTATCCTGCGTCGAACAACCACCGTGGAAGTATGTCGCTGTTCGAGCTGCTTCCGTCGCTGGAGCACGGGCTGAACCCGCACCTCGACCGCGCGATCTGGCCGCTGAGTACCTACGTCGACGAACTGGGCCGATTGTGCGTCGGCGGGGTCGCCGCCACCGAGCTCGCGGCCGAGTTCGGCACCCCCACCTACGTGCTGGACGAAGAAGACTTTCGGGCCCGCATCCGTGGCTATCGCGCCGCGCTTCCGGGTGTCGAGCTGGTCTATGCCGGTAGGGCGCTGCTCAGCGCGGCCGTGGCCGGGTGGGCCACCGCGGAGGGTGCAGGCGTGGACGTCTGCTCGGGCGGCGAACTGGCCACCGCCCTCACCGGCGAAGTGCCACCGTCGCACATCATCCTCGATGGCAATGCCAAGACCGCCGGCGAACTGGATGACGCGGTCGCCGCCGGGGTGGGACGCATCGTGATCGACACCCCGAACGAGATCGCACTGCTTGCCGGGCGGGTCCGCCGTCTTCAACGTGTTCTTGTCCGGGTGATTCCCGACATCGACGCCGTCGGCACCGGGGTGCTCGACCAGAAATTCGGCTTCGCCTTGGCGGGTGGCGAGGCGGCCCGCGCAATCGAGCGCGTCCTGGATCAGCCGTGGCTGGACCTGGTCGGGTTGCATTGCCAGATCGGGTCGCAGCTCACTGACGCCGGGCTATACGGTCAAGCGATCCGGCAAATGATGGCGTTGATGGCCGAGGTCCGTGATCGCCACCAGGTCGTACTGACCGAGTTAAATCTCGGCGGCGGACACGCGGTCCCGTACGTTTCCGGCGACCCGGAACTCAATCCGCGGGCGCTCGGTGCGGTCGTCGATGCAGAACTCCAATCCGCTTGTGCGCAATACGATTACCCCCGCCCGCGGATCGTGATGCAGCCCGGCCGGGCGATCGCCGCCCGCGCCGGGATGACCCTCTACCGGGTGGTCGCTGTCAAACGCCAGCCCGGCGGGCGCATCTTTGTCGCGGTGGACGGCGGCACGAGCGACAACCCGCGGGTAGCGCTCCACGGCGCGAAATACACGGTGGCACTGGCCAACCGGCACCCCTCGGCCGCCACCGCGCCGGTGACGGTAGTGGGTCGGCACTGCGACGCCGGGGACGAGATCGCCCGCGATGTCGAGCTCCCCGCTGACATCCACCCCGGCGATCTGCTGGCGGTGGCCTGTACCGGCGCCTACCACTATTCGTTGGGGTCGAGCTGCAGCCTGGCGGGCCGCTCGCCGCTGGTCGCCGTCGCCGGCGGCAAGTCGCGTGAGTTGGTGCGCCGCGAAACCGTCGCCGACCTGCTGGCCCGCGACTGCGGCTGGTCCGGACGAGCGCAATGAGCCCAATGACGATGTCTGGCATGGCGGTTCGCGACAACACCGGGAGCCGGGCAGCGGTGGCTGCGCGCGCGTTGTCCGGCGCGGTGTCGGTGCGTATCACGGCGGCGTACGCCGCCGTGCTGCTCGCGGTTTCACTCGGGCTTACGGCGCTTGGTCCGCACGCCCGCGAGGCCGTCGTGAGTCGCATGAGCACCAACTTGCACAATCTGGCGCGCGGGCGCCTCAGCACGCTGGTCGGCAGCGCGTTTGTCGACGACGGCGGCAATGTCTTTGCGTGGCTGCCCGGACTGGTGTGCTTGCTGGCTTTGGGTGAATTGATCTGGCGCAGCAGAGGTTTGCTCCTCGCTTTTGCGGTCGGTCACATCGGTGCCACGTTGCTCGTCGCGGTGGGGCTGGTCGCCGCGCTCAAGGCCGGGTGGCTGCCGTTCTCCGTCGCGCGGGCGACCGACGTGGGTGTCAGTTACGGCGCGGTGTGTGTTCTGGGTGCGCTGACGGCATCGATACCGTCACGCTGGCGCGCGGCGTGGGTCAGTTGGTGGCTTGGCATCGCCGTGACGGTAGCCATGGGAGCGGACTTCACCGCCGTCGGGCATGTTGTGGCACTGCTGCTTGGAATCGGTCTGTCCTACCGATTGCCCTCGACGGCCGACTGGACACCCATACGAGTCGCCTTGCTGTCCGGCGGTGCCACCTTCGGCTATTTCGTGCTGTCAGGGTCATCGGTGGCGGCAACGGCAGCGGGACTTGCGGGTGCGCTGATCGCGCTCCTCGCTACGCAGGTATCGCGGTCGCGCGGCCTTGAGCGCCCAATGTCTCAGCGGCAACCCGAATTTGTGCCGCAGCCGGCGCTGTTGTAGTAGCCAAACGAGTCAGGCCTGGCGGGCCGCCTCCTGGGCAAGTTTCACCCGCGAAGTCAGCCCAAGCTTGGCGTAGATGTGCGTCAGGTGGGACTGCACGGTGCGCGGTGAGACGAAAAGCCGGGTGGCGATGTCGGTGTTGGCGAGTCCTTCGCTGACGAGGCGGACGACGTCGCGTGCTGCCGGAGTGAGCGACGCCCAGCCGCTGGTGGGGCGTTTTCGTTGGCCATGGCCGCGCTGAACATAGGTGCAGTCAGGTTTCTTTGGTCCTGCGTGATCGCTTAATCGGCAAGCCCTGTCAGTGTGTCTACGTGGTAGTGGCTCGCAGTCCAGGGTGGTGCGCCGGGGATGGGTGTGAGTGTGACCGCTATGCGGGCTTTTCCTGCCGTGAGAGATTCTGGCACGAGGTAAGTGTCATCGCGCCAACGGCGTGAGTTGTTACTGCGCGGCTCTAACCAGATCCCGGCGGACATGCCGTCGATGGCAACGTCTGCGGATTGATAGCCGGTCGCTTGGTCCGACGTGCGGCGCAGCAGGAAGCCGTGGTTGTCCGGGTCAATTTGGACGTGAAATGTGATCGCAGCGTTGGTGGTTCGGACTAACCCGACGACGGGCCGGATGTCGTCGCTCCCCTCGTACTCGCTGATCAACGGTTGATCCGAGGCGGGGTCGTCGGTGTAGTCGTGCACGAGTCGATTGACAGGATCGGTGGGGTTGACGTCGTCGCTGGGCGTGATCGTGTCGCTCGGCTGTGTGTAGAGGAAAGCCGTTGAGCTGTAATCGGGTTGGACCATGTTGCGTTTGCCGTGCTCGATGCCGAATCGGATTGCGGAGTGGTAGTCGATAGCGTCGGCGAGCATGAGCCGATAGGCGGCGACGCAGTAGTCCGCACATCCGCCGGTGGCCGTTCGTTGATCGGGTTGGCCGGTGAGCGGGTCGCTGTAGCGGGTGCCGTTCTTGAAGTACCAGCCGCCCTCGTAGAAGTCCTCGGTGCCGGTGCCGTACCACTGGGGCGAGGCCGAACCGTCGGTGTATACGCGTTCGGCTCCTTCGAGAAAGTAAGGGGCGTCGTCGCTGAATGACGTTTTGGTCCGGGCACCGCGGATGGTGTGACTGACGCCGACGAATTTGCCGTGGCCATGTTCATCGGCGAACAACCAGTCCTGACCGAGAGTCGTTGGTCCGGCATGCGACCGTGCGGTGAAGTAGCCTGCGCGCCCGCTGGCCAGCGCGGGCGCCCACTGCGGGTCGGGTGTGGTCACGACGTCGCTGTCGATCCCCGGTACGGGATCGCCGGTTGTGTTGACGAGCGTGATGTGGGCGGTGCGGGCGAAAGGCATTGGCCACCAAGCCGACAACGACAACGGCCCCGCGGGTTGTGGGATCGCCGCGAACATCAGCGATTGCACCTTGTTGGTGCCGAGTCCGGCGCCGAAGAATTCCCCGAGTGGCGAGTTGATCATGGTTTGGCCGTCGAACTCGATCTGGAGCCGCAGCCCGGCCAGGAGTTGATCCGTCGGTTCCGGTAGCTGCAGGCGCAGAGCCGAGATCATGCCTGACCCAGTCGATTCCGCGATCGTCACCCCTCCGTCGGCGGGGAGGTCGACGACTTGATGGTTATGCGCTGCTGCAGGTGCCGCCGGTTTGGGGTCGACGGTGCCCGCGGCGCGGAGGGTGGCGATTACATCGAGCGCGGGGTCGGAGGGCGAGAAAGTGGTCACGCCGTCGGCGGTCGAAAACTTTCGATAGTCGACGTGGTAGTACTGCAAATTCGTTGCGACGCTGATCCGCATCGACTGCCGATACGGCATCGGCACCTTGATGTAGTCGCCGCCCGGCGACTGCCTGGCGTTGGCAACAAGAGGCCACACGAATGGCGCACCCAGCGCACCATCGACCAACGATTGCAACGGTGCATCTAGCACCGTCTGCCCATCCAGGTCGATGCGGATCCTTCCGATCGCGCGCACATTGCCGCCGTCGCGGGTGAACCAGATCGAATCAATCTCGCCGGCACCGCGATCCTCCGCGACGATACAGCCGGCGCCACCCGATGCCAGACAACCGCCGCTACCGTTGTCGTTACCGGTGGAGAGGTCGAAATTGCCGCCGCTCCGGTCGAAGCTCGACACCTGCAGCGTCCGTGTGTCGGCGCTCAGATACGGCAACCGATCCAATCGGCGGTAGGTGTCCCAGCCCACCGGCCTTTCGCCGAGTCCCCGGATAACCGGCTCGGCGGGCGCGGTGGCCGCGGCTACAACAGCGGCAATGGCCAGCAGCAGCAAGGCGAACGTCGCGGACAACGCCCTAACAGCCACCGGCATAGCAACAAAGGCTACTTTTCGCGGTCGGGCTGACGCGATTTGACTTGCTTGGCTCCCTTGCTACCCGGCCGCCCTCACGCCATCGCCTCGGCCCACGCGATATGCCCCTCGAACCCAAGCGTTTCAGCCATATCGCGGTAGCGGTCCCTCAGGTCCGTGTAGGCCGCGGTATCGCCACGCGCCCCCGCCAATAGCGCTCGCAGCCGCAACAGCCAGATGTCGCGCACCACGAAGTCTCCCGCGGGCTGGCGTGCCAGGCGATCGATCGCCGACTCGGCCTCGGCCACGTCATCGTCAGCGCCGCGATCGAGGAGTGCCTCCACCAGAACACCCGTCGCAGGAATGCCCCACGGCAGCAGTTGTCCCTCGGGGAACAGCTGGTCAAGGGCGGCGCGCATCACCGGTATCGCCCCATCGCGGTCTCCGTGCCGAGCCATCTCACGTGCCGTGTAGACATCGATGAGCGGCAACTCGCCGAGATTTTGTCCCTTACCCACCAACGCATCGCTGACCTCGGCCAGGAGCTGCCGTCCACGGTCACGCTCCGCAGCCGCGTCGCGGTGCATCAGCGCAACACCCAGCGTCACGCGGATCAAACCCAACGCCAGATCATCGCCGGATCGTTCGGCCTTGTTTAGCGCAGCCGCAATTTCGCGCATCGCGAAATCGCCAGGCCGTAGCACACCAAAGGATATTCCTGCCAGGTAGACGTATGTCACGACGATGGCGTATGACGTCGAGTCGGCGCTGCGGGCCATGGCGACGCCCTGCCGTAGGCCGTCTTGCCATTCCGCACGACCCAGGCAATAACGGGACAGAGCCCGCGTCGTCAAGGCGATCGCTAACGGCGACCCGAAAATGAAGTTGCCTTTAGCCGGGTCACCGTCGGCCAGGTCGATGACTCCTTGTGACCACCGCAACGCGTCAGGCCACGCGGCGTTTTCAATTTTGGCGTAGATGGTGGCGGTGGACAGCCCTACCGTCAAGGTCGGATCACCGATCGACTCGATGAGCGCCATGGCTTCAGATGCCAGCTGCGACGCCTCCCGCATCCGGGCTTGGAAAACGTGATCCATCACCAGGCCCTCCATCCCAATGGCCAGTGACGCCTTGTCCCCGGCGGCGGCGCACAACTCCCGCAACTCATCGAACCGCTCACCGACAACGTTGTGGACTCGCCAGGAGATCGCGCACAACATGGTGCGCGGGGAAATCCGCATCGCTGCCCGGTGCGGGTCATCGGCGGGTAGTGCGTCGGCGATCTTTTGGGCGCGCTCCCAATTCAGTCGCGCCGTAGCGATGTCGCGGTTGGTCGCCCACGTTGCCGCGCGCATGTGCCAGCCGTAGGCGGC
This sequence comes from Mycobacterium sp., assembly GCF_052145595.1. GTDB lineage: Bacteria > Actinomycetota > Actinomycetes > Mycobacteriales > Mycobacteriaceae > Mycobacterium. The sequence goes on along the minus strand of NZ_JBKQOI010000193.1, from coordinate 14,591 downwards.
CTGCAAATCACCGGCAGCCTCGAGATGCTCGGCGATCAGCGCCGCGTTCTGGTCGGCTGATTGCGGCTCGCGCGCTTCGATCGCGGTGGCCAGCCGCCGGTGCAGTTCGGCGCGATCCGATTTGAGCTGAGCTTCGTAGGCCACGGCGCGGATCAGCGGATGCCGAAACGCGTACTCGGCGTGCGGAGTGAACCGCACTTGGTCGATGAGCTCGGCGGAGATCAGCTCCTCGAAGTAGGGATCAATTCCCAAGCTGTTCAACAGATCACAGCTAAAGCGAGACCCGATCACCGCCGCGGCGGCAAGCGTGTGTTTGGCTCTGGGATCGATGCGGTCTATGCGGGCGGCGATGGTGGCCTGCAACGTGGCGGGTACGCGCACGTCGGCGATATCCGCGTGGCAGGCGTAGCCACCAGGCTCGCCGACCAGCACGCCACGTTCGGCCAGCTCGCGGGCGATCTCCTGGGCGAAGAACGGGTTACCCGCCGCGCGTCCGGCGATTATCTCGCCGATCTGGCCCAGTGAAGGATCAGGGCCCAGCAGTTCGGCGACCAGCGTTTCGGTTTCCGAATCGCTCAGTGGCCCAAGGGCGATGGTCTGCCCGCCCGGAAGACGTTGTAAGGCGCCGCGGTACTCGGGCCGATAGGTGATCAGCACCATCGAGTGGGTCTGAGGGATCACCGCCACAAAGTCGGCGAGCATGGATTCGCTGACCTCGTCGATCCAGTGCACATCCTCGATTACGAAGATCGCGGGTTGGATGCGGGCCAGTTGAGCCGTGTTGATCAACGCGGTCAATCGCCGCCGCCGGGCATCCGGGTCGATCCTGGGCAGCTCGACATTCGGATCGACGATGCCCAGCAGGTCATCCAACAGGAGCAGGTCCTGCGGATCCGCGTCGGGAAATCGCGTCCGCACACGTTCCCGCGCGGTCTGATCATCTAGACCGCTGACCTGCCCCACAGCGCGCAGCAGCAGCGCCACCACCCGAAATGGAACGTCGGTGGCATGGGGTTCGCAAAACACCGAAAACCCCTCAACTCCATTACTTTTCGCCAGCTGCAGGGCTTCTCTGGCCAGTCGGGTCTTGCCGATGCCCGGAGGGCCGACCACGCCAACCAGCGACCCGCGTCCCGCCATCGAGCGATCCAACATCGCCGCCAACGTGGCCAACTCCCACCGACGGCCGACTAGCGTCGACTCCGAGACACCGACCCGCTCACGCTGCGTCATCCCCAGTAACCGCCGCACCCAAACCGCATTGGCGGCGCCCTTGATGCGCACCTCTTCCCGCTCGCCCAGCACCGCCGAATCATCGACCAGCCTGGCGGTGGATGCGCTGAGCATCACCCCACCCGGGGGCGCCACCGACACCATCCGCTGCGCCATCCCCACCTGCTCCCCGATGGCGGTGTGACCTAAAGCGGCCGGACCGATCTCACCGGCAATCACCTGACCGGAATTGAGGCCCACCCGCAGCCGCAGCGTGACATGATCGCGGCGTTCGACCTCGGCGGCCAGGTGGCCTATCTCCTGCTGGATGTCCAAAGCCGCCATGCAGGCTCGGATCGCGTGATCCTCCATGGCAACCGGCGCGCCGAATACCGCCATGACGCCGTCGCCGGTGAACTTGTCCACCGTGCCGCCATAACGCTGCACCACCACGGTCGCACGGTCGACCAGCTCGGTCATGATCTCCCGCAACCGCTCCGCACCCACGGTCGCTGCGATGTCCATCGAGCGCGCAACATCGGCGAACAGCACCGTCACCTGCTTGAACTCCGCAGGTGCGGCGGCGGCCGCGGCAACCGGTGCACCACATCCGTGGCAAAACCGCGCATTCGCCAGAGGTTCGGTGCCGCACGCGCGGCACGCCAGTCCGGCCGTCATCCGACCCTCCGCCAATCCCGGCCCCCGAGTTCCACGGCCATCTCAGAATAAGGTGCAGCACGGCTGATGTAGCCGCAACTTCGCGCAGCTTGTTTCGCACGTCACGGCATCGCGTCGGCCCAGGCGAGGTGGCCTTCAAAGCCAAGCGTTTTCGCCATTTCGCGGTAGCGATCCCGGAACTGCGCGTAGGACCCTGCATCGCCGCGAGCCCGCGCCAGCAGTGCCCGCAGCTTCAAGAGCAGGATGTCGCGCAGGGCTATATCGTCGTCGGATGGCGCGGCCGCTAATCGCTCGATCGCGGCCTCAGCCTCGGCCACGTCATCTTCGGTGCCGCGGCCGAGTAGCGTCTCCACCAGAACACCCGTCGTCGGAATGCCCCACGCCAGGAGCCGTCCCTCGCGGATCAGCTCGTCGACGGCGTCGCGCATCTGCGGTATGGCGTCAGCGCAGTCTCCGCGCCTTATCCTCTCGCGTGCCAAGTAGACGTTGACGAGCTGCAATTCGCACATGTTGTGTCCCCGGCGCAGGAACGCTTCTCTGACCTCGGTCAGGAGCTTGTCTCCCCGGTCACGATCCGCATCCATTTGGCGGTGCATCAGCGCCACACCCAGCGTCATCCGGACGTGGGTCAACGCGAGGTTGTCACTGGATCGTTCCGCAATCTGTAGGGCTTCCTCGATCTCGCGGATCGCAAGATCGTCGGCGGTCAGGACTCCAGAGATCAGCCCCCCGACGTAGACGTAGCCGACGACAGTGGCGTAGGACAGTGCGTCTGCGCTGCGGGCCATGGCCAGGGCCTGTTGCAGGTCGTCTCGCCATCCGGGAAGGCCGAGGGCATAGCGGGCAGTCGCCCGCTGCGCCAGGGCGATTGCCAGTGGCGAGCCGAACAACAAGTTGCCCTTAGACGGGTCACCGTCGGCCAGGTCGATCACCCTTTGCGACCACCGCAGTGCGTCAGACCGCGCACCGCTCTCGCCCTTGGCGTAGATCGGCCCCCAGGACAGACCCACCGTCAAGGTGGGATCGCCGATCGATTCGATGAGGGCCATGGCTTCGGATGCCAGCTGCGAGGCCTCGTGGACGTGGGCGTGATGCGCGTAATCCAAGACCAGCGCGATCATTGCGATGGCCAGCGACGCTTTGTCCCCCGCGGCGGCGCACAACCCCCGCAATTCCTCGAAGCGGGTGCCGGCCACGCGTTCATGGACTCGACGGGAGGTGCCGCACAGCATGGTGCGCGGTGCGATGCGCATGGCCGCTCGGTTGGGGTCCTCGGCGGGCAATGCGTCGGCGATCTTTTTGGCGCGCTCCCAACTGAGTCGTGCGGCGGCGATGTCACGGTTCCTGGCCCAGGTGGCGGCCCGCAGGTGCCAGCCGTAGGCGGCGTGCCCATCACCCGCGGCCTCGAGATGTTCCGCTATCAGCGCCGCATTCGCGTTGGCCGATCCCGGCTCGCGGGCTTCGATCGCGGCGGCCAGTTGCCGGTGCAATCGGGCACGATCGGATATCAGTTGCGATTCGTAGGCCACGGCGCGGATCAGCGGATGCCGAAAAACAAATTCGGGATTCGCGGTGAACCGCACCTGATCGATGAGCTCGGCGGCGACCAACTCGTCGACGTGCGGATCGATTCCCAGGCTGGTCAGCAGATCGGAACCGAACCGAGAGCCGACGACCGCCGCGGCGGCAAGCGTGTGTTTGGCCGCCGGTTGCAGCCGGTCGATGCGCGCGGCGATGGTCGCCTGCAGCGTGGCGGGCACATGAATCTCACCAACATCGGCGGAGCTGGTGTAATGGCCGCGCTCGCCTACCAGCACACCGCGGTCGGCGAGCTCACGAATCATCTCTTCGACGAAGAACGGGTTACCGGCCGCGCGTCCCGCGATGACCTCACAGACCTGACCCATGGACGGATCGAGGCCCACCAATTCGGCGACCAGCGTTGAGGTTTCCGCATCACTCAGGGGTGCCAGCGCCAGCGTCTGTGCGCCCGCGGCGTACTGCAGGGGTCCGTGGTATTCGGGGCGATAGGTGAACAACACCATCGAATGGGTTTGGGGGATCACCGCAAGAAAGTCGGCGAGCATCGATTCGCTGACCTCGTCGATCCAGTGCACATCCTCGACGACGAACACCGCCGGTTTGGTGCGGGCCAGTTGGGCGGTGTTGATCAGCGCGGTCAACCGCCGTCGCCGCGCATCCGGGTCGATCTTCAGCAATGCCGCCTCGGGCTCGGCGATACCCAGCAGGTCGTCAAGCAGAAGCATGTCCTGCGGGTCGGCGTCGGCAAATCGCGCCCGCACACCTTCCCGCGCGGTCTGATCATCAAGTCCGCTTACCTGCCACACGATGCGCAGCAGACGCGCGACCACCCGGAACGGGACGTCGGTGGCGTGCGATTCGCAAAAAGTGGAAAACGCTTCGACGCCACGGTCTTTCGCCAGCCGGATGGCTTCGCGGGCCAGTCGCGTCTTGCCTATGCCAGGAGGACCGACCACGCCCACGACCGACCCGCGGCCACCCATCGAGCGATCCAGCATCGCCACCAACGTGGCCAACTCCCAATCGCGGCCGACCAACGTCGACTCCGAGACACCGATCCACTCGCGCTGCTCCACCTCCAGCAGCCGCCGCGCCGGCATCAATTCTCCGGCACCATTGATAGGCACCATCTCGGTCTCACCTAGCACCGCCACGCCCTCGACCAGCCGCGCCGTGGATTCGCTCAGCATCACCCCGCCTGCGGGCGCCGCCAACTCCATCCGCTGCGCCACGCCGACCTGCTCGCCAACTGCGGTGTAACCCAAGGACGCCGAACCGATCTCACCGGCAATCACCCGACCGGAATTCAGCCCAATGCGCAACCACAGATCAACGCCGTCGCGGCGATTGACATCAAGGGCCAGGCGCTTGGCCTCATCCTGAAGACCCAGCGCGGCCAAACACGCCCGCACCGCGTGATCCTCCAACGCCACCGGCGCGCCGAACACCGCCATGATGCCGTCGCCGGTGAACTTGTCGACCCTGCCGCCGTAGCGCTGCACCACCGCCGCCGAACGGTCGACCAGTTCGGTCATGATCTCGCGTAACCGCTCCGCACCCACCGCCGCGGCGATGTCCATCGAGCGCACCACATCGGCGAACAGCACCGTGACCTGCTTGTACTCCGCACGTGTGTCGGTATCGGCGACGGGTGAGCCACATCCATGGCAGAACCGCGCACTTTCCAGGGCTTCGGCGCCGCACACGCGGCACGCCAGCACGGCCGTCATCCGACCCTCCGTCAATCCCGGCCCCCGAGTTCCACGGCTTTCCCAGCATAGGCTGCCACCGGCTGATAAGCGCGACTGCACGCCCACTTGTTTTCCCTCTTCAGGTCGGTGTCCCTGCTCGGCTGAACCCGTTTCGGTCCGACCGGCATCTTCGGGGCGTCACTGTTGTCGGCGAGTTTTTCGCCCGCTTTCAGAAACATGCGGTCGCGGAGGATTAGGCCCGGCGGGCTGCTTCCTGGGCCAGCTGCACGCGCGAGGTGAGGCCGAGTTTGGCGTAGACGTGCGTGAGATGGGTTTGCACGGTGCGTGGGGAGACGAAAAGCCTTGTGGCGATGTCGTTGTTGGCGAGCCCTTCGCTTACCAGCCGCACCACGTCGCGTTCGGTGGGGGTGAGCGACGCCCACCCGCTAGCGGGGCGTTTGCGCTGGCCCCGACCGCGCTGAGCGTAGGCGATCGCCTCCTCTGTAGACAGCCCGGCGCCCTCGGCCCACGCGGAGTCAAAGTCTTGCTCGCCCAAGGCATCACGCAGTGCCGCCACCGAGGCTTCGTATGCGGCGTCCCAGACCTTAAACCGGACCTCGCCGATGCGTTCCCGAATGCCGTGTGCCGCGCCGATAAGCCGCGCCGCTTCGCGGTGACTGCCGTCCTCGCCGGCCAGAGCGGCGAGACACTCCAGGGTGTCAGCAACGCCTGAGCGCGTCTGGATGTCGGCGGCGCGTGCGAGCGCGTCGTGGGCGTCACGTTCCGCCTGCTCCGGCTCCCCTTGCGCGATCGCCACCCGGGCGCGCGTGCCCAGCGCCGACATCAGCCACCAGCCGGTCGACATCGACACTGCCTCGTCGGTCCAACGGCGGGCGGCAGCGAGATCGCGGTCTGCTAGCGCGGCCTCGGCATTCCAGATGCGCTGCACTGCCGGCGCGCCACCGCTCACGACAATCGGGTAATGCAGGGCGGCCTCACGCGCCTCGTGCGCCGCCGCGAAATCTCCGGCGGCCAAGGCCGCGAATCCAGACACCACGTGCCCTAGTACCGCGAACCTTCCGCCAAGCTCCGCGCCGCCCTGCAGGGTCGCCTCGGCCGCCGCCCGGGCCGCGGCCACCTCACCCCGGTATGCGAGTGCAACGCTCTGGCCCCCGAGGCTGAGCACCCTGCCCATCTCGTCGTGAGCGGCCTGGGCCTCGGCGGCCACCTCGCGGTGTTGTGTGACGGCTCCGACCAGTTCACCCTGCATCATCCGCGCCGATCCGAGGTAAAAGCGACACACACGCGAGTTGAAGCCATCGCCGATCGCGTCGGCGAGGTCGCGTCCTTCCTCAGCCGCCGCGCGCACCGCGATCGGGTCACCCGCCGTGTGCGCCGCACTGGCTTGCCAGGCCAGGATCTGGCTCAGCCGCCACCGATCGTCCACGGCACGGGCCAGGCCGATCGCCTCGGCGAAGCATGCCCGGGCCACCTCGACGTGATAGCCCAGGCTGGCGGTAAACCCGTAGGCGGTCAATGTCCGGGCCAGCAGGGCCGGGTCATCGACGTCTCGCCCGATCGCCACGGCCTGTTCGGCCTGATCCAGGCTGTCGACGCCCAAATAAGCATCGAGAACGGCCTTGTCGGCGAGCGCCCGCGCCCGCACCGCGGGCGCCACCCCGGCATGGTGCGCGTCGAGGCCGGCCAGGGCGGTGTCGAACCAGGTCAGCCCTTCCCGGAGGCGCCCCCGCGCTTGCCACAGCGGCTCCAGCGACGACGCCAGCGCCAGGGCCAGTTCGACGTCGGAGTTTTCGCGGCTCCACGAAAACGCGGCGCGCAGGTTGTCGATCTCGGTGTCGGCCTGCTCGATGCGCTGCTCATAATCACTGCCTGCCGGGGCGTCGAGCAGGGCCGCCTGCGCCGTGTAGTGGTCGCGGTGGCGCGTGCGCACGCTGTCCGCCTCGGTGGATTCGCCGAGCTTTTCCAGGGCGTATTGGCGCACCGTCTCCAGCAACCGGTAGCGAGTGCGGCCTCCGCTGTCCTCGGCCACCACCAGTGACTTGTCGACGAGCAGGGTGAGCTGATCGAGCACCTGGTAGCGCTCCAGGTCACCACCGCCAGCGACTGCTTGGGCCGCGTCTAGGTCGAATCCGCCCAGGAAGGCGGCCAGCCGGCGAAACAAGACGCGCTCGGGCTCGGTCAACAGCGCATGCGACCAGTCCACCGAGGCGCGCAAGGTCTGCTGGCGGCGCACCGCGGTGCGCGCACCACCGGTCAACAGCCGGAACCGGTCATGCAGGCTGTCGCGGATCTCGGCCAGCGACAACGCCCGCACCCGCGCCGCGGCCAGCTCGATCGCCAGCGGCACACCATCCAGGCGCGCACAGATCTCGCCCACCACCGCGGCACTGTCATCAGTGAGGGTGAAATCGGGACGGGCATGGCGAGCCCGGTCGGTGAACAAGTCGATCGCCTGGTCGGCCAGCGACAGCGACGGCACCCGCCAACTCACCTCACCGGCCACCCCGATCGCCTCACGGCTGGTTGCGAGGAAGGTCAGCCCCGGCGCGGCACCCAGGAGGGCGACGACCACCTCGGCGCTGGCATCCAGCAGGTGTTCGCAGTTGTCCAGCACCACTAGCATCTGTCGGTCGCGAACAAACCGCAGCAGGGTGTCCATGGTGGAGCGGCCCGGTTGGTCGGGCAGCCCGAGTGCACGCAAGACCGTCACGGGCACAAGGTCGGGATCGGTGATCGGCGCCAGATCCACATACCAAACACCGTCACCGAACTCGCCCGCAACCTGGGCCGCGACCTGGATCGCCAACCGGGTTTTGCCCACCCCGCCCGCGCCGGTCAACGTCACCACCCGGTTCTCCACCAACAGCTCCCACAGCTGGGTCAGCTCCACATTGCGGCCCACGAAGCTGGTCAGTTGCACCGGAAGACGATTGGAGACAACGGTGCCCGATACCCGCAGCGGCGGGAACTCATTGACCAGGTCGGGATGGCACAGCTGCACCACCCGTTCCGGGCGTGGCAGATCGCGCAGCGGGTGAGTCCCCGAATCGGTCAGCCACGCGCCGGCCGGGAGTCGATCGACGACCATAACCTCGGTCGCGCCCGACAGCACCGTCTGACCCCCGTGCGCCAGATCACGCAGCCGCGCGGTTCGGTTGATCGTCGGACCGGCGTAGTTGCCCTCATCCCGCAGCTGGATCTCGCCGGTATGCAGCCCAACCCGTAGCCGGATCGGCGCCAACGGGGCCCGCTGCAACTCCAAGGCACACGCCACCGCGTCGGAGGCACGGGCGAACGCGGCCACGAAACTGTCGCCCTCACCCTGCTCGACCGGGCGCACCCCATCGTGGCCGGCGATCACCTTGGACACGACTTGGTTCAGTCGCGCAAGAGCGCCGGTCATCTCGTCGGGTTGGGTCTCCCACAGCCGCGTCGAGCCCTCCACGTCAGCCAACAGCAACGTCACCGTTCCCGTCGGCAAAAGCCCGCTCACGGCCAGCTCGCTCCAATCCACCAGCGGCGTGTCCACGCGTGGATCAATCTCGCTCATGCTAGCCAGCCTGCGGCCAACACGAGGCCCAAAGCATCAGCAGAAACGCGTAGACCCAGCGACTACCTACGCGAATATTTCCCACGTCACTCGGGATCGCCGTGGTGGTGAAGCGTGGTCGGTGTCGACGAGCCGCTGGGCGATCTCAACGACCTCAGTCACCCAGCGTCGGTTTCTTGGATGTAGCGCTTCCACCGCTGCGCGGCTGGCTACCCAGTTCCCGCCCACGACGGACTTCACGCACGTTACTGTGACCGCCAGGGTTTGTCCTTCCGTTGGCCGGCGATTATCAGAGAGGCATCTGGGGAATGTCACGGCTGAAGGCGTGGTGGGACGAACCCGATCAATTCGATGCAATTTGCACATTCCTGCGCCAGCGTGGATTGCTGCAGCCGACGCAGCTGACCATGGTTGTCGTCGCCGCGTCGGCGGTTGTGGTGCCTATAAGCGAGCTGGTCAGCCAGCACCATCCCACCCCTGCAGCGCTGATGGCGGGCGCGATCACTGTGATTTTCATCGTGGTTATGGCCATCTTCTGGCTGACACGGTGGCCAACTCGCCGACAGTCGGCGACCGCAGCCGTCATGGCGACGGCGTGCATCGGCGCGTGGACTGTTACCCAGGCCAATGCGACCATGGCGGCCCTGGCCTGCACAGCGAGCGCTGTCATCGGCGGATATATCGCCTTTTTCCACAGCACCCGACTCGTCGTATTCAACGCCGCACTGGCTGGCGCGATCGCCACGGCGGCGACGCTGCGGTTGGCCAACGAGATTGACGTGGGCACAGCCATTGGAGCGTTTTGGGTGATCGTCTTTCTGAATGTGTCGGCTCCGCTGTGCATCCGGGGCATGTCGCGCGCGATGTGCACCTATGCCGCGCGGTCCGATGAAGACCCCCTTACCGGGCTGCTTAATCGGCGGGGCTTCATCGATGCCATCAGCCTGCGTCTCGCGCAGCCGTTAACGACGACGCATACGCACCTGGCGGTATTGATGGTCGATCTTGACAACTTTAAATGGGTCAACGACACGCACGGTCACGCCGTTGGCGACAGCGCCCTGGTGGCGGTGGCCGACCTTTTCCGAGAATGCCTGCCGCCGCACGCAGCGATGTGCCGGGCTGGGGGAGAGGAGTTCGTGATCGCATTGACATCGTTGCCGCCGGATGCCGCGCTGCTGGCGACGCGGTTGTGCAGTGCCATTGCTAGCTTGTCCTTCCAAGTCACCGCCAGCATCGGTGCGGCCGTCTCTGAGCTGCCTCGGTTCAGCGGCCCGGACCGTGCGGGTTGGATCGAACAGCTCATCGCGGCGGCCGATGCGGCGATGTATGCCGCTAAACGCAACGGGGGAAATCAAGCCCAGCATGCCTGATCGCATGCTGTTTCTCGGCCCGCTGATTGTGGGCTTTGCAGCCAGATCACGGACACCAGGGCGGGATCGGGCAGAAATTAAGGCCCGGTGGCGGCGGTGGCGGCGCTGGCGGACTATCTCCCTCGAAAATGTTATTAGCGACATTTCCCTGGCCAGGCTGGACGTACCAGTAGGTGTGGCAGACATTTGCGTCCCAACGCACTGGGTTCACACGAAGATTGCCGGTCTGCACCGGGGGTCCCCTGGGCACCAACGACATGGCCCCGCTGGGTGGTCATTAGGACAGCCGGGCCAGGCATGGTTGTCTAGCGGCACAGGGCCAGGCTGGGCCTGGGCGGTACCTGCGCTCATCCCCACCACGCCCGCGACGCTGCCCGACAGCAGCACAGTCGTTGCTAACCCGACGATTAGTCGCTTCATAAACCTGGGATTGTCCTCCTCAGCAGCGTGGCTTGTACTGCGAATACGCCCAAATCGCGGCGTCCTTTTCACGTTGGCCCCTTCGTTGCTATCGGGCCGTGGTCGGCCTTGCAGCAAGTGGACACCGCCGCCCTCCGGGTATGGTCACGCCATCGCGTCGGCCCAGGCGATATGCCCCTCGTAGCCAAGCGTTCTCGCCATGTCGAGGTAGCGATCCCGCAAGTACGCGTACGCCGCGGCATCGCCCCGAGCCCGCGCCAGCAGTGCCCGCAGCCTTAGCACCCAGACGTCGCGTATCACCAGACCCTCATCGGCTGGCGCGGCCGCTAACCGCTCAATCGCGGCCTCGGCTTCGGCCACGTCAGCGTCGGTCCCGCGATCGACCAGTGTCTCCACCAGAACACCCGTCGCAGGAACGCCCCACGCCAGCAGCGGTCCGTGGCGGAACAGGTGGTCGACGACGGCACGCATGAGCGGTATCGCATCATCGCGATCTCCAGCCCGAGCCCGCTCGCGCGCCAAGTACACATTGACGAGCGGTACATCGCACAGGCGGTATCCCCGGCGGACGAACACGTCGCTGACCTCGGCCAGCAGCTCTTGTCCGCGGTCACGCTCCGCGGCTGTTGGGCGGTGCACCAGCGCTAGGCCCAGGGCCATCCGGGTGACGGCCAACGCCCCGTTGTCACTGGATCGTTCGGCAATCGCTAGCGCATCCTCGATCTCGCCCATCGCGGAATCGTCGGCCCTCAGCGCGCCGTACGGTATTCCGGGGAAGTAGACGTAGGTGACCACGATGGCGTAGGACAGTGGGTCGGCGCTGTGTCCCATGGCAACGCTCTGCCGCGTGTCCCGGCACCATCCGAGACGACCCAGGGAATAACGGGCCGCACCCCGCGACAGGAAGGCGAGCGCTAACGGTGACCCGAAAAGGAAGTTGCCCTTAGAGGTGTCACCGCCGGCCAAGTCGATGACCCGCTGTGACCACCACAGCGCGTCACAAAACTCAGCGTTTTGTAACTTGGCGAGGATTACCGGGAAGGACAGCCCCACCGTCAAGGTTGGATCGCCGATGGACTCGATGAGGGTCCAGGCTTCCGATGCCAGCTGCGACGCCTCGCGCATCCGGTCCTTAAACAAGTGATCCATCACCAGTCCCCCCATGGCGATGGCCAGTGACGACTTGTCCCCCGCGACGCTGCACAACTGCCGCAATTCATCAAAGCGGTCCCTTGCCGCACGGTCATGGACTCGCCAGGCGGTCCCGCACAACATGGTGCGCGGGGCAATGCGCACGGCTGCGCGGTTGGGGTCATCGGCGGGTAGGGCGTCGGCGATCTTTTGGGCGCGCTCCCAACTCAGTCGCGCCGCCGCGATATCGCGGTTGGTCGCCCACGAGCCCGCGCGCATGTGCCAGCCGTAGGCGGCGTGCAAATCACCAGCGGCCTGCAGATGCTCGGCGATCAGCGCCGCGTTCTCGTCACCCGCTGCCGGGTTACGTGATTCGACTGCCGTCGCGAGGCGCCGGTGCAGCTCCGCACGATCCGACTTGAGCTGGGCTTCATAGGCCACCGTGCGGATCAGGGGATGGTGGAACACATACTGGGGGTCTCCGGTGAACCTCACCTGGTCGACGAGCTGGGCCGCCACCAGGTCCTCCAGGACAGGATCAATGCCCAGCGTTTCCAACAAGCCCTGGCTGAACCGCGAGCCAATGACCGCCGCCGCACTCAGGGTGCGCTTGGCCGCCGGGTCAAGCCGGTCGATGCGCGCGGCGACGGTCGCCTGCAAGGTGGCAGGCACGCTCACCTCGCTAACCTCAGCCGCCGACAGGTATGCGCCCGGCTGGCCGCGCAGCACACCACGCTCGGCCAATTCGCGCACCATCTCTTCAGCGAAAAACGGGTTACCGGCAGCCCTCTCGGCAATCTTCTCGCCCAGCTCACCAACCGAGAGGTCGGGGCCGAGCCAGTCTGAGACCAGTGCCGCGGTTTCTGAATCACTCAGCGGCGCAAGGGCGATGGTCTGAGCACCGGCACCCCGGCTCAACGCGCCCCGATATTCGGGGCGGTAGGTGACCAGCATCAGCGAGGGCGTCTGCGGGATCACCGTGGGGAACCCGGCCAGCATCGATTCGCTGGCCTCGTCGATCCATTGGGCGTCCTCGATAACAAAGACCGCCGGTTCGGTGCGGGCCAGCAACGCGGCATTTACCAGTGCGGTCACCCGCCGCCGCCGGGCATCCGGATGGACCTTCGGCAGCTCCACATCGGAATCGGCGATGCCCAGCAGGTCATGGAAAAGCAGCAAGTCCTCGGGGTCTGCGTCGGGAATGCGGTCGCGCACTCGATCGCGAGCGGTCTGCCCATCAAGCCCCCCGACGCCGGTGGCCGCGCGCAGCAGCCGTGCGACGGCATAGAAGTGGACTTGGTTGGTGTGTGATTCGCAGAAGGCGGTGAATACGTCGGCACCACGGCGAGCCGCCAGCGCCGCCACTTCACGCACCAGGCGGCTCTTGCCGATGCCGGGTGAGCCGACCACGCCGACCACCGCGCCGTGGCCATCGATTGCACGCTCCAGCAAGCCTTCAACGGCGGACATCTCCCACTGTCGGCCCACCAGAGTCGACTCAGCACGCCCGCCAGGCCGATGCCGTTCTCCGATGCCCAACAGCCGCTGGGCCGCCACGGGCTCGTCGGCACCCTTGACGCGGAGCACCACTGGCTCGCCGACAGTCGCAGCGCCCTCGACAAGTCGCGCCGTCGACGCGCTGAGCATCACCCCACCCGGAGGTGCCACCGACTCCATCCGTTGCGCCATGCCGACTTGCTCACCGACGGCGGTGTAACCGAACGGCCCTGAACCGATTTCGCCGGCGATCACCTCGCCGGAGTTAAGTCCAACGCGCAACTGCAGCTCCACGCCGTCGCGCTCTCGCACGTCGACGGCAAGCCGATGTGCCTCCTCCTGAAGGCCCGAGGCCGCCAAACACGCGCGAACGGCGTGGTCCTCCAATGCCACCGGCGCGCCGAATACCGCCATGATCCCGTCGCCGGTGAACTTGTCGACCGTGCCCCCGTAGCGCTTCACCACCACAGCCGAACGCTCGACCAGCTCGGTCATGATTTCGCGAAGCCGCTCTGCGTCGACCGCCGCGGCGATGTCCATCGAGTGCACCACGTCGGCGAACAGAACCGTCACCTGCTTGTACTCCGCAGGTACGGCGGGCTCGGCAACCGGTGCGCCACATCCGTGGCAGAACCGCGCGTTCTCCATGGGTTCGGTGCCGCACACGCGGCATACCAGCACGGCCGTCATCCGACCCTCCGCCAATCCCGCCCCCGCATTCCACGGCTCTCCCAGGATAAAGCGTTAGACGGCTGACGCCCTCGCAAATTCACGCACGTTTGTTTTTCGTCTTCCGATCCGTATCCCGGCTCGGCTGCACCCGTTTGGGCTCCCCCGGCATCTTCGGGTGCCACCGTGCTACTGATCATGCTCAGCTGCGCATTTCCAGCGTGCGAGCATCCGCCATGCGGCGGCAGGTTGACGGGCGAATTTTCGCCCTTGTTCAGCGACCCTTCGGCCGCATCCCGGCGGCGTTCAGGTGTGGCCGGCCGCTTCTTGGACGAGCTGGACGCGCGAGGTGAGGCCGAGCTTGGTGTAGACGTGGGTGAGGTGGGATTGCACGGTGCGCGGTGAGACGAAAAGCCGCGTGGCGATGTCGTTGTTGGCCAGTCCCTCGCTGACCAGTCGCACCACGTCGCGCTCGGCCGGGGTGCGATGCCCACCCGCCTCCGACGAGACAAAGGGCGTCGCCGAACAAGCCGCGTGATCCCAAACGCCAGTCCTGCTTCGCGCCGGTGGCCCAAGGGCACCGCCTTTGCGGCGTTTACAACCTGTCCATCTCGCGTGCCATGCGGGCGCTCTCGATGTAGTACATACGGCGCTGCACGTCGTGGTGTGGCCGTGAGCGTGCTTCGGTCGTTGAGGTCGCGAAGACCCGGCCCAGGGCAGCCATCAGCCGGTTCTTGGGCCGCGGCGCCGCGGCGACCGCGGTGCCGAACATCACCTGCTGCTCGGTGATCAGAACTTCAGCGGAGG
>NZ_JBKQOI010000192.1:0-35271 GCF_052145595.1 Mycobacterium sp. | reverse complement strand
CGATGAATGCGCTACGTTGCCGGCGTCCGGCCCGCTGGTCGAGCTCGGCAACGAGCTCGTCATCCACTGTAATGTGTAGTCGCATGGGCTAAGCATAGCCCACTAGGTCGGGCCGTCCGCCGTACTGCGGACGCCCAGGGTGATGTCAGCGGACGCAACGCCGAACCACTTTCCCGCGATGAGCTCATCCCAGAAGCACAACAGCTCCTACAAGACATTATCGAGGAACGCAAAGAGAGCGAACCCTAGTGCTTCCGTCCACGTGCCCGAAGTGTGATACCTGCAGCTTTGAGGATCTCCAGCACGGTCGTGCGTCCGAGTCCTAATGTGGCAGCAACTTGCCGGCTACTCATTGCCACGTTCATAGTGCTCGATCACTTCGACACGTAGGCGGGCGATGATCCGACGGCGCTGTGGGACTGGCGAGAACGCGCGGGCGTCCGTTAGTCACTTCTGCGTCATCTTGCACATCCGTAAACGATGTCTCCGGGGGCCGCTGCTCTGCCCGATGGCCGCTGACGCCACCACCGTTTACCAGCCTTGGGCCGTCCGATATGAAGGCCACGAGCTTGACGCGCCGCTTTCGCCGCGCGGCGGCATGGGTGAGGTGTGGCGCGCGTATGACACGGCGACCAACAATCGAACTGTGGCGATCAAACTGCTGCCGCCGCAGGTGGCTGCCGACCACGCGTTCGTGGCGCTGTTCCGCCGGGAAGCAGATGCGGCCGACTCACCGCTACGTGACCCATCTGCAACTTGACGCGCCGATTACTTCTCCAGCGTGTACTGGGCGATGTCGAGGTAGCCCTCGTGGAACTGCTTCGCACATCCACTCAGATACCTGTCATAGCGGTTGTAGACTTCTTCACCCTGTAGCGCGATGGCCTCATCCTTATGTTCCCTCAGCGCCGCCGACCACATATCCAAGGTCCGCGAATAGTGTGACTGCAGCTGCTGGATGCGGGTGCAGGTGTAGCCGACCTTAGCGGCATAGTCTGGCACCATATCGAGTGTTGGGAGCCGACAGCCGGGGAAAATCTCATCGAGCATGAACTTGACGAAGCGTGCCCCCTCAAAGGTCAGTGGCAAACCCTTGGCGATCATCTCTTTGACAGGCAAGACGGTGATGGTGTGCAGCAGCATCACTCCATCAGTCGGCATCGCCTTATAGGTCATGTCGAAGAACTCGTCGTAGCGGTCGAAGTCGAAGTGCTCGAACGCGCCGACCGACACAATCCGGTCAACCTTGCCGTCCCATTCTTCCCAGCCACGCAACTGGACCGACTTCGAGCGTTTGCTCGGGTTCTTGTCGAGAAGCGACTGAACATGGGCGAGCTGGTTCTTACTCAGCGTCAGACCGATGACATTGACGTCGTACTTGTCCAGGGCTCGGTTGATACAGGCGCCCCAGCCGCAGCCGATATCGAGCAGCGTCATCCCAGGCTCCAGACCCAGCTTGCCGAGTGACAGGTCAATCTTCGCGAGCTGTGCCTCTTCGAGGGTCATGTCCTCCCGCTCGAAGTACGCACAGCTGTAAGTCTGCGTCGGGTCTTGGAAAAGCCGGAAGAACTCGTCAGACAGGTCGTAGTGTGCCTGCGCCATCTCAAATTTGGGGGTTAGTTTGGGGGAAATTTCATCACGACCTTCGCTCGAACTGTGTAGAGACGCCTTCCCAAAAGCTACGGCGCCACACGCCTTTATTCAAGCGTGCGGTGGGCCCCATGCGCGATGAGATCGAGACGCGCGTTCGGCACCTGCTGGCGGAGCTCGGCATCGAAACGAGGCTGTGACGCGCCCCGCGCTGTGGGGTCCGCTAAGGGGCCATCAAGTGCGCAGCAGGGTCAATTTCAGCCGTACCAGCTCTAAAGCTGCCATCACGGCGGGCCGTCACGGTCCAGCCCTTCGGCGCGGATCGCTTCGCGTTCGATCTCGTCCAGACCGGCTTAGGCGCACCGCAGCGCTGCGCTGGTTCCGGTTTGCTGGCGAGGCAATCTTGCCCTTAACTGATCTAAGCCGTTGCCGAAATGCTGCTAAATCGGTCGCGGCCGCGGCTACGGGCTGGAACTATGATTGTGCTTCTCATATTGTGGCTGAACAAATGAACGAAGATGACGGCGAGTCTGGTGATCCGGTGTCCCGGCCTCGCCGTCGGTGTGTCTGCCTCGCGCGTAGTCACCTTGCCACTCCACTTGCTCTCCCGCTGCGACCCTCGCGATCTGCTCGATCTGTTTTGTCGCGTCACGTGAGCGAAGAAACGACTTGTGCTTGCGCTGCAGATCTTCGTCAGACTCGATGCGCCTGAGTTCGGGGGCGAACTCTTCAAGCTCAGCTCGGCGCTGCGGGACGATCATGCACATCGGTTCGTCGACCTCGAATCGCACCGGCATCAGTTTGCGGGTGAATTTCCAGCTCATGCTGAAACTCGCGCTTGCCCAGTCGGTTTCGACTATGCCCTCTAATGGATACACAGCGTCTTTCGGATAATTTGTCGGTCCGCGGACCAACAGGTTGTAGCCCGGCGGAGTGCGCAGCAGCATCGGCAGATGCCAGGTCAGGATGCCGTTACCGAAATGGCTGAGGGGCAGGAACTCATCGGTGTCGCTCTTGTCGGGTACGACCATCACGTCCACGCCGTTTTCCTGACCGAACCACGTAGCGGTGAACGCGCATCGATTGCGCAACTCCCAGCCGCTTTGGTTAGCGATGAGCATCGGCAAACACCGATTAGGCCAACCTGCACGCGTCTCGGACATCTCTGACATCCACGCCCGGTTGATCGGTGCCGGGGTAATCTGCGGCGCGTTATCACGGGTGATGAAGGCGATCAGTGGACGGGCCGGCCCGTTGGACTTGTCACTCATCCGATCCTCGATTGGCTGGGGGCACCCGTTGCGACAGACGTTGGAATCCCTCCCCCAGAAACATGACGCACGTCATGCTTCGGCGGCTTCGGCCCGTTAGTTATTTGACGAACACTAGTACATACCGCTCATCGGGGGCAGTGGTAAGCGTCTTTGCAGGGCCGTTGCGATGTCGCGCGACGCGAATCGGAAACCGCCGGTCGACGTCGAAGGCGGCGAATGAGCCCCTGAAAGCGGATGCGGTCAACCGAATCGCGAAGACCGTTGCGACGTTTGAATCAACTTGAATTAATACGACGGATGATCTGCGCGCGGTCGCCGCCGACAACGCCCTAGAGGCGGCTAAGGACGCTTGGCGATCCACACTCGGACAGCGATCAGCGATCGGGTATTTGCTGTGGGCTGGCCAACCGGCTGGGCTAGCCATCTGTCCACCCCCGCGGAGGCGTCCAGTCATCACGGTTCCGGGCTAGCCGACAGCACCCGATCCGTCGAATCAGTAATGAAACGGCAGATGGCAACGCGATTACAGTGCGCGCGGACGGAGCTGACTCGGCCACTTCGAGGCCACTTCGAGCGCCATTTTCATCTCGTTCGTGAACCGATTGTGAACGCCGATGCAAAATGACATCGTGCTGACTGCCCACTTCACCCTCCGAGCGGCTGGAATCCTCATGGGCTCGCCACTGCCGAAGGGCCGCTGACGTGCACGGATTTGGCTTCCACACGCTGGCGCTGCTGACCGCCATAGGCTTGGCCGGTCCGCTGTTGGCTTCACTTCCGCGCTTGCGGATACCGGTAATCATCGGTGAGCTGATCGCGGGGCTCATCATCGGCAAGACCGGTTTCGGCGTCGTCGACGTCGCCGACCAGACGTTTCAGCTATTCGCCAACATCGGATTCGCACTGGTCATGTTCGTCGTGGGCACCCATGTTCCGATCCGCGGCAGCGGGCTGCGCTCAGCGGTGCCACTGGCGGCGGTGCGGGCGGTGCTGAGCGGTGGCGTCGCGGCGGCCCTCGGTGTCGGGCTGGCGGCGGAGTTCGGCACCGGCCACGCGGCGCTTTACGCGGTGGTGATGGCATCGTCCTCGGCGGCGCTGGCATTGCCAGTGATCGATTCGCTGCGGCTGCAGGGACCGCAAGTACTCTCCGTGACTGCGCAGATCGCCATCGCGGATGCCGCGTCTATCGTCTTGCTGCCTTTGGTGATTGACTTCCGGCGGGCGCCGGCAGCGGCGCTCGGTGCGTTAGCGATCGCGGGCTGCGCTGGAGTGCTATTCGTGGTCATGCGCGCGGTCGACCGCAAGGGCTGGCGCAAGCGTATGCACGCCTACTCCGAGGACCACAAGTTCGCGCTGGAATTGCGGACCAACCTGATCGTGCTGTTCGCGCTGGCGGCGCTGGCCGTCAGCACCCACGTGTCGATCATGCTGGCGGGCTTCGCGTTGGGTCTGGTGCTCGCCGCGGTCGGCGAACCGCGACGGCTGGCGCGCCAGCTGTTCGGCATCACCGAGGGGTTCTTCAGCCCGCTGTTCTTCGTCTGGCTGGGCGCCTCACTGCAGGTACGCGAACTGGGTTCGCACCCGAAATTCATTCTGCTGGGGGTCGCCCTGGGGCTGTGTGCCGTGCTGGCGCATTGCGCGGGAAGGCTGCTCGGCCAGCCGCTGATGCTCGCGGCGCTCTCGGCCGCCCAGCTCGGCGTGCCGGTGGCCGCGGCCACTATCGGCACCCAGGAACACCTGCTGGCCGCGGGCGAGCCCGCGGCGTTGATGCTCGGCGCCTTGTTGACGATCGCCGCAACATCGATCGCGGGCGTGGTGGCGGCGCGTGGCCAGACCGCCGCTAAACCGGATAAGCCCGCTGTGACCGACAAGTCCGCCTGACGCCGGGCCAGGCCTCCCCGCCCGACTGACGAAGGGCCTTCGCGGCGCGGACCTCGAGATGTTTCGAAGCACCGGCTCACGTGGGAATTGGCACAAAGTCCCTTGGGGTAGAGCCGTCGTGCCCTCGTTCGGCCCGGTGTGATTGCGCGATCGTAGATCTTACGAAGCTTCACCGAAGGGAAACGGTCATGAACGCGCGCTTTCCGGATGCCGGCACACTCCGGACCGTCCTGACTCTGGCATCCCGGGCGCCCTCGGTGCACAACACGCAGCCGTGGCGGTGGCGGGTAGATGCGGCAAGCCTGCATCTCCACGCAGACGCGAGGCGGCAGCTGCCCAACACCGATCCGGATGGCAGGGACTTGATCTTGAGTTGCGGCGCGGCGCTGCATCACTGCGTCGTCGCATTCGCGGCCGTTGGGTGGCGATCCAAAGTGACTCGGCTGCCGAATCCGGCTGACCCGAATCACCTTGCCGCCATCGAATTGTCTCCTTACCCCGCTGATGCCGTCGATATAGCGCTAGCCGCGGCGATACCGCGGCGTCGAACCGATCGGCGCCACTACAGCTCCTGGCCGGTTCCGGTGGCCGACATTGGGTTAATGGCTGCGCGGGCGGTCCGAAATGGCGTGACACTGTGCCAAGTGGAAGACATCGACAAGCTGCACAAGGTCGTCGCCCAATCTGTCTTCGACCACCTAAACGACGAATATCTTGCGGAGCTCACGGCGTGGAGCGGGCGCTACGCATCGGTAGCGGGCGTTCCGGCTCGTAGTACGCCGGTATCGGACCCGACGGCGAAGATACCCGGCCGGTTCTTTGCCGGTTCTGCGCTGCCCATGCCGAAGGACTCGTCATCCGCCGATGACAATGCCATCGTGCTTGCGCTCGGAACCCGCACCGACGACCGGCTGGCACGGCTGCGCGCCGGTGAGGCAACCAGCGTCGTCCTCCTCACCGCGACATCGATGGGATTGGCCAGCTGCCCGGTCACTGAACCACTGGAGATCGCCGAAACACGCGAGTCGGTTCGCTCCGACATCTTCGGCGGTAGCAACTATCCGCAGATGTTGCTTCGGGTGGGTTGGGCGCCGATCAACGCGGACCCACTGCCGGCGACACCGCGACGCGATCTCTCCGACGTCGTCGACTGGATTGCCGGTCACGACCCGAACATTGCCGAATAGGCCGCGGTCGTCGCCGACGGCGCTGCACCGACATTGCCTTCACTCCACTTTGAATGGCGCGGAATGGGATTCAGCTCCGGGATCGCTATGCAGCGGACGCGAACTTGGCGGATGATGTGTCCGTGAGCGGATACGGCGAAGATTCCGATGTCGCAATGTTCGATGCAGCCGCGTTGTATCGCCTGGTTGAGGTGCTGATCGAGCGGGGCTATCGCGTGGTCGGTCCGACGTTGCGGGACGACGCGATAGTGCTCGACGAACTCGAGTCGGCCGCCGACCTGCCGCGGGGGTGGGGCGTTGATGTGGCTCCCGGGCACTATCGGCTGCGCCGGCGCGACGACGCTGCGGCGTTCGGTCACTCGTCCGGGCCGCAGTCGTGGAAACAGTTCCTGCACCCGCCGCGGCAGCGGCTGTGGTCCGGCGGCCGCGACGGCACCGTGGACCCGGAAGAGGAGCCGCCGCGCTACGCGTTCCTCGGGGTGCGAGGGTGCGACTTGGCCGCCATCGCGACGCTCGACCGGGTGCTCGGCCGCGGCCAGTTTCCCGACAGCTCGTTCGTCAGCCGTCATCGACAGATCTTCGTCGTGGCGGTGAACTGCACCGAACCGGGCGGGCTGTGCTTTTGCGCCTCCATGGGTACCGGCCCCGCGGTCGGCCCGAACTACGACATCGCCCTCACCGAGCGCCTTGACGGCGATGCCGTGAGCTACCTGGTCGATGTGGGCACCCAGGAGGGCGCTGATGTGCTCGCGGCCGTACCGCACCGGCGGGCCGGGAGTGCCGAGATCAGCTCCTCACGTGCCGACGTGGAGGCGGCGTCGCATCGGATGGGCCGCCAGATGCCCGACATGGACCTCCGGGACTTGCTGGTCAGGTCACGCGAATCGCCGCAGTGGGAGGAGGTGGCCAACCGCTGCCTGACCTGTGGCAACTGCACGATGGTATGCCCGACCTGTTATTGCACCAGCACCGAAGACGTCAGCGACCTGACGGGTGAACACGCCGAACGCTGGCAACACTGGGCGTCGTGCTACGAGTTCGATTTCACCTTCGTTCACGGCGGCGGCAGTGTGCGTAAGTCCGGCGCATCGCGCTACCGCCATTGGCTGACCCACAAGCTGGGCACCTGGCACGACCAGTTCGACATGTCGGGCTGCGTCGGCTGTGGACGGTGCATCGCCTGGTGCCCCACCGGCATCGACATCACCGAAGAAATGAACAAGATGGCCCGCGATGACTAAGGCGGCGAGCGGCACAGCACAGGTGGTATCAGCGATGGCGCCGGTCCCATACCGGGTGCGCAGTCGCGTCGTGGAGAGCCCCGATTCCGCGACACTGTGCCTCGAGCCGGTCGGCGAGGTACTGGCGACACCGCAGCCCGGGGAATTCATGATGCTCTACGCATTCGGCGTGGGCGAAGCGGCGATTTCGATCAGCGGCGATCCCACCGTCACGGACGGCTCGATCACCCACACCATTCGCGCGGTCGGAGCGGTGAGTCGTGCCCTGCACGGTGCGCAGCCGGGCAGTGTGGTCGGGGTCCGGGGCCCATTCGGCACCACCTGGGGGTTGGAGGAAGCCGCCGGGCGGGACTTGGTCATGGTCGCCGGCGGTGTGGGGCTATGCCCATTGCGTCCGGCGGTGTTGGGCGCGCTGGCCCAGCGATCCCGGTACGGCAAGGTGACGCTGATCGTGGGTGCGCGCTCGCGCTCGGA
Organism: Mycobacterium sp.; assembly: GCF_052145595.1. GTDB lineage: Bacteria > Actinomycetota > Actinomycetes > Mycobacteriales > Mycobacteriaceae > Mycobacterium. Next base: position 27,624 of record NZ_JBKQOI010000192.1, on the reverse strand, counting down.
CTTCGTGTTCGCCGCTCAGCTCGAGAAGTGGGCCGAAGACCCGCAGATCGAACTCCACGTCACGGTGGACGTTCCAGTCCAAGGCTGGCGCGGCGAAGTGGGGTTGGTTACCGAACCAGTGCGCCGGCTTGCGCTGGACCCCGACCGCACCACCGCATTCCTGTGCGGTCCCGAGCCCATGCTGCGGTTCGGCGCCGAGGCCCTGATAGCCAAAGGCATAGCGGCCCAGGACATCCGGGTGTCGCTGGAGCGGAACATGCAGTGCGGGATCGGCTGGTGCGGCCACTGCCAACTGGGGCCGTTGCTGGTGTGCCGCGACGGACCCGTCGTCGGTTACGACGTTGCGGGCCCGTTGATGCAAGTGAAGGAGCTTTAGATGAGCCGAACCACGCTGGCCGTGTGGAAATTCGCTTCCTGCGACGGTTGCCAGCTGACCCTGCTCGACTGCGAGGACGAACTGCTCACCCTCGCCGACCAAGTGGAGATCGCCAACTTCGCCGAGGCTTCCAGCTCGATGGTCGCCGGGCCCTACGACGTGTCGCTGGTCGAGGGCTCGGTCACCACCCGCCACGACGAGCTACGCATCCGCGAGATCCGGGAACAGTCCAAGGTGCTGGTCACCATCGGTGCTTGCGCGACGGCCGGGGGAGTGCAGGCGTTGCGCAATTTCGCCGACATCGCCGAGTTCACCTCCGTCGTCTATGCCAATCCGGAATACATCGACACACTGGCGACTTCCACGCCGGCATCCGCGCACGTCAAGGTCGATTACCAGCTGCCCGGCTGCCCCATCGATCGCGGTCAGTTGCTCGATACCCTCGCGGCGCTGCTGATCGGGCGCAAACCGAGGATTCCGGCCAAGACGGTCTGCACCGAGTGCAAGCTGCGCGGAGTGACGTGCGTCCTGGTCGCCGACGGCACTCCCTGCCTGGGGCCGGTCACCCACGCCGGCTGTGGAGCCTTGTGCCCCAGTCATCGTCGTGGCTGCTACGGCTGTTTCGGGCCGTCCGCGGTGCCGCAAACGGCGACGCTGATTCCGCTGCTCCGCCGCGACGGGATGTCCGACGGTGGCATCGACCGCGTGTTCTCGACGTTCAACGTCGCCACGTTCGCTTCCGAGCGGAGCAAGCCGTGAATCCGGCGAATCGCACACTCAGCGTCGGCACGCTGACGCGAGTGGAGGGCGAAGGAGCGCTGCATGTCTCGCTGAAGGACGGCGCGCTGGAAAGCGTCGAACTGAACATCTATGAGCCGCCACGGTTTTTCGAGGCATTCCTGCGTGGCCGCGCTTACACCGAGCCGCCGGACCTGACCGCGCGGATTTGCGGAATCTGCCCCGTCGCCTACCAATTCAGCGCCTGCAACGCGATCGAAAACGCCTGCGGCGTCGAATTGGATCCCGAGCTCATCGCGCTGCGTCGGCTGCTGTACTGCGGCGAATGGATGCACAGCCATATGTTGCACATCTATCTGCTGCACGCACCGGACTTCCTCGGCTACCCCGACGCGATCGCCCTGGCCCGTGACGAGCGGGCGGTCGTCGAGCGTGGGCTGAGACTGAAGAAGGCGGGCAATCAGCTGATGGAATTCGTCGGCGGGCGCTCGATCCATCCGATCAATGTGCGCGTGGGCGGTTTCTACTCGGTGCCCACCCGGTCGCAGTTCGCCCCGCTGGCCGAGCAGTTGCGTCGTACCATGGACGACGCGCTGGCGACGGTCGAGTGGGCGTCCGGGTTCGATTTCCCCGACCTCGAGCTTGACCACGAAATGCTGGCGCTGAGCCGGCCAGGCCGGTATCCGATCGAGAACGGCGTCATCGCACGCAGCGCCGGCCCGTCGTTCCCGGTGGCCGACTTCACCGAGCACGTGCGCGAGTCGCAGGTTCCGCACTCCACCGCGCTGCATGCGACGCTCGACGGCGGCCGCTACATGACCGGGCCGTTGGCGCGCTATTGCCTCAACTCGTCGGAGCTGTCGCCGATAGCGGCCCAGGCGGCCGCCGCGGCCGGGCTTTCGTCCGAATGCCGAAACCCGTTCCGCAGCATCATCGTCCGCGCGGTCGAGGTGGTCTACGCGATCGAGGAGGCGCTGCGGATCATCGATGGATACGAGCGGCCGTCGCGACCGTTTGTCGAAGTTCCGGCCCGAGCGGGCGTTGGGCACGGCGTCAGCGAGGCGCCCCGAGGCCTGCTTTATCACCGATATCAGATCGACGCGGAGGGGCTGGTTTCCGCGGCGACGATAATCCCACCGACTTCCCAGAACCAGGCCGCCATCGAAGCTGACTTGGCCCGCGTGGTCTGCGACAACCTCGCCCTCGATGACGCTGCGCTGACCGTCATGTGTGAGCGGGCGATTCGAAATTACGATCCCTGCATCTCCTGCTCGACGCACTTCTTGACGCTGACGGTGCAGCGGGGATGAGCGGTGGATGGCAGCGGGACTAAACGGGGAACAGTCGTTGTCGGCCTCGGCAACAGCTATCGGACCGACGACGGCGTAGGCCTTGCCGTCGCTGCGGCGCTGGAAGACCTCGCGTTGCCGGATATTCGTGTCGTAACTGGCATCGTGGAACCCATGGGCCTGCTGGAGGCGTGGTCCGGTGCCGGGCTGGCCATCGTGATCGATGCCGCGGTCGGAACTCCGCCGGTGCCGGGCCGCGTTCGTCGTTGCACCCTGGGCGACCTGGTAACCGGGGCCGACGGGTTGAGCTCACACCGCGTCGGCCTCCGCCGCGCCCATGAGCTGGGTCAGGCGCTTGGCCGAGTACCGGACAAGCTCGTGGTGTTCACGGTGGAAGTGGCCGACACCGGTCATGGCATCGGCTTGACCCCGCAGGTCGCGCGCGCCGTGCCGGAGTTGGTCCACATGGCGGTGGCCGAAATCAACTGCAGTTAACAACCTTCGACGGATACCGGCTGCGCTGCCCGATCCTGGAGAGCGCTGAAGTGCCGTTCGGCTAAGCGGTCGGCGAACAGCTGAGGGACTTAGTGCCGTATTCCGAGGACAAACGGCTCTCGTAAGCGCGCGGCCGCGCCGATTAATTTCAATACGGGGGCGTGCGACCGTCCCGAAATGCGCTTTGGAAAAGGTTGACCGTGTCTGACCAGCCCCCAGCTGCCTCTCGGCAACAGGCTAAAGGGAGCGCGGCGTGAAGGTCGGTCGGGACACTGGCGGCGCCGTCACAGCGCGTGGCCGCGAACGGGTCTTGGTCAGAGCCGATGTCCCGGGGATTCGCTTTACCAGCGTGGCGATGCTGCTATGCGTGCTGGGCTGGCTGGCGGCGCTGATCGTGCGCGAACACCTCGGCTACGACCGTGTTGCGCCCGGCTGGTTCGGGTGGTCGGTGGCCTTACTTGCCGCGGTGGCCCTGATGGCGCGCGGCATTTTTCTTGGCCGGCCGGTGACCTTCAGGCACACGATGGTCGCCGCCGCCGCGGTGGGCGCGGGGCTGTGTGCGCACTTCTTGTCTTTTGGCGTGCTCGGCAACGTTTTGGTGGCCGGCAGTGGGTTCGCACTCATGTGGCCTACTACGGCACAGCCGCAGCCGGAGCTGCTGGAGCAGGTGTGGGCGCTGGTCAACGCCACCCGCGAGGATGCGTTGGCGCCGTTTGCCATGCACTCGAGCAAGAGCTATCACTTCAACAGCGACAAGTCCGCCGCGATCGCTTACCGCACCCGGCTTGGGTTCGCCGTCGTCAGCGGCGACCCGATCGGCGACGCCACCCAGTTCGACGATTTGGTGGCCGATTTCGTCCGCATGTGCCGCGGCCGGGGCTGGCAGATCATCGTATTGGCCGCCGGCGAGCGGCACCTGGGGTTGTGGCGCAAGGAGACGGTCGGGCAGCCAATGCTGGCGGTGCCGATCGGGCGCGACGTCGTCATCGATGTTCGCCACTTCAGTTTGACGGGACGCCGTTATCGCAACCTGCGCCAAGCGGTGCAGCGCACCCACAACTGCGGGGTCACCACCGAGATCGTCGACGAGCAGAGGCTCGACGGCGCGCTGACCGCCGAGCTGACCGAGGTGTTGTACGCCGCGCACCGCGCCGCACGCAGCGAACGCGGGCTTTGCATGAACCTGGACAGGGTCCTGCAAGGCCGCTACCCCGGCATCAAGCTGGCCATCGCACGTGACCGGTGCGGGCGCGTGGCGGCCTTTCACCGATACACAACCGCCGGGGAAGGATCAGAAGTCAGCCTCGATGTGCCGTTCCGCCGCCCAGACGCCCCCAACGGCGTCGACGAGCGTATCAGTGTCGACATGATTTCCGACGCGAAAAACAATGGGGCACGCAGGCTTTCCCTGGCGTTCGCAGCGTTTCCGGAGATTTTTGCCGCCGCCAGCCCGGGCCCCCTGCAGCGGGTAGCGCTTCGATTGATCCACTTGCTGGACCCGCTGATCCGGCTCGAATCCCTTTACCGTTACCTGCGTAAGTTCCACTCGTTGGCCGAGCGGCGCTACGTGGTGTTGTGTGCCCACCACATCCCGGCTGCGCTGATGGTGTTGTTGTCGCTGGAGTTTGTGCCGCGCCCGCGCCGTCTGCGCATACCTAAACGCAGCACCGCATAACCCGCAGCGTTGCTAGCCAGAGCCCGTCAGGCGGGATCGGACTTCTCCAGCGGCGAACCGAACCGGAACCGGCGGCCCGTAACCATCTCGGGAACGATCCGCACATAGTGCGACTTCTCAGACGCCGTCCAGGGCAATACTTGCGCACGCTCGGCTTCCTCGATCTCCTCATTGGTGCGAAGCGAGCGCGCATGGCCCTTGACGATCACGCTCCATCCCCCGGCGGCGCTATGGTCGTCGACCTCGAACAGCACGCGATGATTTATCGCGGTGCTGACCAACTTGGTGCCCTCCGCGGTGCGAAACAGCACGGTGCGGCGCTGGACGGCGTAATTGACGGGAAAGATCTCGGGCTGACCGTCAACACTGGTGACCAGCCGCCCCAGCGCTACACCTGCCATGAGATCCCAGCATTCGTGCACCGGCAGGATGGTGACCCCATCATCGGTTGCAGACATCAGACCCCTTCTTATCAACACGCGATTGGGCGGGAGTGTACGAGGCTTATGTCGTACGTATTGACGATGACGCTATCGAAAATAGCCGAGAAACAGCGTCGGCCAAAAGTCCTGCCTCGCCGGGACCAAACTTGTTCAACCACTTAGCCGTGCGTGCGATTGGTGTCTAGCGGATGTGCAAGACATCGCCCGACGGACGCCGCGGCGTGGGCGGCGGAACTGCTTCCATCGGCGGAGCTATCCCGGCGCGGATCAGCACCTGCGGTTCGCCTCGCCCGTTGATCAGGTTGCGCACGATGTCGCGGCTTTCATCGATTTCGATCAGATGGGTCAGCGTACAGGTCGCCATGAAGGCCATCGTGCACTCGAGCAACACGGTCGACAACACCTCGCCGCACCTCAAGACATCCGCCCTGGTGTCGTCCGGGGTGGACAGCACCAGGATCTTCGACCAGTCCACCGCGACCCTGGGGCGCCGGTCCTGGTGGCTCCTGACCGGGAATTGGCGCGCCACGTCGACCCGGTGGCTTTCTTTGTCGGACACCAGCGCGCTGGGCGGCACACCCTCGGCCGATGCGAACGGTGAGGTCCACCATTCGAGTTCGGCGTGATACGACGCATCGTCGCGGCGGAGCACTTCGGTGAGCTGTGAGGCCTTGACCAGATGCGGTCGCACGTCGTCGGACAGGACGTCGAGCGTCACCAGGCTCTGATCGAATGTGCTGCGCAAGACAGGTTCGAACAGATTCCAGTAGGTGGGCTGGCCCAGCGGAAGCCGGTCGGTTCTGCGTTGCAGAATCGCCTTGGCGCGGTCGCGCTGGGCGCTGGTGACGCGATCAACGGAAGTGAATTCGATCGACGCCAGATGGTCGGTGTCGTTCGGGTTGGGGAACCGTTCGATTTCCGCCTGCCAACCCGCAGCAAGCATGGCGACACTAAGGTGATCGAGCGCGGCTCCACAACTGATGATCGTTTCCCGGCCCGAGCGGTCCGTGCCCGGCACCGTTCGGTCACGATCGACGAACAGGCGCAATACCCCATTCTCTGCCACCCACCGCCACGGCTGGCTGTTGTGCACCGACGGAGCCCGGCAGGCGAGCTGCACCGCGTTCTTGAGAGTCTGGGTGTCCAGCTTCGCATCCATGGTGTCGATCCCCTGCCGAGTTTCGGGTTCGCTATCGACGGTAGGTGGACGCCGCAGTAGTTACTAGAGCCGTATGTCCCGCTCGGCGGGGCCCTTTGACGCCAAACGGCGTCGCGGGGGCTAACAGCTTTAATTGCCGTTAGGCGGATCGGTCCGTTGTCCGCCGCTGACCAAAGCCTCAGGGCCCAATGACCTGCCGCTCGGGACCAAGGACCCTGGCGTGCGATGTTCGGATGCCCGAGGGTCGAAGTGAGATGGGAAGCGGGTGAGTGCAATGACCCAAACGACGGTGGACACCGGCGTCCTCAGCAGCGCAGTCGAACTTGCGTGCCGTGCACCTTCACTGCACAACAGCCAACCTTGGCGATGGGTGGCGGGCCGCACCAACGTCGATCTGTTCGCCGATCCGAACAGGATAGTGGCCTCGACTGACGGCTCAGGTCGCGAAGCGATGATCAGCTGCGGCGCCGTGCTCGATCACTTCGGGGTCGCGATGGCCGCCGCCGGCTGGGACACCAACGTCGACCAGTTTCCCAACCCGAACAATCTCGACCACCTTGCCTCGATCGACTTCGCTGCGATGGACTACGTCAGCCAAGCCCGGCGCGACCGCGCTGACGCGATACTGCGTCGGCGAACAGATCGCCGTGCGTTCCGCGCGCCAAAGAACTGGGTGTCGTTCGAACCCGTGCTGCGCAGCTCGTACGACAACGATTTGGCCGAGCTGGCAATATTGACCGATTACGCGCGACCGCGCCTGGCGGAGGCCTCTCGGCTCACCGAGTCGCTACGCCGCTACGACGATCTCTACCATTACGAATTAGATTGGTGGACAGCGCCTTCCAGGGAGTTGGAAGGGATACCCGAAAGCGCGCTGATGTCCGAGGAGCAGCGCCGCGGAGTTGAGGTGAACCGCCGGTTTCCCGGCAAAGGGGACACCCGGAAGGATTCCGCGCGCACCCACGACCAGGCGACGATCCTGGTGTTGTTTACCCACGGTGAGACCCGCGCGGATGCCCTTGATTGCGGGCAGGCGCTTTCGGAGGTCCTGCTCGAGTGCACGATGGCCGGATTGGCGACTTGCATCGTGACGCACCTGACGGAGCTCGAAGCCGGTCGCGACATCATCCGGGAGCTCATGCCCGGTGCCACAGGCGTGCCGCAGGTTTTGATCCGGGTCGGCATCGAGCCGGCGGGCGAAGTGGCTCCGGAGCGCACGCCGCGGCGACCGTTGCGCGATGTCTTGGAGCTCCACCGCTAGCGCTGCACCGAACCCTCGGGGTCCAACCCTTTCCACCATCAATGAGAAGGAGCCGGTGATGGAGGCCAACGTCGGGGACTGGCTGGTAATCAAGAGCGGCAGGATCGGGCATCGGGACCTGCGCGGATTGATCACCGCGGTGCGGTCGCCGGATGGCGGGCCGCCATACCGCGTTCGATGGCTTGACACCGGTGAAGAGGCGACCGTCTTCCCGGGCCCAGACGCAATCGTCGTCACGGCCGCCGAGCAGAAGGCCGCCGACGAGCGGGCACGATCACGTTTTGCGGCGATGCAAGCCGCCATAACGGATCACGCGGGCGGCGAATAGCCGAATTCGCGACCCTGCCGAATTTGCCGGCAACCCTGTCATCAAGTGACTTCAGGCCCTATGCGGGACGTGCTCACCCCGGAAATGCTCAGACCACCCTGCGCGCGAAGGAAGTGACATGAGTGCAACGCTCGGCGGTCCGCTGCTGTTGACCGACTCCGACGTCGATTCGCTCGCGTGGCGGTTCCTGAACTCAGGCGATGCCGATGACACCTATGCCGATTGGCCGCTGGATCGACGCCTCGACGGCTTTCTCCGCCGCCAGGGACTGGTCCGGCTGGTCGAAGACGGCGACGCATACGAGCTCATCCTCAACCGTGTGATGGCCTACATCGGCGTGCGTCCCACCCGGGCCGCCGAGTAGTCACCGAGCCGACGAACGGCCCGCAAGCCCGGGACTTCGGTCCCTACCGCCGATTGCGGCGGACTGGTCGGATGGACATCGTCAACGCGTTTAGCGGTTTTTCTCGAGATTTGAGGAGACATCCATGAGCACTCTTCCCGTTCAGCGTCGGGCGATGTCGCTCTTCCCGGAGTTCTCGGAGCTGTTCGGCGGCTTCCCTCCCCTGGCCGGACTCCGTCCCGTTTTCGATACCCGCGTCATGAAACTCGAGGACGAGATCAAGGACGGGCGCTACGTGGTGCGCGCGGAGATGCCGGGCGTCGACCCTGCGAAGGACATCGAAATCACGGTGCGCGAAGGACAACTGACCATCAAGGCCGAGCGTAGCGAGAAGAAAGATTTCGATGGACGCTCGGAATTCTCATACGGTTCGTTCGTTCGCACCGTGTCGCTGCCGGCGGGCGCCGATGAAGACAACATCGAGGCCACCTACGACAAGGGCATCCTCACCGTCTCCGTGGCGCTTGCCGAGCCGAAGCCGACCGAGCGGCGCGTTCAGGTTCAGTCCGCCAACTGACGATCGCGGTGCGTAATGGCCACAGCAGCTGACGTCACCCGGCACTCGCCGCGGCGCGTGTTCCGCGACCGCCGCGAGGCCGGCCAGGTGCTGGCAAACCTCCTCAGCGCCTATCGCGACCGACACGACGTGATCGTCCTGGGCTTGGCGCGAGGTGGGCTCCCCGTTGCCTGGGAGGTCGCGGCCGCGCTGCACGCCCCGCTGGATGCCTTCATCGTGCGCAAACTCGGCGCCCCCGGCCATGAAGAGTTCGCGGTCGGAGCGTTGGCGAGTGGGGGCCGCGTCGTGGTCAACGACGACGTCGTGCGGGGCCTGCGGATCACGCCGCAGGAACTGCGCGCCATCGCCGAGCGGGAGGGTCGGGAGCTGGTCCGGCGCGAGGCCGCCTATCGCAACGGACGTCCCCCCGTCGACGTGACCAACAAGACGGTCATCCTCGTCGACGACGGTTTGGCCACCGGCGCAAGCATGTTCGCGGCGGTGCAGGCGCTGCGCGAAGCCGAGCCCGCCCACATCGTGATCGCGGTGCCGGCGGCCCCGGAATCCACCTGCCGGGAATTCGCCGGCCTCGTCGACGATGTCGTATGCGCGTCGATGCCCACCCCATTTTTCGCGGTCGGGGAGTCGTTTTGGGACTTCCGCCAGGTCAGCGACGAAGAGGTGCGTGAGTTGTTGGCCACCCCGACGACCGAGGCCCGGATCAGCGAAGCCGCGGCGCGTACCCCGGCCGAGGTGATCGGCAGCGTGGCCATCGATTGTCCGGAGGGCATCCCGCCGCGCGAGACGTTGGAGGAGTTGATCGGTGACGCGCGGATCGTACTGATCGGTGAGGGCTCGCACGGCACGCACGAGTTCTACAAGGCTCGGGCCGAGATCACCAAGTGGCTGATCGACGAGAAGGGTTTCTGTGCCGTCGCCGCGGAGGCGGACTGGCCCGACGCCTACCGGGTGAATCGTTACGTTCGCGGTCTCGGCCAAGACAAGAGCGCCGACGAAGCGTTGAGCGGATTCGAGCGCTTTCCGGCGTGGATGTGGCGCAACACCGTCGTTCGCGACTTTGTCGACTGGCTGCGCAGGCGTAACCGGCTGCACGAGTCGACCGGTCAGCGGCAGGCCGGCTTCTACGGCCTGGATCTCTACAGCCTGCACCGCTCGATGGACGAGGTGATCACCTACCTCGACAGGGTCGACCCGAAGGCGGCGGCTCGGGCGCGGGACCGTTATGGGTGCTTTGACCACGCTTCGGCCGACGATGGTCAGGCGTATGGCTTTTCGGCGGCTTTCGGCGCCGGTCCGTCGTGTGAGAATGAAGCGATCGACCAGCTGGTCGAGATCCAGCGCAATGCTTTGGTCTACGCGCGCAGGGACGGACTGCTCGCCGAGGACGAACTGTTCTACGCCCAGCAAAATGCGCAGACGGTGCGCAATGCGGAGGTGTACTACCGCGCGATGTTCGGCGGGCGTGTCAGCTCGTGGAACTTGCGTGACAAGCACATGGCGCAGACTCTTGACGCACTGCTGCATCATCTGGATCGCCACCACGACGTGCCGACCGCCCGAATAGTGGTGTGGGCCCATAACTCTCACGTCGGGGACGCGCGGGCGACCGAAGTGTGGGCCGACGGACAACTCACGCTCGGTCAACTTGTCCGCCAGCGGTACGGCGATGACTCACGTCTCATCGGGTTAAGCACATACACGGGCACGGTGACCGCTGCCAGCGAGTGGGGCGGCATAGCCGAACGAAAGGCCGTTCGCCCGGCGCTCAATGGGAGTATCGAAGAACTCCTACACGAGACCGGCAGGAGCGCGTTCCTGGTGTCGGCACACATCAGCTCCGAAGCCGCGGACCCGCTCAGTGCCGTTCGGTTGGGGCGCGCCATCGGCGTGATCTACCAGCCCGAAACCGAACGGCAAAGCCACTACTTCCACGTCCGGCCCGCCGACCAATTCGACGCGATGATTCATATCGACAGGACCCGGGCGCTTGAACCTCTCGAGGTGACGAGTCTGTGGATCGCCGGCGAAACACCGGAAACATACCCCACCGGCCTATAACCGTCGACGACGAGTGGAGTCAACGAACATGCAGACGCCAGCACAGCCGCCTGCGCGCCGACCCCAAATCGTCACGTTGACCATGAATCCGGCGCTCGACATCACGACAAGTGTGGACATCGTGCGGCCAACCGAGAAATTGCGCTGCCAGGCCACCCGCTACGACCCGGGCGGCGGCGGCATCAACGTCGCGCACATCGCACACACGCTGGGCGGGTCGGTGTTGGCGGTATTCCCCGCGGGCGGGGCGACCGGCGGCCTCATCGCGCGGCTGCTCGGCGACGAAGGTGTGCCGTTTTGGCAAGTTCCGATCGCCGCGGCAACGCGAGAGAGCTTCACCGTCAGCGAAACCAGCAGTGGCCAGCAGTACCGGTTCGTCCTTCCGGGGCCGCAGCTGACAGTGCCCGAACGGGAGCGCTGTCTCAACCAGCTGCGCACGGCGGCAAAGTCGGCCGAATTCGTCGTGGCCAGTGGCAGCCTGCCGCCGGGCGTACCCGCCGACTTCTACCAGCGGGTTGCCGACATCTGCCAGGAGCTGGGCGCCCGCCTGATCCTGGACACCTCCGGCGGCGGTTTGCGGCACGTCTCCTCCGGGGTGTTTCTCCTCAAAGCAAGCGTGCGGGAACTGCGGGAATGTGTGGGACGGCCCCTGGCCACCGAGGCCGAACAATTCGCCGCGGCGCATGAACTCGTTGATAGCGGTCGTGCGGAAGTGGTGTTGGTCTCGTTGGGATCTCATGGCGCGCTGCTTGCGACGGAGTATGTGAGCCAGCGTTTTTCGGCGATTCCGATGTCATGCGGGAGCGGCGTGGGGGCGGGCGACGCGATGGTAGCCGCGATCGCGGTGGGGCTGAGTCGCGGATGGCCGCTGGTCAAATGCGTTCGGCTGGGCATCGCCGCCGGCGCGGCCATGCTGATGACACCCGGAACGACCGCCTGTGATCGGGCGGATGTGGAGAAATTATTCGCGCAATCTGCAGAACCCTTCGACGTCGCCGAAGTCTGAACCTCAATCGCACGGCCCGGGGACGAACGGCTTCCCAGATGAGGCCTAACGACCCCTCCGCAGAAGGCCGCCGCGCAATAGCCTGACATTGAGCGCATCAGACTAGCCAGGAGCCGACATGAACCAGCTGGACGCGAAGTCGGTGGTCGTTGGCGTCAACGGCTCGCAAGCCGCGGTTAACGCCGCCAAGTGGGCGATCGACGAGGCGCTGAGTCGGCAGCTGCCCCTTCGCCTGGTCTACGTCATCCGCCCCCCGGAGGCGCAGATCGGTTCGGCGCCGATCTCGGAGTGGGAGCTCGAACGCGCCGAAATGGCGCTATCCCAAGCCGGCTGCGCCATACAGAGCGCGGGAAAACCAGTCGAGATCGAAACGGCTGTTCTCTCAGGGGATCCCGCGCAAGTGTTGATCGATGAATCACAGGATTCAGCCATGGTTTGCGTGGGCACCGCCAGGCGGGGATGGGCGTGTGACGGGTTGTTGGGCCCAACCGCTGCCGCGTTGGTCGCGCGTGCGCAATGTCCGGTAGCGATCATCCGCACCAACCCCGACGGATCGCCGACAGAGCTCGGTGTGATCGCCGTCGTCCTCAATGACGAGGCGGACAACGACGAGGTCGTGCACCAGGCAATGGAGGAAGGACGGCGCCGCCACGCTACCGTGCGGCAGATCGATCGGCGATTGAACAGCTGGATCCGACGCTACCCAGATGTGCACGTCCAGACCGTTGCCGCGGGCACCGGGGTGAAGTCCGGGGAGAAACAGAGCAGCGCCATCGACTTGGCCGTGGTGGGCAGCGCTGACGCCGCCGAGATGGTCGGGCTGGCTACCCCGAACTGCCATCCGATTGTGGGCTACCCCGACTGCTCGGTGCTTGTGGTCCGCCATTAAGCCGCAGGCCGCGTCTATGAAAGAGTTAGCCACGCCCCAGTCGATCGTCGTCGGTATCGATGGCTCAAAGGCGGCGATACGCGCAGCGCTGTGGGCGGTCGACGAGGCGCTCAGTCGTGACGCCCCCGTGCGCCTCCTGTGCGCGAGCGCACAGGACGACAACTCCGAAACCGGGCAGGCCACCGCGGAACTGGCGATTCGCCACGCACTCACGGCGATCGAGGCCTTAGGCAAACCGGTGAAGATAGAGACCGAGGTTACTCCCGGGCCCGCGATCGGGTCTTTGATCAGCGCATCGGCATCGGCGGCCATGTTGTGCGTGGGCGCGGTCGGATTACGTCACTTTCGAGCGGGTCGGGTGGGTTCCACCGCCGCGGCTCTGGCCGTATCGGCGAGGTGCCCCGTGGCGATCATTCGAGGCCACGACGACCACCTCCACCGGCCGGCGGATTGGGTGGTCGTCGAGGTGGACGGGTCTCCCAACAACGGTGTGTTGCTGGGCGCCGCCCTCGAAGAGGCCCGGCTGCGCGACGCTGCCATCCGGGCAATCATCTGCCGGCGAACCGCGCCGGGAGATAGGGAGGCGGCGGATCCCGAAGGGAATCGCCGGGCACTCGCCGACCTAGATCGAAGGCTCGCGCAGTGGAAGCGCCGCTATCCGGATCTCCGCGTGGAATCGATGGTGGTACACGGCAGCCTCCTGGAGTACCTGGCTTACAACCACCGGTCGGTGCGGTTGGTCATTGTCGGCACGCACAACCGTCAGCAATTGGATGAACTCGTCGGACCGGTCGGCAGTGCGATCCTGCAGGACGCCGACTGCTCGCTGCTCGTCGTCAATCGACAACATTTGTGAGACCGGGTGATTATAAAGATGTGGGATATTGAGTCGGTCGTTCCATGACCCTGGCCTCGGACGGCCAGCAGGAGGGACTCGTAATGGTCAAGGTTTTCCTGGTCGACGACCATGAAGTCGTTCGACGTGGTCTAGCCGATTTGCTCGCATCGGACCCTGAGCTCGAAATCGTCGGTGAAGCCGGTTCCGTATCGGAAGCGAAAGCGAGGATACCGGCGTTGAAGCCCGACGTCGTCGTGCTTGACGTGCGTCTTCCCGATGGGAACGGAATCGAACTGTGCCGCGACCTGGTGTCCGATCATCCCGACCTGCGGTGTCTGATGTTGACCTCCTTCACCTCCGATGAAGCGATGCTCGAGGCGATTCTGGCCGGCGCCAGCGGCTACGTCGTCAAGGACATCAAGGGCATGGAGCTCGCCCACGCGATCAAAGAGGTCGGTGCCGGAAAATCTCTGCTGGATAACCGGGCGGCCGCTGCGTTGATGGCAAAGCTGCGTGGCGCAGCGGAGCGCGAAGACCCACTTTCCGGGTTGACCGAACAGGAGCGAACGCTACTTGGGCTGCTCAGTGAAGGTTTGACCAACAGGCAGATCGCCGCCCGGATGTTTCTCGCCGAGAAAACGGTGAAGAACTATGTGTCGCGGCTGCTGGCCAAACTGGGCATGGAGCGGCGGACACAGGCAGCGGTGTTCGCCTCGAAATTGGATCAACGGCCCGGCCACCCGACCATGTCGACCGAAACGCCGCAGGACTAGCCAGCGCGGCCCAGGACTTGCCTGGTGTGTTTGCTCGCAGCCACCGCGCCGGTGCGGCGATGAGCGGTTGGCGCCGGGGCCATCGGTTTTAGGCGGCCTGATCCGTTCGGGTTAAGCTGGGTATTGGCAACTACGCGTTATCCAGGTTCTTGGTGTCGTTTCGTGCCAACGCAAGCTGCCAGATGGCGGTAGTTGTCGTGGAGGTATCAGGTCGGGTGGCCAGCGACGAACGCAGTTCAGCCTTTGCGGGGCTGGGCCAGCGTGGGCTGCTTAGCAGGATGCATGCGCAACTCGATGAGTTGCTGGCGGCGCGCGATCAAATGGAGCAATTGCTGCGCGTATTCGTCGAGATCGGCGCAGACCTCGATCTTGACGCAACGCTGCACCGCATCATTGCGGCGGCCAGGGAACTGACCTCTGCCCCCTACGGCGCGCTGGCCGTGCGCGATCCCGAGGGCAACCTGGTCTCGTTCATCCACGAGGGAATGGATGCCGAGACGGTGGGGCGCATCGGACACCTGCCGGTTGGCAAGGGAGTTTTGAGCGTGTCACTCCTGGACACGCCAGCTCTGCGCATGGATGACCTGACCGCGCATCCGGCGGCCGTCGGGTTCCCGGAACACCACCCTCCCATGCGGGCCTTCCTTGCGGTGCCGATCACCCTCCGTGAGACCGTGTTCGGCAGCCTGTATCTGACCCATGTCGACCCGACGCGGGTGTTCTCCGAATCCGACGAGGTTGCCGCTCGCGCGCTGGCGTTTGCGGCCGCGGTCGCCATCGACAACGCGCAACTGTTCGAGCGCGAACGGACGTCGGTGAAGTGGATGGAGGCCAGCCGCGAGATCACCACCGCGCTGCTGTCGAGCGCCGAGCCGCACCGGCGCCCGCTGCTGTTGATCGCCGAGCGCGCGCGCATCCTGACCGATGCCGAACAGGCGATCGTGCTAGTTCGGGCCGACGCCGACCTCCCCGATGACGAAACCGACACGCTGGTGGTGTCTGCCGCGGTGGGGGTTCATGCCGCCGAGGTGATGGGCCGGCGAGTTCCGGTGGACGGTTCCACCAGTGGCCATGTCTTCCGTTCCGGTAAGCCGCTGATCACCGAGGCGTTGAGATACCCGATCCAGGCATTCACCGACGTCGGGCAGCGCCCCGCGATCGTGATGCCGCTGCGCGCCCACGATCAAGTCGCCGGCGTGATCGCGATCGCTCGCGGCGCCGATCAGCCGCCATTCGACGAAAGTTATATCGACCTGGTGAGCGATTTCGCCACTCACGCCGCGATGGCACTCGTGCTGGCGTCGGCGCGTGAGGACGCGCGCCGGCTGACGATCCTCGCCGAGCGTGAGCGCATCGCGCACGATTTGCACGACCATGTCATCCAGCGGCTATTCGCCGCCGGCATGGACCTGCAGGGCACGCTCGCCAGGGCGCGTTCGCCGGAGGTTGCCGACCGCCTCAACCGCACGCTCGATGATCTGCAAACCATCATCGAGGAAATCCGAACGACCATCTTCCAGCTCAAATCCCCGTTGGGAAAGTATGGGGACTTTCGACATCGGCTGCAACGAGTGGTCGCCGACCTGACCGAAAGTCGTGACATTGTGACCACCGTGCGCATGCACGGGCCGATGACCGCCGTTGGCGGTGAACTCGGCGAGCACGCCGAAGCGGTCACCACGGAAGCCGTTAGCAACGCCCTTCGCCACTCCGGTGCGTCGCGGCTGACCGTCGAGATCAGCGTCGCCGACATGTTCATCCTCGACATCATCGACAACGGCTGTGGCATACCCGTCGACAATTTGCGCAGCAGCGGCTTGGCCAATATGAACTACCGCGCCGAACAACTCGGCGGCACCTGCGAAATCGGCAATCCACCGGAGGGTGGTACCCGGGTCCACTGGATCGCTCCGCTGACCGATCACTAAACACTGCCCCGGGACCTATGGCGCATGCGTGGGGTCTAACGCCCCTTCGAATCGGCCCCGACTCCGAATAACGTCGGGTGCGGACAAATACCATCGGCACGGAATTAAGACGGCCATCAAAACGGCCATCAAAACGGCCATCAAAACGGCACTGAGAGAGATCATGAGCGATCAACCAGTTGATGTCGCGGTTACGGCCCAACTGCTCGACGGACGGGTCGTGTCGTTGCGTCGCCTCACCACCGACGATGCCGAAGCCGTCAGGACACTCCATCAACACCTCAGCGATCATGATCGCTACTACCGGTTCTTTACGCTGCAGGCGGTCCAGCTTGACGAAGTCGTCGGCGAGCTGACCGAGCCCGTCCAAGGGCAATTCGCCCTCGGCGCATTCGACGCCACCCGCCTGATCGGTGTCGCGAACTACACCTTTGTCGGCGAAGCCGGCGAAGCTCCGAAAGCCGCCGAAGTCGCGATAGTGGTCGCCCACGAAGACCATTCGCTCGGCGTCGGAACGGCCCTGCTCAAACGTCTGGCCCGGATCGCCCGAGCTCATGGCATTGGCCGCTTCGTGGCGGACGTGCTGGGCGAGAATCATCTGATGCTCACGGTCTTTTTCGATCTCGGGTGGCCTTGTGAGCCAATGGATTACGGATCGATTCGCCATGTGGAGATCGAGCTGCCCCACTTTGTTGAAGAGGCGTCGACGTCCGCCGAGGCGGTTTCATAACGAGGAGTCCGAAGTGCCGGATATTGCAAGCAAATTCGGAGTATTGGTGTGCGTGGACGGGTCAGCGGCATCCGACGCCGCCGTGGCCTGGGGCGCCCGCGAGGCCGTCATGCGCAAATTGCCCATCACGCTGATGCACGCCGTCCCACCCGTGGTCGTCGGCTGGCCGGTGGGTCAACTGTATGCGGACATGCCCGAGTGGCAGCAAGACGACGCGCGGCAGGTCATTGATCAGGCGCGCAAGACGCTTAGCAGCAGCCTCGGCGGGTCCGAGCCACCTGAAATACGCACCGAGCTAATCTATTCCAGCGTTGTGCCGGCGCTGATTGATGCCTCCAAGCAGGCCTGGATGGTCGTCGCCGGCAGTCAGGGCATGGGTGCGTTGGGACGTCTGCTGTTGGGCTCGGTCACCACGGGACTGGTTCACCATGCCCACTGCCCGGTAGCGGTTATCCACGCCGAGGACAGCGCGGCTCCCGATCCCAACGCGCCGGTGCTGCTGGGCATCGACGGATCGCCCGCGTCGGAAGCGGTGACCGCTCTGGCCTTTGATGAGGCCTCGCGCCGCGGAGTCGGGTTGCTGGCGATCCACGTATGGAGCGATGTGGGGGTGTTTCCGGTCCTCGGCATGGATTGGCGCGACCGCGAGAGCCAAGGACATGAGCTCCTCGCCGAACGCCTGGCGGGCTGGCAGGAGCAGTATCCGGATGTGCGCGTGGAGCGATTGCTGTTCTGCGACAAGCCGTCCCATTGGCTGCTCACGGAATCCGAACGTGCTCAGCTGGTGGTGGTGGGAAGCCACGGCCGCGGGGGCTTTCCCGGCATGCTTTTGGGTTCGGTCAGCTCCGCCGTGGCCCAAGCGGCAACGGTTCCGGTGATTGTCGTTCGCCCCGGTTGATCACGGACCAATTTCGGGCCCGCGGCGGTGGGATTGCGCGCCAGGGCCTTTGGTCCCGCGCTTCGAGGTCGTTCGGTAGGCTCCTTCGGCGCCCCGAACTCGTACCGTCCTAGCTTATGACTTACGTGATCGGTGCCGCATGCGTAGATGTGATGGAGAAGTCCTGCGTCGAGGAATGCCCCGTGGACTGCATCTATGAGGGCGCCCGGACGATGTACATCAATCCGGATGAGTGCGTCGACTGTTGCGCGTGCAAACCGCTTTGTCGCGTCGAGGCGATCTATTGGGAGGGCGATCTGCCCGATGACCAGTTGCAGCACCTGGCCGACAACGCCGCTTTCTTCAGCCAAACGCTCCCGGGCCGAGACGGCCCGCTGGGCTCCCCGGGTGGCGCCGAAGACATGGGCCGACTCGGTGTCGACACGCCACTGATCGCCGCACTGCCGGCACGCGAAAGTTCATAGGTGGCTTCATAAGCGGCATGGCCACGCACCCGGCGTCAACTGCGTACCACCAGTACCGAACATCCGTTGTGGCCGTGAGTGATTGGACCGACCAACCGCGCGACCTTACCGGCGTCCCCGCTCCCCACCACCGCGAGTTGAACTGATTCCTGCGTTTGGGTGAGAAAGTCAGCGGCTCCGCTCCTCGCGGCGGCCGGGAGGACGTGCACCTCGGGATACTGAGAGACCCAGGGACCAAGTCGATGGTCCAGCTGTTGGTAGGGAATTTCGCCCAAACCCCAGCGCCACACGCCCAGCGCCAAGATCGGTGCCTCACGAAGCCGCGCTTCCCGGAACCCAAGTTCGAGAACCGCGTCGTTGCCGGGTGAATCGTCGACGACGACGCCGACATATCCGGAATCCGACGCCGCGGCTTCGCGGCTGCTGCGAATGATCGCCACCGGGCAATGCGCTTTGCGGGCCACGGCATCCGCGGTCGAGCCGAGGAGCTTGCGCGCGACTCGCCCGATGCCCACGGAGCCTATGCAAACCATGGCCGCGTGTCGCGATGCGTCGATCAACGCGCTCTCCGGCGATCCGTGCACGATGTCGGATTCGACTTTGACCGGCTCGCCCGTGGCTTGGAGCGCCGCATTTGCGGCGCGCAGCGACGCTTGGGCGTATTCGACATCCACGCTTTCATCAAAGGTGGCCGCACCCGCACGCCGGTTGGGGACGGCATGGATCAGCCGTAGTGGGATGTTGCGGCTGACGGCCTCGGTGACCGCCCACTTGGCCGCATAGATCGCCGCGTCTGAGCCGTCGATACCTACCACGATCCGCTCCGATGACTGCGGATGGTTCATCGCTTCCTCCCGATCTGACAGCTGGGCTAGCGGAACGGCCCCGGTCCGCCAATCTCAAACGTTATTGGGCGATGTCGGCCTTCAGCAGGGCCGTTCGACCTCGTTTTCGGGGGTAATTGTCACCGGCCGGGTGTCGTCACGCGACCTCGATGGTGCGCCCGGGCATCAGAGGTTGCACGCTACCGCGACATTCGACCAGGATCGGTCCAGCGTTCCCGGCTTCAGAGGTCAGGGTGCCGGTTCGTCCACTGATCTTGAGGTGAAGACGTTGGCCCCGGTATACGAACGCGAACTCGACGGGGCCGAGCGCTTCCGGCCAGTGCGGGCCGATGACCAGCCGGTCGTCGCGCGTTTCCAGCCCGGTGAAACATCGCTGCAGCAGGTCGACGCTGCCGGCCATCGCGGCCAGGTGTATTCCTTCCGCTGTGGTGCCGCCCTGGATGTCGACGATGTCGGAGGCGAGCACCTGCACGAAGTACCTCATGGCGTTGTGTCGGTTGGCGCGGGCAAGGACCCACGAATGCACGATGGCACTCAGCGTCGATCCGTCCGAGGTGCGCGCGAGGTAGTAATCGACCGTCTTCGGGATTTGCTCGGGCGCGAAGCGGTAGCCGAGCCGGCCGAACACGCTTAGCAACTCTTCGGACGACAGCAGATAGAACAACATCAGCACGTCGGCCTGTTTGGACGCCTTGTAGTTGTTCACGCTGTCGTCTTCGGCTTCCAGGATGCGATCGAGCCGCTGAATGTTTCCGTACCGCTGCCGATAGCGCTCCCAATCGAGTTCCGCCAGTTCCGAATAGCCTTCGAACTGACTGATCACATCGTCGTGGAAGGGAACGAACATGCGGCGCGTAACTTGGTGCCAGCGGTTGAGTTCGTGGGCCGCCAGGTCGAGTTTGCCGACAAGGTCGAGCCGGTCCCGCAGCGGCAGCAGGTTCAGAGCGTCCATCGCGCGCAGGATCACCCAGACCGCCATCACGTTGGTGTAGGCGTTGTTGGCTATTCCGTCGTATTCCTTGCCCGGGTAGCCCGAATGGAACTCGTCGGGCCCGATGATGCCCCGGATCGTGTAGCGGCCGCGACTGTCGTCGAAACTGGCCAGGCCTACCCAGAAACGGGCGATCTCGACCAGCATCTCGGCTCCGTAGTCGATAAGGAACTGACGGTCACCGGTCACCTGGTAGTGCTGCCAGGTGTTGTACGCGATGGCGAGGCCGACATGGTGCGCCCGCGCGCTGGCATCCGGGTTCCACCGGCCGGACTCGGGATTGAGGTGCAGTTGCTGGCTCACCTCGCGCCCGTCGCTGCCCGATTGCCAGGGGTACATCGCGCCGAGGTACCCGGCCGCCCGGGCCGCGAGCTGGGCCTCGGGAAGCCGCCGGTACCGATAGAGCAGCAGCGACCGCGACACGTTCGGCATGCGAAAGTTCAGCACCGGGGAGACGAACAGCGAATCCCAGAAGACATGCCCGCGGTAGGCCTCGCCGTGCAGCCCGCGCGCGGGGACTCCGGCGTCGAGCTCGGCGGTGTGCGGCGAAATGGTCTGCAGCAGGTGCACCAAATGCAGCCGCAGCACCCGCAGCGCGTCTGGGCTGTCAGAAAGGCCGACGTTGCATTGCTCCCACAGCCGGGCCCATGCCCGGGCATGCTGCTGATGGAGATCGGCATAGCCGCCGGCCGCATCGAGGTATTGCTGCGCGGTGCCCGCCGGCTCGGATATGGCGGGGTCGCGACCGGTGAAGATGGTCGCCACCTTCTCGCACGTGATCGACTGCCCCGCAGAAATCGGGACCTGGATGTCGTGACCGCACCGGTTGCCCTCATGCACGGGGGTGTACCGCGCGTCGGCCCGGATATCGTCGCACCACACGGTGCTGCGCGCGCCGACTGCGATCGCGATGCGTGATTGCGACGTTTGAGTTTGCAATATCACTGCGCCGGGCCCAATTTCGTCGATCACAGTTTCGGTGAGGTGGGTGCTCGACAGTGATCGATAGCGAGCGACCATGGTATTTTGCACGGTTCCGTCCAGCAATGATCTGAACTCGACTGTGCCTGACCAGTTCTCGGCAACGATCGTGGTCTGCATGGCGAGCACGTGAGGCTGATGCATGGACGCGAAGCGCTGCTGGGTGAGCGTGGTGATCTGGCCCGAGCCGTCCCGGAATCGGAGCTTGCGGGTCAGCGTCGCGTTCCGTAGGTCAAATATCTGCCGGTAGGACAACAACTCGACGTCGTCAACGTCAAACCATGCTCCGCCGTTGATCCGGAACGTCAGCGACAGCCAGTTGGGCAGGTTGACGAGGCTTTCGTTCTCGATCGTCCGGCCCGCGACCTGATCGGCCAGCTCGTTGTACACGCCGGCGGCATAGGTGCCCGGGTAATGTGCTCCGGATGCCTCAGATGCCGTTGCCTCCGGCGCGCAACCGCGGGTCGCGACGTAGCCGTTGCCGACGGTGCACAGCGCTTCGCGCAGCCGCTCGTTAGCCGGGTCGTAGCCCTCGTAAACGAGCTCCCAAGCATTGCCGGGCGCTGCCGCTTCTTCCAGACCTGTCGCCAGCCGACGGACGAATTCGGCGACCGCGGAGGGGCTTTCGAGACTGAATAGCGCGGCAGACGGGCGATCGCCATCTTCGCTGTGACGCACCACGATTCCTATACCGTTGAATTCGACCGCGTCGAAGGCGTCTTCGTCAGTGAGGTCATCGCCGATGTAGATCGGCAACACGGCACCGGGGCCGGCGGCGCTGTCGCTCCCCACGATGCGCTGGAGAAGCCAATTGAGCGTCGTGTCCGTGTTCCAGCCGATGTTCGGGCGAAGTTGAATGACTTTGCGACCGGGAGTGACGCGGAGCCCCTCGGCGCGCCCGAGTTCACGGGCCGCCCGGATGACCCGGTCGATGTCGTTGGGATCGGCGTTGCGGTAGTGAATGGCAATCGCAAAGCGCTTGTGCTCCAAGGCTATTCCCGGCACATCAGGGAGCATCTGCGCTAATCGGCCGGCCGCGTCCGCCAGGGTGCCAATGAGGCCGGCGGCGGCGGTGTTCTCGTGGAGCGTGCCGTCCGGTGCGAGCAGTTCAAAGCCGTGATTGCCCGCGTACCACACCCCGTCGACCTTGACCCGTTCGCGGACATCGGCCAGATCGCGACCGCTTACCACCGCTACGGGGCACTGCGCGGCCAGCGCGCGCAACGCCTCGGCGGCGCCATCTACCGGTGTCGCCGAGTCCGGATGTTCGACGATGTCGGACAGCGTGCCGTCGAAGTCGAGGAAGACCACCGGTCGCCGGGTTGCCACCAGTTCTTTCAGCTGGCCGTAAACCTGCGCGGTATCGGCGATGGCCGACATGGCGCTGCCACCGTGTCGCACCGAGATCTCGGCGAGGTCGGCGACCACGGTGTCGGCGCCAGACGACAGCAGTTCGCTGGCGTGTCCGTCCTGCTCGATACCGATGACGAGGCTGAAGCCGCCGTCCCTGCCGGCCCTCACGCCGGCTTCGTCGCGGTCGATAACCACGCAGCGAACGGGGTGAACCCCTAGGTGGCTTGCCATCTCTGTCAGGACCGCTGGATCGGGCTCTCCGATGGTTTCGGCTGTGTCGACAAGAACGCCGATGAGTTCGTCAGCGCCCGCGGCACGCAGCGCTCGCGCACAGTCGTGAGAGGATGAGTAGATGGCGGTTGCGACACCGACATCTTGCAGGCGCCGCAGCAAAGGGATGGTGGAATCGCGAATCTCAACCGTGCCCGGCCCGGTCTCAAAAATAACGCTGTCGAGCCCGAGGATCACAGCGTCGTGGTAGCGCCTGTCGATAGTGGCGGGCCATTCGGTCACTTATCTGACGATGCCACAGCGCGAGCCCCGGTCAACCCCAGTCACGCACGAAGGTCTCATGTCCACGGGTTTGGTGACTAAAGCCTCATGATCGACGATTGTTCGGGCAATAGCGTTTTCGATGACCGAGGAGAAGGAAATGTCTGCACCCGAGAACCGCCACGGCGTCATCGTCGGAGTCGATGGATCGGCCGCCTCCAACGTCGCTGTCTGTTGGGCGGCACGCGATGCCGCGATGCGACGCGTCCCACTGACCGTGGTCCACATGGTGAGCGCGGTCGTGCCGACGGTGCCGCAGATGCCGGTGTCGGCCGGCGTTGCGGTATGGCAGGAAGAAGAAGGCCGACAGATTCTCGAGCGGGCGGTCAAGGTCGCCGAAGACGCCGTGAAGACGGACCGCGGGACCGAGATCAAGAGCGAGCTCAGGTGCGCGCCCCCGGTGCCGGCGCTGGTCAAAATGTCCGAGGATGCCGAGATGGTCGTCGTGGGCAGCAACGGGCGCGGATCGGTGGCGAGGCTTTTGCTGGGTTCGGTTAGCTCAAGCGTGGTGCGAAGCGCGCGCTGTCCGGTCGCGGTCATCCGCGACGAAGACCCGCTAATGCCCCACCCCCAGCAAGCTCCAGTGCTGGTGGGCATCGATGGCTCACCCGCCTCAGAGCTTGCGACCGCCATCGCGTTCGACGAAGCCTCTCGGCGCGGTGTCGAGTTGATCGCGTTGCACGCGTGGAGCGACGTCGAGGTTTTCGAACTCCCCGGCTTGGACTGGTCAGCGGTGAAGTCGGACGCGGAGCGGAGTCTGGCCGAACGCCTGGCGGGCTGGCAAGAACGCTACCCCGATGTCACGGTGCACCGGGTCGTCGTTTGTGACCGGCCGGCCCGGCAGCTGATCGAAAAGTCGGAGTCCGCACAACTCGTCGTCGTGGGCAGCCACGGCCGAGGTGGCTTGGGCGGCATGCTGCTGGGTTCGGTCAGCAACGCCATCGTTCACTCGGTCCGGATGCCCGTGATCGTGGCGCGGCCGTCCTAGAGCCCGCCAGAAATGCCCACAGCGACGGACGTCGGGTCGGCGGCAATGACCGCAGTGCCCTACGTCGATGTGCACGAAACTCACACGGGTGTGGTGGTGCTGGCCGGTGACCGGGCATTCAAGGCGAAAAAACCTGTATTGACCGACTTTCTCGACTTCCGCGCCCCGGAGCAGCGCGAGCGCGCCTGCCGCCGCGAAGTCGAGTTGAACAGTCGCCTTTCGCCCGACAGCTATTTTGGCGTCGCGCATCTGACCGACCCGGGCGGCGGGCCGCCCGAACCAATCGTCGTCATGCGGCGCTACCACGACGACGCCCGACTGGCGTCCATGGTGACCCGCGGCCACGACCCGTCCGGCGGATCGCTTCAAGCCGTGCTGGACACCATCGCCGCCGTGTTGGCCCGCTTCCACGAGCACGCCGAGCGAAGCCGGGTGATCAACGCCCAGGGCGAGGTCGGCGCGATCGACCAACGCTGGCACGAGAACCTGTCGGAACTCAGCCGCTACGCCGACACGTCGATATTGGACGTCTCGGGCGAGACCGTCTCGCGGATCCAGCGCCTTGCCGCCGAATTCATTTCGGGCCGCGAACCCCTTTTTTCGCGCCGCATCGAGGAAGGATGCATCGTCGACGGACACGGCGATCTGCTCGCCGACGACATTTTCTGGGTTGGCGGCGAGCCGGCGCTGCTCGACTGCCTGGAGTTCGACGACGAACTTCGCTACGTCGACCGCGTGGATGACGCGGCCTTCCTTGCGATGGATCTAGAGTTCCTGGGCCGCAAAGACTTGGGAGACTACTTTCTCGAACGCTACGCCGCACATTCGGCGCATCCGGTGCCGGCGGCGCTCGCAGACTTCTGCATAGCCTATCGCGCCGTCGTGCGGGCCAAGGTTGACTGCGTGCGAGCGTCGCAGGGCAAATCGGAGGCCGCCGAAGACGCCGCCCGGCACCTCGCCATCGCGACCGAGCACCTTCAGAACGGTAGCGTTCGCCTGGCGCTCGTCGGCGGAAACCCAGGCACCGGAAAATCCACTCTTGCGCGCAGGCTTGCCGAAAGGACTGGGGCGCAGGTTATCTCAACCGACGACGTACGCCGGGAACTACGCGAGTCGGGCATCATTACCGGCGCCCCCGGTGTCCTGGATCAGGGCCTGTATGCCTCGGACCACGTCGCGATGGTGTACGAGGTCACCCTGCGGCGGGCGAACCTGTTGTTAGTCAATGGCCAATCGGTGATCCTCGACGGCACCTGGCGGGATCCGCAGATGCGCGCTCGGGCTCATCGCCTTGCTTCCGAAACGCATTCGGCAATGGTGGAACTCGTGTGCTCGGCGACGGTCGACACGGCCGCCGGCCGAATAAAGACGAGGCGCCCGGGCAACTCGGAGGTGACTCCGGAGATTGCCGCGGCATTGGCCGCCCGGCATGCCGGCTGGGACGCGGCGCGCCAGATGGACACCTCACGACCGCTCGCGCTCTTGGTGCAAGAGGCCCACGATGTCTGGCGTCGAGCGGCTGGTGGTGATTGACATGACAGTAGAGCTGCCCGATTCCCAGGTAATCCAGAACGCGGTGGCGCTGGCCTCCCGTGCGCCTTCGCTGCATAACAGCCAGCCCTGGCGGTGGGTTTCCGAGGGTGCGTCGCTGCAGCTTCGGGCCGATCGCAATCGCGCAATGCCGGCTACCGATCACACGGGCCGCGAATTGATGTTGAGCTGCGGCGCCGTCCTTGACCACCTGCGGGTTGCCATGGCCGCCGCCGGCTGGGACAGCACCACGGAACGGTTCCCCGAGCCGGACGACCCGGATCATCTGGCCACACTGCAATTCCGGCCCGTGCAGACCGCCACGGAGACCGTTACGGAGGCGCACCGGCTCCGGGCGGATGCGATTCGTCGGCGCCGCACGGATCGGCTGCCGTACGATGCGCCGGCGGCCTGGCCGGCCCTGGAGTCGGCGCTGTCCCGCGCGGTGAATTCGTACGATGTGCTGCTGGACGTGGTGGCAGACGATGACCGCCCACAATTGGCCGAGGCTTCTCGGCTCACCGAGACGCTGCGCCGCTACGACACGACCTATCTGTCTGAACTGCGTTGGTGGACCTCACCGTTCGAGCCCGACTCCTATCATGTGCCCGAAAGCGCTCTGGTTTCCAACTCCGAAGCCGCCCGGGTCGATGTCGCGCGCGCGTTTCCCCCGGCAGGCGGGGGCCAGCGCCGCGCCACCGTCGAGCACGACCGCTCCAAAATCGTGGTCCTCTCCACTCACGACGACTACCCCTGCAGCGTATTGCGCTGCGGTGAGGCGCTGTCGGCGGTACTGCTGGAGTGCACCGTGGCCGGCCTGGCCACCTGCACGCTGACGCACATGACCGAAATGGCGATGAGCCGCAACATCATCGCGCAGATCACCGGAACCGTTGGTCAGCCGCAGTTGCTGATCCGGGTCGGTAAATCACCGGCGCACGAACAGCACGTCGAGCCCACCGCTCGGCGTCCGGTAGCCGAAGTCCTCGAGCTTCGCAATTGACCAGCAACCGCGAAAGGAGGTATCGCCCATGACTCGGCATTGGCTCGTGATGGAGACCGCCGGAGAAGGGGTCACGGCGCCGTTCGTCGCCCGGTTGGCCGGTGCCGGCCGGCATTTGCCCGAGACTCATCTCACGACGGACGAACTGATGGCGACCACACGCCACCGCACCCACATCGATCTAGAACGGCTGACCGGGATCCACGAGCGCCGCGTCTCGGTGGGCGACGAGGATTCCTACAGTCTTGCCACCAAGGCGGCGCTGAACGCGCTGGCCACCGCGCAACAGGACCCAGCGTCGCTCGACGTGGTGATCAGTTGCAGCATCACGAAATTCCGCGGCGGTCTCACGCAATGGTTGGAGCCCACGATGAGCAGCGCCGTGGCCCGCGGGATCGGGGCGCACAAGGCGATGACCTTCGACGTGTCCAACGCGTGCGCCGGGATGCTCACCGGGGTAACCATTTTGAACAACTGGATCCGGCAAGGCATTGTCGAACGCGGACTGGTCGTGAGCGGGGAGTACATCTCGCAGCTCAGCCACAACGCGGCCCGCCACATCCGCAACATCATGAGCAATGAGCTCGCGTGCCTGACCCTCGGCGACGCCGGCGCGGCACTTGTGCTGGAGCGGGCGCCCGCGGGCTCGGCGGGAATCGCCCTCGCCGGCTTCACCACGGTCGCCGACTACAGCCGGCTCTGCTTGGCCTATCCACAGGGCCATGATCCGGGCGCGCGAATGTTCACCAATTCCCGTGCCATCCAGAAGGCCGCCATTGCGGACACCCCGCTGCTGTTAAATGAAGTGCTTGAGGCCGTTGGCATTTCGTTTCACGACATCGACCACGTGATCACACACCAGACCTCGGCACGTGCTATCCGCAAAGGAATGGCCCAAATTTCGGCGTCGCTCGGCGACAGCGCCGGGCACGACTGGGTGATCACCGTCGACCGGTACGGCAACACGGCATCGACGACCCACACGGTGGCCCTCGTCGAGGAACTCGAGGCCGGACGCATCGTGGCCGGAGAACGGATCGCGCTGGTTGCGTTGGCCTCCGGGCTGGAGATCGGCATGGTTTTACTGACCCTGGATGAGGATTTGGTGAGCCG
>NZ_JBKQOI010000191.1:0-19002 GCF_052145595.1 Mycobacterium sp. | reverse complement strand
TTCGCCGAGCCGGGTTTCATGCGCTTTGCGCAAACGGCTGGAGTCGACAATCGCAGCCTTGCGCTACCGCTGTCGCGTTATCCGAAACTGAGTGGCTTCACCGAAGCGAACAACGCCTACCTCGAGGTTGCCGTCGACCTCGGTGAGCAGGCAGTACGAAAAGCGCTGGTGACGGCCGGCTTCGAAGCTCACGAGGTGGACGCCATCGTGATGGTATCGAGCACTGGCATTGCCGTGCCAACCATCGATGCACGGCTGATGTCGCGCATCGGATTTCGGCCCAACATCAAACGCGTTCCACTATTCGGGCTGGGTTGCGTGGCGGGTGCTGCCGGGATGGCACGCGTCTACGACTACCTGCGCGGCTACCCCGAACACGTGGCTGTGCTGCTGTCGGTCGAGCTGTGCTCGCTGACGCTGCAGCGCGACGACACATCGATCCCGGCCCTGATCGGCGTGTCTTTGTTCGGAGACGGCGCGGCCGCGGTGGTCGCCACGGGGGCCGACCGAATTCGGTTGGGCTCCAATGCGGATCAAGGTCCGCGCGTCCTCGGGACGTGCAGCCGCATCGTTCCGGAGACCGTCGACGTCATGGGCTGGAACATCAGCTCCAGCGGATTCCAGCTCGTGATGTCCCGTGACGTCCCGAAGATGGCCGATGACTATCTGCGTGCAGAGGTCGACGGCTTCCTGGCCGACCACGGTTTGTCCATCGCGGACATCTCGACATGGGTGTGTCATCCGGGCGGCCCCAAGGTGCTCGATTCGATCGAGAACGCGATAGGTCTGCCACCGGAAGCATTGGCGCACAGCCGAAACTCCATGCGGGAGAACGGCAATATCTCGTCGGCTTCGGTGCTCGACGTGCTGCGCCGGACGCTCGCCGAGCCGCCATCCGAAGGAGCCCTCGGAGTGATGCTCGCGATGGGTCCGGGGTTCAGCTTCGAGCTTCTGCTGCTGCAATGGTGAGGGGGTAACGCCATGTACTACTACCTTTTCATCCTCGCCATCGGGGTCGAACGCGTGATCGAGCTCGTAGTCGCCCAGCGAAACGCCAAGTGGTCATTTGCCCACGGAGGCAAGGAGTTCGGCCGCGATCACTACCCGGCGATGGTCAGTATGCATGCCCTGCTGTTGGTTTCGTGCGTTGTGGAAGTCTGGACCCTGCGACGGCCGTTCATCGGTTGGCTGGGATGGCCGATGCTCGCTGTCGTGGTACTCAGCACAGTTGTCCGCTGGCGGTGCGTCACCGTTCTTGGGAAACGCTGGAACCCACGGCTCATCGTCATCCCCGGCGCACCGCTGGTTCGGGACGGAATGTACCGATGGGTGCGCCACCCCAACTACACCGCCGTAGCGGCGGAGGTGGTCGCGCTGCCGCTGATTCATTCGGCCTGGCTGACGGCGATCCTGTTCAGCATTGCCAATGCCCTGGTGCTCAACGTGCGGATCCGCGCGGAGAACGCCGCACTGGGCTATGCCTGATTGATCGGCCTGAGTGATCAGGCCTGAGCGATCAGGGTGCGATGGGCCTGTTTGTCCATTCCCGATCGGACCGGCGCGACGAGCGGAACCATCCGCCCGCCGCGCCGGTGCCGCCGTCGGTCGGGATGGTGTGGCCGGTCACGAACGCCGACAGGTCCGAGGCCAGGAACAGGATCACCCGGGCCTGGTCCTCGGGCAGCCCCATGCGTCCGACCGGAACCCATTGCGGCCACTGCGTCTGCTCCTCGGCGGACAGCCACCGCGAGTAGGGGACCTGTAGTGATTCGGTGACGTCGGGGCCGACCGCGTTGACCCGCACTCCGTCGCGGCCCACCTGGACCGCGAGGCTGCGGGTGAAGTGGATGACGGCGGCTTTGAAGGCGGCATAGACGGGATCCTCCGGGTACCCGCGCAGCCCTTCGACCGATGAGACGTTGACGATCGCACCCGCGTGCCGGTGGATCATCGCCGGCAGGAACGCGTGGGTGACGAGGAAGACGTGGTGCAGGTTGATGCGGTAGAGGTCATCCCACAGTTGCGGATCGGTGTCGACGAAATCGCCCGGGTGGCGCAGCCAGTGGCCCACATTGTTGACCAGCACGTCGACCCGGCCGTAGCGATCCAGCACCGATCGCGCCAACCCGGCGACCTGGTCTGCGTCGCGGACGTCGGTGACGACCGCCAGGGCTGAGCCACCGGACGCCGTGATGTCGTCGGCCACCCGTTGGGCGAGTTCGGCGTCGATCTCGGCGATGACCACCCGCGCGCCGTGCTCGGCGAAAAGCCGCGCGGTTGCCGCGCCGATGCCGCCACCGCCGCCCGTCACCACCGCGACCCGGTCGACCAGCAGCGGGGCAACGCGCGTTGCCTCGTCCATGCTCATATCTTGGGCCACCATGCCCTCCGCGATATGGAGCCGGGTGGCGAACCGCGTTGATTACTTGCCCTGCAATCCGCGTCGCTGCCGATACAGTTGGTCCTGATGAGCCCACCAGCCCCACCTGTGTTGACCGTGCGGTACGGGGGATCCGAGCGCACCTTCGCAGCAGGCAATGATGTTGTCATTGGGCGTGACCTGCGCGCGGACGTTCGCGTTGCACACCCCTTGATCTCTCGGACGCATCTCATCGTGCGATTCGATCAGGGCCGATGGGTCGCTATCGACAACGGCAGCCTCAACGGTCTGTATGTCAACAACCGTCGCGTGCCGGCCGTCGACATCCAGGATGGCCTGCGGGTCAATATCGGCAATCCGGACGGTCCGGAGGTGAGCTTCGAGGTCGGGCGCCACCAGGGTTTGGCCGGGCGGCCTCCTTTGACGACGTCCATCCCAATCTTCAACCCGCCCAGCGGACCGAGCGGGCCATGGCCGCCCCACGGGCAGCCACAGCCGGCCGCACAATGGCCCGGCCCGCCTCAGCATCCACCGTCAGGTTCATTTCGCCAGCCCTCGCATCCGCCCGGCGGACCGCAGCTGAGCCATCCGCCCACCGGACCGCAACCGAGCTACCCGTCGGGGCCGTCGCCGCGATACCCGACCGGCGGGCAACCGGTCGGATCGCCCAGCGGGCCGCAGCAGGCGCCCAAGATCTATCGGGCACAACCCGTGGAAGTGCCCCCGGCATCCGGGGGAGAGGCCGAGACCGGCCGCGTCGGCGATGCCACAAACATCGCGACATCGATGATGAAGATCCTGCGGCCCGGCAAGACGGCGATCGAGTCGATTCCGGGCGCGATCAAGATCGGCCGGGCCAACGACAACGACATCGTCATTCCCGAGGTGCTGGCGTCACGCCACCACGCCACGCTGATCCCGACGCCGCACGGCACCGAGATCCACGACAACCGCAGTATCAACGGCACCTTCGTGAACGGCGCCCGGGTCGAGGCGGCGCTGCTGCACGACGGCGACGTCGTCACGATCGGCAACATCGACCTGGTTTTCGCGGGCGGCACGCTGGCCCGCCGCGATGAGACCGCGACCGCGACGCGCCTCGGCGGCCTCGACGTGCGCGGGGTGACATGGACGATCGAAAACAACAAGACGCTGCTGGACGACATCTCGCTGGGCGCGCAACCCGGGACGCTCACGGCCGTCATCGGTCCCTCCGGTGCGGGTAAGTCGACGTTCGCCAGGCTGGTGGCCGGGTACACGCACCCGACCAGGGGCACGGTCTCGTTCGAGGGCCACAACGTCCATGCCGAATACGCCTCGCTGCGCAGCAGGATCGGGATGGTGCCGCAGGACGACGTCGTGCACGGGCAGCTGACCGTGCAACAGGCATTGATGTATGCCGCCGAGCTCCGGCTGCCGCCGGACACCACCAAGGCCGACCGCGAACAGGTGGTCGCCCGGGTGCTCGAGGAACTCGAGATGAGCCAGCACCTGAACACTCGGGTCGACAAGCTGTCCGGCGGTCAGCGCAAGCGCGCGTCGGTCGCGCTGGAGCTGCTGACCGGCCCATCGTTGCTGATCCTCGATGAGCCGACGTCCGGTCTGGACCCCGCGCTGGACCGGCAGGTCATGACGATGCTGCGGCAGTTGGCCGACGCGGGCCGGGTGGTCCTGGTGGTCACCCACTCGCTGACCTATTTGGACGTGTGCGATCAGGTTCTGCTGCTGGCCCCCGGCGGCAAGACCGCGTTCTGTGGGCCGCCCAGCCAGATCGGTCCGGCCATGGGGACGACGAACTGGGCCGACATCTTCAGCGGCGTCGCCGGCGACCCGGACGGGGCCAAGGCCCGCTACCTGGCGCGGACGGGCCCACCACCGCCACCGCCGCCCGCGGAGAAACCCGCCGAGCTGGGCGACCCGTCGCACACCAGCCTGTTCCGGCAGTTCTCCACGATCGCGCGGCGGCAGGTGCGGTTGATCGTCTCCGACCGCGGCTACTTCATCTTCCTCGCGCTGCTGCCGTTCATCATGGGTTCGCTGTCGATGTCGGTCCCCGGTGACGTCGGCTTCGGCAAGCCGAACCCCATGGGTGCCGCGCCCACCGAGCCCGGGCAGATCCTGGTGCTGCTCAACGTCGGTGCGGTCTTCATGGGGACCGCGCTGACTATCCGCGATCTGATCGGCGAGCGCGCCATTTTTCTCCGCGAGCAGGCGGTCGGTTTGTCAACGTCCGCATACTTGTTGGCAAAGGTCTTCGTGTACACGGTGTTTGCCATTGCTCAGTCGGCGATCGTGACCGTGATCGCGATCATCGGCAAGGGCGGTCCGACCCAGGGTGCCGTGGCTTTGGGCATTCCAAATTTCGAACTGTTTGCCGACGTCGCGATGACCACTGTCGCCTCGGCGATGCTCGGGTTGCTGTTGTCATCCATCGCCAAGTCCAACGAACAGATCATGCCCCTGCTCGTCGTGGCGGTGATGTCTCAGCTGGTGTTCTCCGGCGGCATGATTCCCGTCACCGGGCGCCTCGGACTGGACCAAATGTCTTGGGCCACACCGGCGAGGTGGGGCTTCGCGGCATCAGCCTCCACGGTCGACCTGCTCGACTTGGAAAGCAAGGTCCCGTCCGTCCCGAAAGATAGGCACTGGCATCACACGGCCGGCGCGTGGTGGTTCGACATGGGCATGCTGGTCCTGCTCAGCATTTTCTATCTCGGTTTCGTGCGCTGGAAGATCCGCCTTAAGGGCGGCTGATCAGGGCGGTCAACGCTGCGGGCGCGCTAGGCGGGCATGGCGCGCTGCATCGCGCCCTCGAAATCAAGCTCGTCCGGGTCGCCGGCGGTGCGGAGGACGGTGTGAGTGCTCGTGTTCACCAGGAACGTCCATCCGCGCTTGAGCGCGGCTCCGTCGCGACCGATCCGGTTCACCTGTTGGTATTCGGGGTGATTGGCGACCGGCCGCGCCGCTATCGGCAGCAGCCGTGTTTCCGGGGCCTGCTGGCGTACGAGAGCGAGTGCAATCGCTGCGAGTTCGATGGCATCGCCATCGGCGGTTTCACCGAAATCATCTGCCATGCAGTCGATCACAGCGACCCGCAGTCCGGCGGGCAACGACGACTCACGGATTCTTGACGGGTCCGTCTTGATTATTAGCGGTCTCTTTATGCCGTGACGCGAGCAGTGGCGGTTGCTAGGCCCCCTTGCGGACCACCTGCTCGGCGGCGGCGCGCATCCGGTCTGACAATCGCAACAGATCATGTTCGCCCACCCCGTGCGGCAGCGTGTAAGCGAGCTGCCGTAGCTCGACGGCACAATCGCGCAACTCCTGGCGGAGCCGTGTCTCAAGGGTGGGCATGACCTCTTCCTCTGAACGGGGGCTGAACAAAACGTCTGCTTTCGGGGACCAGTCGATTTCAAAATCTTCCCAATACAGCCGCATATCCGCGACCGTCGCGATGCGTTTTAACGGGAGTTTGACAGCGTTTTTACAGTTCGAGTCCCAACCCCGGACGTCCAGCGGCTGCTCTGCCGGATAAAGCCCTCACTGGCGTAGGCCATCGTAAACGGCGGCGAGGGCGTCGTAGCGCCGCTGGACGTCCGCGCGATCGGATTCCTCAGCGACCGATTCGGTGTTGGCTCGCAAGATCATCGCCGCTTGATCCATCAGCACTCGGGCCTGCTCGGTGTCGGTGGTTTGCTCCATGATCGTGATGAGCGCTTCGAGCTGGCGGATCATCACCGCCGGCATTCCGAAGCTGGCCTGCCGGATCTTCTCGAACGCCCGCTGCACCAACCGCTCGAAGCTCACCTGATCAGAGATGAGGCGGATCGCACCATTGCGGTCCCGGTGAACGTTACTGGGGGCCCAGACCCGGGAGATCTTGCACAGGCAATCGCCGAGCCAATCGACGCAAGTCATCGCGGTGAACGGGTCGTTGACGGCCGGAGAAAGCGCGCGGACGGCGATCTCGACGAGCTGGTCGACGCCGAACGCCACATCCTGGGACAGGGTGCGGTGCGGCCCGGTCGCCTGGGCGCGCTCCAGGTGCCGGGCGACGTGATCGGCCGCTTCCGGCGGCCACACACTGGCTAACTCTCGGCCCTCGACCAAGAAATGTCCGGGCCGGTAGGGCAGCCGCAACACCGCGTTGGCCTCCGCCGCGATCCGCACCAGCGTGCTGTGACGGATGAACTGTAGATAGCCGCTCTTCGGGGTGCGGATCACCGCCCCGGACGTCTCGATGGTGGCAATCAACTCCTCTAGCGACTCCGCATCCGCAGCTGGGATGGCACGGGCGTCCCCGAAGTCGGCGCTCTGCACTTCGACCGCTTGCGCCAAGTCCTTGGCGATGCTGGCGATCACCTGTGGCAGCTGGATCTGAGCAGCGATGTGGTGGATGAAGTAAATGAGTACCGCGAGGTCGATCAAAACCAGCTGGAATGTCATGGTGATCGAGAGGTGCGGAACGT
The DNA here is from genome assembly GCF_052145595.1 of Mycobacterium sp. Classification (GTDB taxonomy): domain Bacteria; phylum Actinomycetota; class Actinomycetes; order Mycobacteriales; family Mycobacteriaceae; genus Mycobacterium. The sequence continues at coordinate 12,153 of NZ_JBKQOI010000191.1, read as the reverse complement.
AATCGCCGTGATCGCCCGGCCCGATCGACACCAGAACCAGGACGCAGTACACGAACGTGGCCACGAACGTGCCCAGCGTCAGCTGGGTACCGCGGTCGCGGATGAAGTTGCGCAGCATCCGGGGCCCGAATTGGGTCGACGCCAGTGTCAGCGTCACGATGGTGATCGAAAAAACGATACCTACGACGGTGATGACGGCGCCCGCGATGGAGGCGAGGATGACTCGGGCGGCATCGGCGCTGCCGCTGATCACCCAGCTTGGTAGGTGGATCGCGCCCCGGTAGGCCGCGTGGTCCAGTGCGCCGGTGGCGACGAACAACGCCGTCGCGACCAGCACCTCCAGGGTGGGCACCAGCCACAGATTGGTGCGCAACTCGTCGCGACGCCACTGCGTCAACCCGGTGATCAGGGGCATCGCATCGGGGCCAACGAACGCGCATACCGCTGCCGCGGCAAGGTGAGTGCTACCACGACGGACATTCCAACCGAGGTCACGGCGCGGTGCAAGTGGACACACGGCGGCTGCTCAAAGCGAAGAACCCGGCAAGATGGCGTAAAGATCTCTCGGCAGGGCGTATGCATCGCGTATATATACCGCGCGGGCCAGCCATTCCGGAGCCGGGGCGGCGTACAAGTTGGGGTGTGTACGACACACCGCAGAGTCGCGAAACGGACTGTTATGGGTAGTTTGCTGCTGATCGTGAGCCTGATGGCGGTGCCCCTGATGATCCTGGTGGCCGTCGGGTGGCTGAATTGGCGCGATGGCCGCCGGTCGACCCACAGGAGCCGGCAGGCACGCGCAAGGGCGCTCGCACCGACGGCGCGACACGTACGCGACGCGCACAGCTCCCAGGAGCGCGTCGGCGTCTACTTGCACAGATAGCCGGTGATCGCCGCGGCGGGTCATGACTCGTCGGCGGCCCATCCCGGATGGGCGGGGTAATCCAGCTCTACCCGCAGCAGCGCGGCCTGGCGGACGATGCCGTCGGGGGGAGCGGTGGTTCCGCCGTCGGTCGTGACATATGCGACGCGGCCGTGGTCGCCGGGGCCGCGCCCCCATGCCGCGCTGGACGGCCCGACGAGCATTTCGTCGAACGGGTCGCCGGCGATATGACGGACTTCGCTGCCACGCCGGGTAGCCAGCGGTACCCGATCGAACGTGTTGGCCCGATGCCTCGTCACGTAGGCGAATCCGGCGTCCTCGTCGATGCAGAAGTCGTCGGCGTTGTCGACGGCGGCGACGAACTGCGCGGGACCGGCTGGGTCGAGGGTGGCCGAGTCGACGGGGACGCGCATGAACACCTTCTGCGCGGTCGAGGTGTAGTACAGGTAGCCGGTCTTCGCGCCGTAGCGCAGGCCATTGACGCCCGGCTGCGGCGGGGGAGGCACGCCGCTGTCGGGGTCGAACGCCATGGTGTCGTCGGAAAGCCACACCCGGGCCGTGGCGCTGCGGAGGTCGTCGGCGAGGTCCACGCGCCAGACGTGTCCCGCGAAGCAGTCGGCGATCGCCAACACGTTCGGCCCGAGCGTGCAGCTGCCATTGAGCGCGCGGACACGGTCGTCGTCGAAGGTGTAGATGACCTCCGGCGACACCGGCGCCCCCGGCCGCCAGTCGCAGAGATCGACTCGGGCCAAATGTGATTCATGGGTGGTGTAACCCTCGGTGAGGCTGACGATGAACACGTCGGGCGCGACCTCGGCGATCCCGGTGGGCGGGTGATCGAAGGTGTGCACCAGTACCGGTTCGACCACTGCCGCGGGCTTTACGGGAGGAACCCACCAGAGATTCTTTTGCACAAGCTCGGTGATGAGGATGGACTCGTCGGCGCGCACGGCGAGGTTTTCCGGGAAGTACCACTGCGGGAAGAACGCGACCGGAGTCAGCGTGACGGTGGGCAGCGGGGGCAGGGCCATGGTGATCCTTCGGAGTGCGGGAGGGTCAACGGTGTCCGTCGCTCACTGATCCAATCCCTCGGCGTTGGCGGGCACGTCGAAGGCGCTCAGCGTCATACACACCATGGTGAACCAGCCCAGCAGCACCGCAACGTCCACGATGCCCGCATCACCAAGCAGCTCCTTGGCGCGGCGGTACAGACCAAGCGGTACCACCCGCGGGGCGACCAATGTCGTTGCAAGCTCGTAGACCACCTGTTGGCGTGGATCGTCAAACGACGTCGGCAACCCGGCGATCAGCGCCTCGACGCGTCGCGGGTCCAGGTGGCCGGCACGCTCGCCGATGATTTCGTGTTCGTAGTTGGCGTACGGGCTGCGCCACCGGCCGTTGACGATGTTGGTCGCGATTTCGATCTCGGCCTTCGTCAATGTGGACTGGCGCTGGAAATACGCACCGGTCGGCACGATCGTCTTGCACAGCGTGGGATTGGCAAGCCAGATCTTGTGCGGACCGGGTACCAGTCCACGTAGCTGGCGGGTGAGGTCGTAGGCGTCCTTCATCTCGGACGACATCCGGTCGACCGGTGTTTCCACGAACCGGCCGAACGTGCCGAAATCGGATCGATCGCTCATGGTCTGTCTCCTGCGGTTGGTGGTATGCGGTGCGATTACCTACTCGGCGGGCCTTCGAAACCGACTCAGACTTGCCAGCTCACCAGCACGCCGGCGCCGAGCGTAACGTCAGGGCGAAATGGCGGGGCGGAATTTCGCAGTGGCGTTACGCTGGCGCGGCCGGATGAAAGGGTGAGGTGGGCCGGGATGGATTTCGAACTCGACGCCGGGCAACGCGCGTGGCTGACCGAGGTTCGCGAATTCCTCCAGGAAAACGTCACCGCCGAATTGCGAGCCGAACTCGCCCAGCACGATCTCGAGTTCTCGGACGGCGAGGTGGCACGATTTCGCCGCAAAATCGGCGAGAAAGGTTGGTTCGGGCTGAACTGGCCTCGCGAGTACGGAGGCCTCGGCCTGGGCGCCGTTCACCAGCACCTGCTGATGAGCGAGTTCGAATATTGGGGCGTGCCCGGACCGGATCTGACGGTCACATCGGTGGCGCCGATGATCATGCGGCACGGCACCGAGCAGAACAAAACCGAGTGGCTGCCGCTGATCGCCAAAGGGGAGATGATCTGCGCCGTCGGTTATTCGGAACCCGAGGCGGGAACAGACTTGGCCAACCTGCGCACCCGTGCGACGCCCGACGGCCAGGAATGGGTGATCAACGGCACCAAGATCTGGAACAGCGGGGCTCAGCGAGCGACCCATGAGTGGCTGTGCGTGCGCACCGATCCAAATGCCGTCCGCCATAGGGGGATTTCGGTCATCATCGTCCCGATCGACAGCCCCGGGGTGGAGATCCGCCCGCTGTACGCGTGGTCGGGTTATCGCACCAATGAGGTGCACTTCCGTGACGTGCGCGTCCCGGTCACCAACCTGGTGGGCGAGGTCAACCGGGGCTGGACCTACATCACCGGCGCGCTCGATCTGGAACGTGGCGCGCTGACCAATGCGGGCGATCTGCGCCGTGCCGTGGATGACTTGCGCGAGCTTGCGCTAAGGCCGCGGCGTGACGGCACGGTGCCCGCCGACAACGCGGCTCTTCGCCGCCGGCTGGCGCAGGCCGAGGCCGACGTCGCGGTGGCCACGCTGATGGGTTACGAGGCCGCGTCCATCCTCGACAGCGGCGTCATCCCCACCGTGGAGGTCAGCGTCGAGAAGGTCTTCACCAGCGAGTTACGCCAGCGCATCGCCGATTTGGCGCTCGATCTGCTGGGCCCGGACGGCCTGTTGGCGCACCGCAGCCAACACGCGCCCCTGGCCGGCAAATTCGAACGGCTCTACCGGGCCGCCCCCTTGATGCGTTTCGGGGGAGGTACCAACGAGGTCCTGCGCGACATCATCGCCCAGCGCGGCCACGGGATGCCATCGTATGGGCGTTAGCGAATCCGATTGCGGGACAAGGATCTTCAACCGATGAAAGTGATGCCCACCGCCGAGCAGCGCGAGTTCGCCTCGACGTTACGCGGGCTGCTGTCGGCGGAGTGCCCCGTGAGTCTGGTGCGTGCCCTGGCAGAACCCGGCGCCGACCGAAGCACCCCGACACTGTGGAAGGCGCTGACCGGCGCCGGGGTGTTCGGGCTTGCCGTCGCCCAGGAGCACGGCGGCTCCGGAGGCTCGCTGGATGATCTGGCCGTCTTCTACACCGAGGCCGGTCGCGCACTGTGCCCGACGACAGTGCACAGCACCGTTCAAGCCGTGCTGGCGATCGACCAGCTTGGCTCCCCGGACGCCAAGACCGCGTGGCTTCCGGAATTGGCCGGCGGGCGCGTTCGCGGTACCACGGCGCTATGGAACACCGGCGACGCCGCCGTCGTAACGGCGGTACTGCACGCCGATCCGGTATCGACCGGCGGCTGGCGGCTGACCGGAACGGCAGACTATGTCGCCGACGCTGACCTCGCCGACCTCATCGTGGTTTCGGCCGCCGCGCACGGACGCACACTGGTCTTCATCGTCGACCCCCGCGCGACCGGGGTGAGCCTCGAACCGCTCCTGATGGCCGGCGGGCACCGGGCGTTCACCGCGCGCTTCGATGGGGTGGTCGTCCCCGCCGACGCGCTGATCGCCGACGAGCTTGCCGCACCGGCGCTACACCGCCTGGCCAACACGGCGGTGGCTCTAGGGTCTCTCGACCTGGTTGGCGTCGGACAGGCCGTGGTGGACCGTACCGTCGCATACACCAAGCTGCGTCACCAGTTCGGCCGGCCGATCGCGTCCTTCCAGGCGGCCCAACATCTGATCGCCAACATGCACATCGCGTTGGCCGCAGCGCGATTGGCCACGCATGCGGCGGTGTTTTGGATGGCACGAGGCCACACGGCGACCAGGGAAACGGCCATCGCGCGCATGCACGCGGCCGCCGCGGCGAGGCTGATCACGCTGGACGCCCATCAACTGCACGGTGGCATGGGCTACGTCACCGAGACGGACCTGCATTTGTGGACCGAACGGGCAAGGCTGGGCTCGACGCTCGGGGGCGGAGCTGACGTCGCCGCATCGTGGCTGGAGGAGAACCTGCAGACAGGGGAGCTCCGGTGAGTCCAGATGAGTGATGACACCTTGATCGACGCCGAATCGGCGGCGCGGGTGGGCACCGTCGCCGCGTCCGCGACGGGTGAGGTGAACCGACGCGATTGGCAACGGTGGGCCGCGGCGGTCGGTGACCACAACCCGTTATGGTTCGATCCGAATTATGCCCGGGCCAGCGGCTTTCGCGACATCATTTGCCCCCCGCTCTTTCTGCAGTACGCGGTGCTCGGCGTCACCCACCTCGAGGCGCTGCGGCCCGACGGTTCCTCCGGCGCGATTTCAGGCAGCCTCGCGTTTCCCCGTGCCCCCAAGCGGATGGCGGGCGGGGAAAGTTTCACCTTCCACCTGCCCGCTTACCACCGCGACGAAATCGAGATGGTCCGCACCATCGAGTCGATCGTTGAAAAGCAGGGACGCTCGGGAAGATTCGTCCTGGTCACTTGGCACACGGTGTATCGCAACCAGCACGACGATCTGGTCGCCGAAGCGTCGACGTCGATGATCGCCCGACCCTAGGAGGGGCGCTTATGACCCGCGCCGGCGACGATGCAGAGCGAAGCGATGAGGAGGAGTCGCGCTTATGACCGGTGAGCAGGTGTTCTATGACCGGTGAGCAGGTGTTCTACGAGGACGTCGGTGTCGGCGATCTCACCCCTGCGCTGACCGTCACCGTCGATGAAACGCAGATGTTCTTTTTCAGCGCCGCCACCTACAACGGCCACCGCATTCATTACGACAAAGAGTGGGCGCACATGGTCGAGGGCTATGACGGCGTCTTGGTCCAGGGCCCGCTGCAGGCGGCACTGCTGGCCCGCGCACTCGGCGACTGGATAGGTGGACGCGGTCGCCTGGTGTCCTTCTCGGTGCAGAACCGCGCGATCGCATATCCCGGCGAGTCGCTCACCTTCGGTGGGGAAGTCACCGGCAAGCGCGTCACCGACGCCGGCGCCGGTCTGGTGGATCTCGACATCGCCGGCCGCCGCGAGACCACCGTGCTGATGCCGGGAACGGCAACCGTCGAGCTACCCCGACGCGGAACGCCGTCGTGACCGGGCTGTGTGGCGAAGCGGCCATCGTCGGCATCGCCGAGTTACCCGCCGAACGGCGTCCGACCACGCCGTCAATGTTCACCCTCGACCAGTACGCACTGCTGGCGAAGATGGTCGTGGAGGACGCCGGCGTCGACCCGGCATGTGTCAACGGCCTGTTGACCCACGGGGTCGCCGAATCAGCGATGTTCGCGCCGGCCACACTGTGCGAATACCTGGGTCTGGCTTTGGATTTCGGTGAGCGAGTCGACCTGGGCGGAGCCAGCTCCGCGGGAATGGTGTGGCGCGCCGCGGCCGCCGTCGAGCTCGGCATCTGCGACGCGGTGCTGGCCGTGGTACCCGGGTCGGCGTCGCTGCCGCAGTCCGCGGAAAGGCCGCCCTCTGCCCCGAATTGGTATGGGGCGTCGTCAAACAACTATGGATCGCCGCAGGCCGAGTTCGAGATCCCCTACGGCAACGTGGGCCAGAACGCACCGTACGCGCAGATCGCGCAGCGTTACGCGGCCGAGTTCGGCTACGACCCGGCCGCGGCCGCCAAGATCGCTGTCGACCAACGCACCAACGCGTGCGCGCATCCGGGAGCGGTTTTCCACGGCACCCCGATCACCGTCGATGACGTGCTCGCCAGCCCGATGATCGCCGACCCGATCCACATGCTGGAAACGGTGATGCGAGTGCACGGGGGAGTCGGTGTCTTGGTAGCCAATGCCGACATCGCGCGACGCGCGCGCAATCGCCCGGTGTGGATCACCGGCTTCGGCGAACATATCGCCTTCAAGACCCCGACCTACGCCGAGGATTTGCTGCACACACCGATCGCGCGCGCCGCCGACAAGGCATTCGCGATGGCCGGGCTGAGTCGAGCCGACGTCGATATTGCCTCGATCTACGACTGCTACACCATCACCGTGCTGATGAGCCTGGAGGACGCCGGCTTCTGCGCCAAGGGCAAAGGCATGTCATGGGTTACCGAGCGCGACTTGACCTTCCGCGGAGACTTCCCGCTCAACACCGCCGGCGGCCAACTGTCCTTCGGTCAGGCCGGCATGGCCGGCGGCATGCACCACGTCGTCGACGGGGCACGCCAGGTCATGGGACGTGCCGGCGACGCGCAGGTTCGTGACTGCCACACCGCGTTTGTCACCGGCAACGGTGGCATCATGAGCGAGCAGGTCGCGTTGCTAATGCGGGGGGACTAACGATGAGCCGCCCCGTGCCTGAGCCCACGCCGGTTTCGCGCCCCTTTTGGGACGGCCTGGCGCAGCACCGGATACTGGTGCAGTACTCACCGTCGTTGCAGCGTTACGTCTTCTACCCGCGCACCCTTGCCCCAGGATCTTTGGCCGACGACCTGGAATGGCGCGAAATCGACGGTGCCGGAACGCTGTATACCTTCACGATCGCTCGCAGACCTACGGGTCCGCCGTGGGCGGACGCCGTGCCGCAGCTTCTCGCGGTGGTGCAGTGGGATGCCGGGCCCAAGATCAGCACCGAGTTGGTCGACGTCGACCCGAGCGGCATTCGAATCGGAATGCGGGTGGGGCCGGTGTTCCAGGATCTGCCTGGAACCGGAATCACCCTGCTGAAGTACAGGCCGGCTTGAACGGCCCGACGATGGGTGCGGAGGCTCACACGGACGACCCCATTGATGGCACCGTGCAGGCGATGTTGCGCTGGTTGAACGCCGGATTCCCGCGTGTCGAGACGATGACCGCCGCCGCTGCCCGAGCCGCCGTGGCCGAACGGCGCGTGCCGGCCAACAACATGGGAGACGTTCGCAGCACCGTCGACCGAGCGATCCCGGGCCCCGCGGGCGCCATCCCGGTGCGGATCTACCACCCGCATGGCGAGGTGCTCGGCAACCGGCCCGGAATTGTGTTCTGCCACGGCGGCGGATTCGTGTTCTGCGACATCGAATCCCACGACGGGTTCTGCCGGGCCCTGGCGCGCGGCTGCCAAGCCGTCGTCGTGTCGGTCGGCTACCGCCTCGCTCCGGAGCACCCGGCGCCCGCGGCCGTGCTCGACGCTTTCGCGGCGTTCCGCTGGGTGGTAGAACATGCAGCCGGTCTCGGCATCGACGCGACGCGGACGGTGATCGCGGGCGACAGCGCCGGCGGGAACATCGCTGCGGTCACCGCCATTCTGTGCCGGGAAAGAGGGGGGGCCGCCCCTCCCACCGCGCAGCTCTTGCTCTACCCGGTTATCGATCCCTCGTTCGAAACGGACAGCTACCACCGCTACGGCACCGGATATTTCAACACCCGCGCCGCGATGCAGTGGTACTGGCGCCAATACCTGGGCGGTGAAGGGCTCGGCGGCGAAAGGATCGTCGACCCGCCTTACCTGGTTGCGCCGGCTCGTGCGGATTCTCATGCGGACCTGCCGCCCGCGGTGATCGTCACCGCCGGTCTGGATCCGTTGCACAGCGAGGGGTGCGACTATGCGCGTCGGTTACGCGACGCAGGGGTGCGGGTCGTGCACCGCGATTTTCCGGGATTGTTCCACGGTTTCATGACGATTCAAGACTTCGCTCCGGCGGCGTCGGCGCGCGACCTGGTGTGCGGCGACCTGGGTGAGTTGCTCGAGCCCACTCGACCGGAAAGCGTACCGACGTGACCGACGTGCTCTCGACCGCGCGCAGCAAGCCCCGGCCGAGCCAGAAGAGGATGTGAAACAGTGCTCGAGACGGTTCAGCAGCTACTACGGCTGCGCAGGCGCGACGAGTCCCCCGCGATCGCCTACGGCGAGCGGACCTGGACTTGGCAAGAACACTTGGCCGAGGCCGAGGCCGAGGCGGCCGCGCTGATCGCCCTCGCCGACCCGACCCGTCCGCTACACGTTGGCGCTTTGCTCACCAACTCCCCGGCGATGCTTCGTGCCATGGCAGCCGCCGCGCTGGGCGGCTATGTGTTGTGCGGCATCAACACGACTCGCCGGGGAGCCGGCCTGCTCGCCGATATCCGGCGATCCGACTGCCAAATCCTGCTCGTCGACGGCGAGCACCTACCCCTGCTGGAGGGCTTGGATCTCAACGGGATTCAGGTTGTCGACGTGAACTCGACGCGCTACGCCGAAGCTGTCGCCGTGGCCCCGCCCCTGGTTGCCCACCGCGAGGTCACCGCCGCCGACACCTTGATGATGATCTTCACCTCCGGAACCAGTGGTGACCCCAAGGCCGTGCGGCTCGCGCACGGGATGGCGATCATGTGCGGCGCCAGCCTGATTTTTCAATACGACGTCACCGCCGATGACGTCTGCTACCTGGCGATGCCGCTGTTTCACTCCAACGGCATCGCCGCCGGGTGGGCGGTCGCCATCGGCAGCGGCGCGCTGATGGTCCCGGCCAAATTCTCGCCGTCGCGCTTCATCGAGGACGTGCGCCGTTACGACGTGACGTACCTCAACTACGTGGGGAAGCCCCTCGCGTTGATCCTTGCCACTCCGGAACGTCCCGATGACGCCGACACGACCCTGCGGGTGGCGTTCGGTAACGAGGCAACCGATCGCGATATCGGCCAGTTTGCAAGGCGTTTCGGATGCCGTGTGGTGGACAGCTTCGGCTCCAGCGAGTTCGCGGTGATCGTGGTCAGGGAGGACGGTGCCCCGCGCGGTTCGATCGGCAAACCCTACCCCGGGGTGAGCATCTACAACCCGAAGACCTTAAAGGAGTGCGCGGTCGCACACTTCGACGAACACGGAGCCCTGACCAACTTTGACGAAGCGGTCGGCGAACTCGTCAACACCCAGGGCGCGGGACCGTTCACCGGCTACTACAACGACCCGTCCGCGACGGCCGAGCGCATGCGGCACGGCATGTACTGGTCCGGCGATTTGGCCTACCGCGACGCCGATGGCTGGATCTATCTTGCCGGCCGCACGGCGGATTGGATGCGGGTGGACGGCGAGAACCTGGCGGCGGCGCCGATCGAGCGGATCCTGGAACGCCTGCCGCAGGTCAGCCAGGTCGCTGTGTACGCCGTGCCCGACGACCGAGTCGGTGATCAGGTGATGGCGGCCCTCGTGCTACACGACGGAAGTCCCTTAGAACCGGCCGACTTCGAGAAGTTCCTTGCCCTGCAACCCGACCTGTCGCCGAAGGCGTGGCCGCGCTATGTGCGAATCAACCACGACCTGCCGGCGACGGCCACCAACAAGATCCTCAAACGTGAGCTGATCGCCGCCGGCATCACTGCGCAGGGCGGTGTCCTTTGGGTGCGTCCGGCCCGGGGCACAACCTATAGCGTGGTGGTCCAAAACGCCGAGTCGCCAGCGCGCCGGCACTAGTTGCGTCAAACGACGTAGTGGTTGCAACTGGGTGCCATCCCGACCCGGGGCGAATAGAGGTTCTGCCTTGCGTCAGCCGCCGCCGATGGTGGATCAGCGCAAAACGTTGCGAGAGAGGGTGAGTGGCAGGCCGAGGGCGCTCAGCAACCCGGGCTTGGCCTCCACGACGTAGGGTATGGCGTTCACGACACGCATCGCCGTCGACACCATTGCGCCCGCACCCGCATCCATGGCGGACCCCGAGGCTTTCGGATCGGCCAGGCTGGTCGTCATCTCGCAGCAGATATCTGGTTGGCCCTCGATTCGCACCCGGTAAACCGGGCGCTGCCCGCCCTCGCCCCACTCCGGCGCGAGGTCGGGCGCCAGGCGGTTGACATGCTCGATGGTGATCGCCTCGCGCCCGCCGATCACGGCGATGGCCTGGGTGCGCAGTGCACCACAGGTGCCGGCCTCCGCCGTGCCGAAAGCGACGTGCAGGTCCCGATCGGTGGCCACCCGGTCGAAGTTATCCCGAATCTCGTCGATTTCCAGGCCGAGGCCGTGGGCGATCAACCGGAGTCCGGGACCCCACTGGAATGCGATCGTACCCGGGTAGGAAAGCAGCGGCACGTAGTCAAGCGGGCGCCCGAGCCCATGGCATCCATCATGGTTTCGACGACGGGATAGTCATCGTAGAGCGCGATCTCGGCGGCCTGCGTCAGCTGCGTTCTCCAGATGTCAGGCTCGAACCCGGCCGGATATATCAAGCGGTTGACGGTCGCGGGTCGTCGTCTGGTCGACCGGTAGCATCGGGTCCATCGCGGTACGGGTTAGACGATCGTCTAGCACCAAGAAGTGCCGCACCTAATGCTCGGTACGACCCACACCATCGAGATGACCGTTGATCTCATCAGATCGCTGCAGCACAAGATGTTTCGGATACGGCAGGGTCGTGACTCAACCGGATTCGGCAGGACTCGGCGCTTCGCCGAACCGGGCGAGTACCAGTGTTCCGGACACCGCCACGACAAATCCCGCGACAACCAACCAGCCAAGGCCGTCACGGGCGCTGTCACCCAGCCACACCACTCCGACAAGCGCAGGCGCGATCGTTTCACCGACAACCATGGCGGCCACCGTGGTGGTCACAGATCCGCGTTGCAATGCCGATGTGAGCAATAGAAACCCGGCGGCACCGCCTCCGGCGGCCGCGTACAGCGCCGGGTTGGTGTAAAAAGCGGCTCTGGTGGGATCAATCACGTCGACCAAACGCACGCCGATCTCGACGACACCGAAGCCGCTTCCGGCGCCGACGCCCAAGGCAAGTGCGCGCTCGCGGTCGCCCAATCGTCCCGCGGCGGCACCGGCGACGAATATCAAGGCGACCACGCCGATCAGCCCCCAGCCGAGTCCGGCCGGGGGATGCCGAAAGTGCCCAGGACCAGCGGCGCAAGCGAGCGCGACCAGGCTCACGCAGACCACGCCCACGGCCGTCCACTCGACCGACGAAAGCCGCACCGAGAGCGTCCACGCGGAGACGACGCCGGTGACTGCGATCGAGGCGGCCAACGCCGCGGCTACCACGTAGATCGGCACCAACCGGAGCGCCATTACCTGCAGCAGAAAACCCAGGCCGTCAAGACCAATGCCGGCGAGATAGCGCCACTGCCGGACGGCGCGCAGCAGCAGCACGGCATCGACACCTGAGTTCCCTCCGGCTTCCACCGATCGCGTCGCGACGGCTTGCAGTACCGTGGCCGTGCCGTAGCACACCGAGCAACCCAAAGCGAGCAGGAAGCCG
>NZ_JBKQOI010000190.1:0-13107 GCF_052145595.1 Mycobacterium sp. | reverse complement strand
AGTGCTGAAACACGAAACCGATGCCGCGGCGCTGCGGCGGCACCCGGGTCACATCGCGGCCGTTGATCGTGACCGTTCCGCTGTCGGGCTGATCCAGACCGGCGATGGTGCGCAACAGGGTCGACTTTCCCGAACCGCTAGGGCCCAGCAGTGCCGTGAGCGAACCGGTGGGTACGACGAAGTCCACATGATCCAAGGCGACGAAATCGCCATACTGCTTGTAGGCGTCCCGCACGATGATCGCGAGGTCATCCTGCGGAGTTTCGTTGTCGGTCATGTACAAGTCTCCTTGTCAGGCCTGTTTGGTCGCTCGCGCCCGGCGGATATCCAGAACCACCTGGAAGATCAGCACCACCACTGCGACGCCCATCAGCAGCGTCGACAGCGCGTAGGCGCCGTACTCGGCCCCGCGGTTGTACCGGTCTGAGACAAGCAATGTCAGTGTTTGCGACTCTCCCGGCAGGTTGGACGACACCATGATCACCGCGCCGTATTCACCGAGGGTACGCGCGACGGTCAGCACGATGCCGTAGGTCAATCCCCACCGGATGGACGGCAGGGTGATCCGCCAAAACGTCTGCCACCAACCCGAACCCAGCGTCGCCGCCGCCTGTTCCTGGTCCGTGCCCAGCTCGTGCAGCACGGGTTCCACTTCGCGCACGACGAACGGCAAGGTGACGAAGATGCTGGCGAGGACGATCCCGGGCAGGCCGAAGATGATCTTGAAACCAAGGTCTTTCTCGACAAAGCCCAGCGCGCCGGCCGATCCCCACAGCACGATCAACGCCACACCCACGATGACGGGTGAAACCGCGAACGGCAGGTCGATGATCGCTTGCAGCACGCCCTTTCCGCGAAAACGGTTGCGCGCGAGCACCAATGCGGTCGGAATACCGAAGATCACGTTGAGTGGCACCACGATGGCCACCACCAGCAGCGTCAAATTCAGCGCCGATATGGCCGCCGGCGTGCTCACCCAGTCGAAGAACTGACCGAACCCGGGCCGGAATGTCCGCCACAGGATCAGGGACACCGGAACGACGAGCAACACAAAGAGGTATGCGAGCGCCGCAAATCGAAGCAGGTAGCGAACCCGGGGAGACGACGTCACGGGGCCAACTCCTCACGTTTGGCCGCGCGCGCGCCCACGACGCGCAGCAGGAGGAGCACAACGAACGAAATTGACAGCAGCACAATCGATATCGCAGCGGCACCGGTGCGGTCGTCGTTTTCAATCAACGTCCGTATCCACTGCGATGACACCTCCGTCTTGCCCGGCACAGCACCACCGATAAGCACCACCGAACCGAACTCGCCGATCGCACGCGAGAATGCCAGCCCAGCCCCGGACAACAACGCCGGTGTCAGCGACGGCAGCACGACCGAAGTGAAGACCTTCGGTCCGGTCGCGCCCAGTGACGCCGCGGCTTCCTCGGTCTCACGATCGATTTCCAGCAGCACCGGCTGAACCGCGCGCACCACGAACGGCAGCGTGACGAAGGCCAGCGCCACCGCCACACCCCACGGGGTGTGCTGCAGATGCAGACCCACCGGGCTGTTGTTGCCATACAGGGCCAGCATCACCAGGCTGGCGACGATGGTGGGCAGCGCGAACGGCAGGTCGATGATCGCGTCGACGAGCCGTTTGCCGACGAAGTCGTCGCGCACCAGCACCCAGGCGATCAGCAGACCGAAGACCAGGTTGAGGACCGTCACCGCAAACGAAATTGTCAGCGTCACACGGAACGACTCCACCGCGGCATTCGACGTGACCGCCAGCCAGAACGCCCGCCAGCCACCGCCGACGGCCTGCCAGGCGATGGCGGCCAGCGGCAGCAGCACGATGACGGAGAGCCACACCATCGCCACACCCAGCCGCAGCGAGGTGGTGCCCGATCCGCGGACATGCCGCGCGCCCGGTGGCGCCTGCGCCTCCGGGTCGGCGGTTCTGTCCACAACGGATCCCGTCATCCGGTGGCCTGCGTATAGATCTTGGTGATGCTCCCGGTGTTCTTGTCGAACAGCTGCGGATCCACTGTGCCCCAGCCACCGAGGTCGGCGATCGTCCACAACTTCGCCGGTACCGGATACTGGTCCCGGAAATCGGCGGTGACCGACGGATCCACCGGCCGGAAGCCGGCCTGCGCCCAAAGCTTTTGTGCCGCCGCGGTGTATTGGAAGTTCTTGAAGGCGGTCGCGGCATCCAGGTGCGCGCTCGCGCTGACCACGGCCAGCGGATTTTCGATCTTGAACGTCTGCTGCGGGAGGACGTGTTGGACGGGTTTGCCCGCCCGCTCCGTGGCGATCGCCTCATTTTCGTAACTGATCAGCACGTCACCGCTGCCCTGGACAAAAACGTCGGTGGCTTCCCGTGCCGACCCGGGGCGCAATTTGACGTGTTCGCTTACCAACTTCCTGACGAAATCGACGCCCGCTTGGCTGTCCTGGCCTCCAGCGCTCTTTGCTGCGTACGGCGCAAGCAGATTCCACTTCGCCGAGCCGGAACTCAGAGGACTGGGCGTGATGACTTGCACCCCGGGCCGCAATAAGTCGTCCCAATCCTTGATGTTCTTGGGGTTTCCCGCGCGCACCACCAGCGTCACCACCGACCCGAACGGGATGCCCTTGGTGGCGTCCGTGTTCCATTCTTTGGAAACCTTGCCGGCCTTGACCAACCGGGTGACGTCCGGCTCAACCGAGAAGTTCACGATATCGGCGGGCTTACCGTCGACAACGCCGCGTGACTGGTCGCCCGAGGCGCCGTACGATGTGATCACCTGCACGCCCTTGCCCTCTTCGGAGGCATTGAACGCGGGAATCACCTTGCTCCAACCGGGTTCCGGAGCGGAGTAGGCGACCAGGGTGATGCTCGTGTGCGCGTTGGCCGGCCCGCCACCGCCGACGACGTCGCTGGCACCACCTTGACACGCAGCGACGACGGCGACGACTAGGGCCAGCGCCCCGACATGCCGGACAAGCGGCCAGCGCAGTGCGCTGCCGATGTCGTAGAGCATGGGTGGCCTTTCGGTGCGGGACTTATGGTCTTCGGTCCCGTTGCTGCGGAAAGGCGCCAATTCGAGGAGGGTTCACGACTCCAAACCAGACCGCGCACGGGTATGGGAGTCAGTGACAACAGTGCACGACGAAACAGCATTCCAAAAGACCGGATGCCGCTTGCATGTCGCGAAGCCTAACAGGAATTCGCTGGGCCGCCACCCAACGGTGTCCAGGAACGGGTAAGCAACGCATGCGCCGCGGCGTGCCTCAGCGCGTCAGCAGCCACGTGACGATTACCAGCACCACGAGCGTGACCAGAACCAAAGTCACGTGTGACCGAGGCATACGCGTTACCCGGGCGCCCCATCGGCGTGGCGGATGCGGCGCATCAACTCGATGCCCTTGCCGAGCAGGCCGTCCAACAATGCGGCCACGATGTAGGCCACCACCAGCACGACGGGCATCACCACCATGGCCTGCAGCACAAATGGAAGCCCTGAAAGCCACAGCTCGTTGCCGTCCCACCAATTCAGGAACCCGTCCACTCGGCTCACACTATTCGCCGCGGCACCTTAAAACCAATGTGTCAAGATCGCCCAATGCCTCCCGCGCCTCCCCCACCCTCGGAAACCGAAGCAACGACCTGTCTCATCGCCGGCGGCGGACCGGCGGGCATGATTCTTGGCCTGCTGCTGGCCCGCGCCGGCGTGAGGGTCGCGGTGATGGAAAAGCACGCCGACTTCCTGCGTGACTTCCGAGGAGACACGGTGCACGCAAGCACCCTTCGGCTGCTTGACGAACTCGGATTGGGGCCGCGGTTCGCACAGCTTCCGCATCGCCTCATCGACACCGTCCACATGGAGATACAGAACGCACCGGTGAATCTCGACCTGACCCGCCTTCCCGGTGCGCATCAGCACATCGCCCTGGTGCCGCAATGGGACTTCCTCGAAATGGTGGCTACCGCCGCCGAGGCGGAGCCCAGCTTCCGATTGTTGCGCAGCACCGAGGTGGTCGGGGTGATCCGCGACGATGGCCGCGTCGCGGGCGTCACTTACCGCGACGAGATGGGTGAAACCAAGGAGATGCGCGCCGAGTTGACGGTGGCCTGCGATGGCCGCTCGTCGACGGTGCGCGGTGCCGTGGGCCTGAAACCGCACAGCTTCGGCGCCCCAATGGATGTCTGGTGGTTCCGATTGCCTCGCCGGCCCGAAGATCCGAGCGGATTGGCGGGCGTGCTCCGCGCCGGGCACGCAACGATCACGATCGACCGCGGCGATTACTACCAGATCGCCTACATCATTCCGAAGGGGACCGACGCCGCGATGCGGGCCCAAGGCATCGAGGCGCTGCATCGGGCGCTGGTCAGCATGGTGCCCTGGTTCGCCGACCGTCTCGACGCGCTGACGTCGTTCGACGATGTGAAACTGCTTGACGTGCAACTTAATCGGCTCCGCCGTTGGTACTCCGACGGAGTCCTTTTCATCGGCGACGCGGCGTACGCGATGTCGCCGGTCGGTGGTGTCGGCATCAACCTGGCGGTGGCCGACGCGGTAGCGACGGCGCGCATACTGGCCGGTCCGCTTCGCGCGGGACGGGTGTCCACCCGACAGCTGGCCCGGGTGCAGGTGCGCCGCTGGCTGCCGACGGCGATTCTGCAGGCGGCACAACGGATGATCCATGCCAACGTGATCGCGGCTGCGGTGGCCGGACGAGACGACAGCGCACCACGGGCTCTGTGGCTGGTGAACCGAACGCCGGCACTGCGACGCTTCATCGGCTACCTGGTGGCGATCGGCCCGCTACCGGAACACGTACCCAAATACGCCAGGCGAGCCGGGTAAATCCGACACCGGAGCCGACATCTCGGCAAAAAATGGACGCCGGGCAGGTAGACAGTCGATGATGTTGGGGTGGTCCTGCACGCCGAACCCGCCGACAAGTCCCCCGACGGTGCCGCCGAGGAGGCGTTCGAAACGGCCCCTCAAACGGCCCTGACCTCACCGATCGATTTCAGCGGGCCCGCACCCCTTGCGCCCAGCGGGTCGCTGCGGAACCCATTTCCGCCGATCGCCGATTACGCGTTTCTGTCGGACTGGGAGACGACGTGCCTGATCTCCCCGGCCGGGTCGGTGGAATGGCTTTGCGTTCCCCGGCCGGACTCCCCGAGTGTGTTCGGCGCGATCCTGGACCGCAGCGCCGGCCATTTCCGGCTGGGCCCCTACGGCGTCTCGGTGCCCTCGGCCCGTCGCTACCTTCCCGGCAGCCTGATCATGGAGACCACCTGGCAGACCCACACTGGGTGGCTGATCGTGCGCGACGCGCTGGTGATGGGACCATGGCACGACATCGAGCGCCGATCGCGGACGCATCGCCGCACCCCGATGGACTGGGACGCCGAGCACATCCTGCTACGCACGGTGCGCTGCGTCAGCGGCACCGTCGAGCTGATGATGAGCTGCGAGCCGGCGTTCGACTACCACCGCGTCGGGGCCACCTGGGAATACTCGGCCAACGCGTACAGCGAGTCCATCGCACGGGCCAGCAGGCAACCGGACGCCCACCCGACGCTGCGGCTGACCACCAACCTGCGAATCGGCCTGGAGGGCCGTGAAGCGCGGGCACGCACCCGGATGACCGAGGGTGACGACGTGTTCGTCGCGCTGAGCTGGACCAAGCACCCGGCGCCGCAGACCTACGAAGAGGCCGCCGCCAAGATGTGGAAAACCACCGAATGCTGGCGGCAGTGGATCAACATCGGCAACTTCCCCGACCACCCGTGGCGGGCATACCTGCAGCGCAGCGCGCTCACGCTGAAGGGCTTGACGTATTCCCCCACCGGTGCGCTGCTGGCCGCCAGCACCACGTCGCTTCCGGAAACGCCGCGGGGCGAACGCAACTGGGACTACCGCTACGCCTGGGTTCGCGACTCGACGTTCGCGTTGTGGGGACTCTACACGTTGGGATTGGACCGCGAAGCCGACGACTTCTTCGCGTTCATCGCCGACGTCTCCGGCGCCAACAACAACGAGCGCCACCCACTGCAGGTGATGTACGGCGTCGGCGGCGAGCGCAGCTTGGTCGAAGAAGAGCTGCACCATTTGTCGGGTTATGACCACGCCCGCCCGGTGCGGATCGGCAACGGCGCCTATAACCAGGACCAGCACGACATCTGGGGCTCGATCCTTGACTCGTTCTACCTGCACGCCAAATCACGCGAGCAGGTTCCGGAGACCCTATGGCCGGTTTTGAAAAAACAGGTCGAAGAGGCGATCAAGCACTGGCGTGAGCCGGATCGCGGAATCTGGGAGGTGCGCGGAGAGCCGCAGCACTTCACGTCGTCGAAGGTGATGTGCTGGGTGGCGCTCGACCGTGGGTCGAAGCTGGCCGAACGTCAGGGCGAGAAGAGCTACGCCCAGCAATGGCGCGCCATCGCCGAGGAGATCAAGGCCGACATCCTCGAACACGGGGTGGACACGCGGGGCGTGCTCACCCAGCGGTACGGCAGCGACGCGCTGGACGCCTCGCTGCTCTTGGTGGTGCTGACCCGGTTCCTGCCACCGGACGACCCGCGGGTGCGCAACACGGTGCTGGCCATCGCCGATGAGCTCACCCAGGACGGTTTGGTGCTGCGCTACCGCGTCGAGGAGACCGACGACGGGCTGTCCGGCGAGGAAGGCACGTTCACGATCTGCTCGTTCTGGCTGGTCTCCGCATTGGTCGAGATAGGCGAGGTGACGCGCGCCAAGCGACTGTGCGAGCGGCTGCTGTCCTACGCCAGCCCGCTGCACCTCTACGCCGAGGAGATCGAGCCGCGAACCGGCCGGCACCTGGGTAACTTCCCGCAGGCGTTCACCCATCTGGCGTTGATCAACGCGGTGGTGCACGTGATCCGCGCCGAGGAGGAAGCCGACAGCTCGGGGATGTTCCAGCCCGCCAACGCGCCCATGTAACACACCGGGTCAGGCGCCGGGCATCACCTCAGGGCGCCGACTTTGTCCATCATGAAATGCGCGATGTCGAGCGCGCTGTTGTTGATATCGCCCGGCCCTTGGAGCGACGCCTTTGGAGCCTTTGAAACACTGAAGACACCGAAAAAGTCGACCTCGACCTCAATGAGGCAACTGTCCTTCACGCCAACGGCCCGCCCCGCTGGAATGGATGCCGAACCGGAGCGGGGCGTCGCCCACCCCGTCGAAACAGTTGCCACGAGAACAGAAGTGTCCACCTGTACGTTCGTGACCACGGCCTTCAGCCTGAAGACGGGGCCCGGCAGGGGCTGCGTCGCGCCATTGCATTTTTGCCACTGATGAGAAAATCTCGCGAATAGCGCGTTGGCGTCGGCGGCCGTGGGCAGGCTGACCACAGCCTCCTTTACGCTGGTCACCTCCGCGGACCTGGCAGCGTGCCGCCATGTCTCAGCCGCGACGCCCTTGATGTTGCCGGACTGGTAGACGCTTTGCTGCAGCATCGCTGCAACGCCAAGGCAGGCGACCATCGGCGAGGTCAGTTCGTCGTTCAGCAACGACTCGGGCCCCCCGAACCGCGGCGGAAAACGAGGATCGATGTTCAAGGGCTCCTTGAGAATTCGCGACAGCGCGCCGTGGCCGAGCAGCACGTGTTTGATGCTTCGCCCGGTAAGGGATCGCGGCGGCGCCGGTTGTGCTGTGCCGCCGACAGTTACGGCACAGCCGGCAACCAGCATCACGGTCGCCAGCGAGGCCACCAAGCACCAGTGGCGTTTCATACGCTCATAGCTACTTCTTGCCCTTGCCTTTCGCGGCGTCCGGTGGCCAACGCCTTCTGATGCGCCTCGACTGCACCTCGACCCCCGTGGTCTTCATCCGCTTGTTGCCCTTAGCTTCTGCTTTATCGGCAGTTTAGGTTTGCGGTGTTGTGAGCGCCGCATCCGACACCGAAGACACAGCCCAAACCCAGCAACGTCTCAGGCTGGTAGACCACCGCGTCAGCTCGGCGCGCCGACCTCGTCCAACATGTTGTGCGCAATCTCTGCGGCGCTGGAGTTGATATCGCCCGACCCAAGGTGCGGCGGGTTTGACGCATTGAAATAGTCGACCTCCACCTCGACAAGGCAATTCCCGCGGACACCAATGGCCCGCTTCGCTGGAATGGATGCCGAATCCGGCCCCGGCAACGCGAACCCCGTCGAAACAGTCGCCGCGACAACCGAATCGGCAAGTCGAACGTCACTAGTCTTGGCCTTGAGTTTGAACACCTGGCCCGGCAGGGGAACCGTCGTGCCATCGCATTTTCGCCACTGCTGAGAGAATTTCGCGAACAGCGCCCGGGCTTCGGCGGCCGTGGGCAAGCTGACCACGCCCTCCGCTACGTCGGTCATCTCCACGGATTTTGCAGCGGGCCTCCATGTCTCGACCGCGACGTGCTTCACCTTGCCGGATTTGTAGACGACTCGCTGCAGCATCGCCGCGACGCCGAGGCAATCGACGAGCGAGGCCGACCGATCGTCCAGCAACTGCTCGGGGCCTCCGAACCGCGGTGGGAAACGCATATCAATCTTAAACGGCTGGTTGAGAATTCGAGACAGCGCGCCGTCGCCGAGGAGCACCTGCTCAATTGCTGGGCCAGCGAGCGATCGCTGTGCCGGGCTCGGCACCGACCGCGCTGTGCCGGCGACAGTTGTTGCGCAGCCGGCGACCGACATCACGACCAGCAGTGGGGCCACGATGCACCAACGCTTCCGAGGGCCAACGCGGCGACGAACGCTTTCTTGGGCACCGCCACCCGACCGGCGCTCCTGATTCACCTTTAGTCTCCTTCCGGTTCACCGGAAGTTTACTTTGCGAACCGCGCGACAGCTCATTAGGCGCGCCGAAAACACAGCCCATAGCCAGCGACTTCTCAGGCTGGTGGGTCAGCGCCGCGTCAGCTCAGATGGGCGGTTTCTCACTTCTTGGCCTTGTCACCCGTGGCTTCGGTGGATAAGGCGGCGACGAACGCTTCCTGGGGAACCTCGACCCGGCCGATCGTCTTCATCCGCTTCTTGCCCTCCTTCTGCTTCTCCAGAAGTTTGCGTTTGCGGGTGATGTCGCCGCCGTAGCACTTCGACAGCACGTCCTTGCGGATCGCGCGGATGTTCTCGCGCGCAATGATTTTCGATCCGATGGCCGCCTGAACCGGAACCTCGAACTGCTGGCGCGGGATGAGCTCCTTGAGTTTGGTGGTCATCTTGTTGCCGTACGCCGAAGCTCCGTCTTTGTGCACGATCGCGCTGAAAGCGTCCACAGCCTCGCCCTGCAGCAGGATGTCGACCTTGACCAGCTGGGCCTCCTGCTCGCCGGCCTCCTCGTAGTCGAGGCTGGCATAACCGCGGGTTCGCGACTTCAGCGAGTCGAAAAAGTCGAAGATGATCTCCCCGAGCGGCATGGTGTAGCGCAGTTCCACCCGCTCCGGCGACAGGTAGTCCATGCCGCCCAGCTCGCCGCGGCGCGACTGGCACAGTTCCATGATCGTGCCGATGAACTCGCTGGGCGCGATGACGGTGGTCTTGACCACCGGCTCATAAACCGTGCGCACCTTGCCTTCTGGCCAGTCCGACGGGTTGGTCACCACGATCTCGCTGTTGTCCTCTTTGATCACCCGGTACACGACGTTGGGCGACGTCGAGATCAGGTCGAGGTCGAACTCGCGCTCCAGGCGCTCCCGGGTGATCTCCATGTGTAGCAGGCCCAGGAAGCCGCACCGGAACCCGAAGCCCAGCGCGACGGACGTTTCGGGCTCGTAGGTCAGGGCAGCGTCGTTGAGTTGCAGCTTGTCCAGGGCGTCGCGCAAGTCCGGGTAGTCCGACCCGTCCACGGGATACAGCCCCGAGTAGACCATCGGCTTGGGTTCGCGGTAGCCGGTCAGTGCCTGCGTGGCGCCGTGCCGGGCCGTCGTCACGGTGTCGCCGACCTTGGACTGGCGGACGTCCTTGACCCCGGTGATCAGGTAGCCCACCTCCCCCACCCCCAGACCCTCACTGGGCTTCGGTTCGGGCGAGACGATGCCGACCTCGAGCAGTTCGTGGGTGGCGCCGGTGGACATCATCAAGATGCGCTCACGCGGGACGATCTTGCCGTCCATCACCCGGACGTAGGTCACTACGCCGCGGTAGATGTCGTAGACGGAGTCGAAGATCATCGCGCGGGTCGGCGCGTCGGCGTCGCCTTGCGGGGGCGGCACCTCACGCACAACGTGATCGAGCAGGTCGGCGACGCCCTCCCCCGTCTTGCCGGACACCCGCAGCACGTCGTTCGGGTCGCAGCCGATGATGTGGGCGAGCTCAGCGGCGTAGCGGTCCGGATCGGCGGCCGGCAGGTCGATCTTGTTGAGCACCGGGATGACGGTCAGGTCGCGTTCCAGTGCCAGGTAGAGGTTGGCCAGGGTCTGGGCCTCGATGCCCTGGGCGGCGTCGACCAGCAGCACCGCGCCCTCGCAGGCCTCCAGCGCGCGTGACACCTCATAGGTGAAGTCGACGTGACCCGGGGTGTCGATCAGGTGCAAAACGTAGTCCTGAGTGGCCCGACCTGCTGTGACACTCCAAGGCAGCCGGACATTCTGCGCCTTGATGGTGATCCCGCGCTCCCGCTCGATGTCCATCCGGTCCAGGTACTGGGCGCGCATCGAACGCTCGTCGACGACTCCGGTGAGCTGAAGCATCCGGTCGGCCAGCGTGGACTTGCCGTGATCGATGTGGGCGATGATGCAGAAATTCCGAATCTGCGCCGGTGCGGTGAAGGTCTTGTCGGCGAAGCTGCTGATGGGAATCTCCTGGGCTCCAGTTATTCAAGGCACGCTTGAGCGGCGGTTCGCCGGTATGTCCAGCGTATCTATGCAGGGCGGCCGGGCCACACTTGCACACGATCGCACCTCTCCGCCCGCGTCTATGCTGCGAATATGGCGTCTGCCCGGAGATCTCAGTGGAAGACGTTTCAGCGGTTCGCGGAAGACCTTGTTTTCAATAGGGCCCCGCGGCTCGCCCGGCATGTCCAAAACTCGCAGACCGTGCTGCGCGAACTCCAGCAAGCCGTCAAGATCACCGCGAACGTCATCGCCGCGGTCGCGCCGCAGCCACCTATCGCGATCGCCGCGGGGCGGCCGGTGACCAGCAGCAGCTTCCCCACCGCGCAGCGCGCCCGCAGGCTGGTGTATGCGCCCAACCTCGACGGCCGCGCCGATCCTGGCGAGATCGTCTGGACGTGGGTGGTCTACGAGGACGATCCCACTCGTGGCAAAGACCGACCGGTCCTGGTCGTGGGTCGTGATCGCAGCGTGTTGCTAGGACTGGTGCTATCCAGCCAGGAGCGTCACGCCACCGACCGCGACTGGGTCGGGATCGGTTCTGGCATTTGGGATTACGAAGGCAGAGAAAGCTGGGTCCGGCTGGACCGGGTGCTCGACGTGCCCGAGGAAAGTATTCGCCGCGAGGGGGCCATCCTGGACCGCGAAATCTTCGACACGATCGCCGCCCGGCTGCGTGCCGAATACTCCTGGAGCTAGCCCCGCGCTTCAGCCCTGCGTGATGTAGGAATGCAGCTGCTGCTGCTGCGCCTCGAGGTCTTCCATTCGGGTCTTCACCACGTCACCGATGCTGACGATGCCGACCAGCTCCTTCCCGTCCATCACCGGCACATGGCGCACCCGCTTTTTGGTCATCAGCGCGCTCACGGAGTCAACCGTGTCGGACTTCGTGCAGGTGGCAACCGTGGCGGTCATGATCTTGGACACCGGGCGCGACAGCACGCTGGCGCCATGCGTGTGCAGTTGGCGCACGACATCGCGTTCGGACACGATCCCGACGACCCCCTCGGCGCCGACCACCACCATGGCGCCGATGTTCTGCTCGGTGAGGCCGGCGACCAGTTCCCGGACCGTCGCCTCGGGGTTGATGGTCACCACCGCCGCACCCTTGTTCCGCAAGACATCCGCAATCCGCATCAAGGCCTCCAGCCGTTGTGATCTGCTTCACACCAGGCTACGGCTTAGTCGCGCGGCGGGAAAGCCAACGCGAAAACCGGTAACCAGGACTGTCCATACCCTCAGGTCCACGGCCCAACGCGCGACCGAATCAGTCAAATGCCATTGCCCGCCAGGGCGGCTTGCGAGGATGGGAACATGATCGAGATCACGTTGCTGGGAACCGGGAGCCCGATACCGGACCCCAACCGCGCCGGCCCGTCGACCCTGGTGCGGACCGGCGGGCAGGTGTTCCTGGTCGACTGCGGGCGTGGAGTGCTGCAGCGCGCCGCGGCGGTCGGAGTGGGCGCCGCCGGGTTGTCGGCGCTGCTGCTCACCCACCTGCACAGCGACCACATCGGCGATCTCGGTGACCTCCTCATCACGCGTTGGATCACCATCTTTGCGCCCGATCCCGCGCCGCTGCCGATCATCGGACCTCCCGGCACCGCCGAGACGGTGGAGGCGACGCTGAAGGCGTTTCGCCACGACATCGGTTACCGGATCGCTCATCACGCCGATCTGAATGCCCCGCCGGCGATCGAGGTGCACGAATACACCGAGGGCACGGTGTGGGACCGCGATGGCGTGTCGATTCGGGTGGCCCCCACCGATCATCGGCCGGTGGCGCCGACCATCGGGTTCCGCATCCAATCCGGGACCACGTCGGTGGTGCTGGCGGGCGACACGGTGCCCTGTGCCAGCCTGGACGAGCTGGCAACCGGCGCCGACGCATTGGTGCACACCGTGATCCGCAAGGACATCGTCGCCAACATCCCGCAACAGCGGCTCAAGGACATCTGCGATTACCACTCGTCGGTGCAGGAAGCGGCGGCGACCGCGGCCCGCGCCGGTGTGGACACCTTGGTGATGACGCACTATGTGCCGGCCCTGGTACCCGGCCAGGAGGAGCAGTGGCGCGCGCTGGCGGCCGGGGAATTCGGCGGGCGGGTCGAGCTCGGCGACGACCTGCACCGAGTCGAGGTCAGCGCGCGGTCGTGACCGTTAGTCCGAAGTTACGGCGGTGAGATGGTGTTTTTTAGTGTTGAGCTGGGGTTTGTTGGTTTCTTGGCGCTGGGTGTCTGACTACGCCGCGGTGAGGGGGATCGGGGCGCCGATGAGGGTGAAGGCGCGGCG
>NZ_JBKQOI010000189.1:0-2997 GCF_052145595.1 Mycobacterium sp. | reverse complement strand
GCCGTCGAAGACGAACGTGTCGGGCGTGCAGGCCGCGGAGAAGGCGCGTGCGACGTCCTGGGTCTCGTCGTAGAGGTACGGAAAGGTCCAGCCGTGGCTGCGGGCCTCGGCGACCATCTGGTCGGGTCCGTCCTGCGGGTAGGTGAGGGCGTCATTGCTGGAGATGCCGACCATCGCAACGCCCCGATCGGCGAGGTCCCGACCGAGCGCGGCGAGCCCGGCGGCGACGTGCTTGACGTACGGGCAGTGGTTGCAGATGAAGGTGACGACGAGCGCGGGACCTGTGAGGTCGTCGAGGCCGACCCTGGCGCCGGTGGCGGGCTCGGGCAGCGAGAAGGACGGGGCAGGGGTGCCGAGGGCGAGCATGGTGGACTCGATGGCCATGTCCGCCAGAGTAACTGGCGCCGCGAGATCGGGTCGGCTAGAGCTTGGAACCCAGCCCCGCGATGAGATTGATCGTGACCGCCAAGACAACGGCGCCGAGCAGGTAGGACAGCATCGCGTGGCGCAACACCGTCGCCCTGATGGACGTCAACCCGATCTCGGTGTCCGACACCTGGAAGGTCATGCCGACGGTGAAGGCCAAATACGCGAAGTCCCGGAAGCAGGGCGGCTCCGGGTCGTGGAAGTTGATTCCGCCCGGTTCGTCCGAGTAATAGAGCCGCGCGTAGTGCACGCTGAACAGCGTGTGCACGGCAAACCAGGACGCCGCCACGGCCAGGATGCCGAGAACGGCGGCTGCTAAGGCTCTGACACCGGAGTGCGTCCCGGCGGCCACCACGTAGCCGACCCCGCCCAGGCTCGCGATGCTCGCCGACACGATGACCACGTCGGCGACCCACCGGGTCGGGTCCTCCCGGGTCACGTAGTGGCGGGTTTGGTCGGCATCCATTCCGCCCAGGAGGAGCCGCGTCCACCCGACATACACGCCGGCGGTAACGACCCAGCCGATGAGCGCGAATCGCCAGCCGACAATGTTTCCCACCGTGAGAGCAACGGCAACCCCGAGCACCACGGCAAGCAATATCCGAACCGCGACGGTGTCGCGGGAGATCGAAACCAGGGCTTTCACGACTCCGACCTAAGCACGCCACCCCGCACCAACCCGCCAACGGACCGCAGACGCGCCGCGCAGGGGGGCGGCCGCTAGGCGTTTCCGGGCGCGGGGCCGAGCTTGTTAACCGCGAATGTCGCTGCCTGATTTATCATCCCGGACTCGATGTAGGAAACATGCGCCATTATGTTCCCGCCGGGGGAGCAGATGGGATCGTCGGGAGCGCACAGGCTAATGGTCTTGGAGCTGTACAGCGGGCTGGTTGCCGGCAGTGGCTGGCCGCCCCACAACATGCTCGAGAATCCACTGGTGGGCTCGCCGAAAAGGGCGACCGCGGCGACATGATTGGCCACCGGGGCCGGCATCGCCGCAGTGGCCAA
Source organism: Mycobacterium sp. (assembly GCF_052145595.1). GTDB lineage: Bacteria > Actinomycetota > Actinomycetes > Mycobacteriales > Mycobacteriaceae > Mycobacterium. The sequence goes on along the minus strand of NZ_JBKQOI010000189.1, from coordinate 1,563 downwards.
ATTGATCACGGTCGCGCCCTGCGAATATCCACCAAGCACCATCTTGGTGTTCGGGCAGCTGGCGACGGTGTTCTGGATGTGAGCACTCGCATCATTGGAACCGGCTGTCGCGCTGCCGTGGTAGTCGTCGTTGGCCGGGTAGTTCACCGCATAGACGTCGACGGACCGCCCACCAAGCTGCGAAGTAAGCGAGTCGACAAACGCCTGGCCCATGTTGCCCAGACCGGGCTCCTGATGGGTGCCGCGAGCGAAAACCACCGCGACGTCGGAGCATGGATCAGCGGACGCGGTGGGAGCGCCGATGGGCGCGCTCAACAGCGCCCACCCCGTCGCCACCAAGACACCAACTATGCGAGTAACGCCGCGTGCAGTCATTCCCAAATCCTGACATATCGCCCGCAACGCCGGTGACGGCGGCGGTGGCGGCGCGGGTTGCGTCGGCCTAATGCCCACCGTCGCGGGCGATCCGATCGGCGCGCCAACACGACGCCCGCATGGGGATGTCGATCGCCTCGGCCCCGGGGAAACGCGCCTTCAGGGCGGCGCGTGCTTCGGCCAGCCGCTGCGTACGGTCGTCTGCGGAAGCGACGATGACCCTGCTGTGGGTGCCCAGCATCGCGACGGCGTCCTCGACCGTCATCGTCCGCACGAAGCGGAACGTCTCACGGGCGACGTTGTGGAAGATCCGCGGCTCCGGGAGAACGAAGTCCAGGTGCCGCCGGAATCGGTCGGCCGATTGGGTGTCCTCATTGGACAGCCGGTCGAGGTCACGCACCCAGTCCACCTCGCGGTCCCGGCTCGTCCAGATCAGGCCGAGCCGACCGCCGTCGCGCAGCACCCGGCCGATCTCCGGGACGGCCTTTTCGTGATCCATCCAGTGCCACGCCGACGAGACGAACACCGCGTCAGCGGCGGCGTCGGGCAGCGGAATCGACTCGCCACGCCCTTCGACAGCACGGACCCCCGGGGAGCGCGCCGCCAGCACCGTCCGCATCCGCGCGTCGGGCTCGACGGCGATGACCTGCGCGGCCCTGCCCAGCAGCGTGCGGGTGAACAGGCCCGTGCCCGCACCGACGTCGACGGCGACCTGGCAACCGGGCGGCACCAGCCAGTCCACCGCCTCCCGCGGTGCCTGCGGCCGCAGACCGTCGTAGTCCTCGGCAATCGACCCGAAGGACATCGCGCGCTCGTGACGATCGGTCACTGCAGCCACGCTAGTCCGCCATCCAACTCACGCAACGTCGCTCGACCTTGCCCTGTCCAGCGGTGGCGACGTCGCTGTGGGGCCGGTTTAATGAATTCCGAGATTTCTGGGCCGCGCTTTCCTAGAGTCTGTTGTAACTGGTCCTCTGACGCGCCCGATCGTCTGCATGGTGGCGTGAGGTGCCCGTCCCCGGGTAAAAGTTGGGCCTTGGCGTCGAAGGGGAGGACACTTCCGGGATGAGTTTTTTGGTGTTCCCGCCAGAGATCAACTCGTCGTTGCTGTATTCGGGCGCGGGTTCGTCTCCCATGCTGGCCGCCGCGGCGTCGTGGAACGGGCTGGCCGCCGAGTTGAGTTCGGCG
>NZ_JBKQOI010000188.1:0-3353 GCF_052145595.1 Mycobacterium sp. | reverse complement strand
CGTTGCAGGACGCAGGCGCCGTGGTGTGAGATGGCTGGGTCTGAGCCTGGCCGCGGTGCTTTCGGCCGCTGGGATGGCGGCTGCTGGTGCGGGGTCTGCGGCCACGGCGGCCACGGCGCCCACGGTGGACCTGAAGGTCCTGCTGATCGGGAGCGGGTCGGCTGATCCCACGACGGCGGCCTGGGAGTCCGCGCTGGCCACTGAGGGGGTTCCCTATACCGAGGTCGATGCCACGGGCACGTCCGGTTCGTGGACGGTGACCCTGCCGACGTTGTCCAGTGGCACCACGGGCAACTTCAACGGCGTGGTGATCGCTGACTCGCCGGCGGACTTCGCCTCAGGGCAGCTGACCGCGCTGGATACCTATGAGTCCAGCTTCGGCGTGCGCCAGATCGACGGCTACATGTTCCCCGACCCGAGCCTAGGCGCGACCGAGGCGAGCGGGGGAGCGCTGGATGGCACCACGGCGACGCTGACCACCGCCGGGCTGGCCGCCTTCCCCGAGCTGAAGGGCCCCGTCGCCTTCGCCACCGGCACTTACGGCTACGGGGCCACGGTTACCGCCGGGGCTCCGTTCACGTCGTTCTTGAACAACTCCGCCGGGGACACCCTGGCCGGGGTGTACCTGCACCCGGGCACCGACCCGCAGGCCGGGGTGTCGGAGCTCTCGCTGTTCTTTGACTACAACTCCGGCCAGACGCAGTGGCTGGAGATCGCGCCCGGGCTGGTCAACTGGGTGACCCAGGACACCCACCTGGGCCTGTACCGCAACTACGTCGAGATGGACATCGACGACACCTTCACGCCGGACGACGCGTGGAGCATTACCAATCACACCATCGACTACTCGGACGCGGACGCGCTGCGGATGCGGCCCTCCGATGTCCCCTATGCGGCGCAGTGGTCGCAGGCGAACCACTTCCGGATGGACCAGCTGTTCAACTACGCCAGCAGCATCGCGGCCCAGTCCGGTGACCTGACTTACGACGGCGCCCCCACCGGCACCGTCACCAGCGACCCGCTGACGGCCGCGTTCCAGGCGACTGACCCGGCGACCAGCAAGCCTTACACCGACGACTTCGGCTGGATCAGCCACACCTATGACACGCCCTATATGGATGTGGGCTGCGCGACGGAGAACTACATCGAGGCGGAGCTGAACGAGAACACCAGCTCGATAGCGGCCGCTCCCGGCGCGACGGCGGGAACGGGAGGACTCGGGCTGGCCTCGAGCACCGACGACTCACTCTCGTACGGGTATGAGGACCCGCAGGTGTTCGTGCCTGGCAACCACTCGGGCTTTGCCGACCTGGTGCCGGGCAACCCGGCCACCGTCGACCCGCCGGACCTGGACACTTCGACCGCGGCGAGCACGACCGGCGGGAAGCTGGCCGCGGGGACCTATGAGTACGCGGTGACCGACCAGTTCAACGGCTCGGACTCGCCGAGCACCGACCAGTCCTCGGCCTATGTGACCGCGCCCATCACGGTGTCGTCACCGAACAATTCGGTGACGCTGACGTGGCAGTCGATCTGCCACGCGGCCAACTACCTCGTCTACCGTGCGGCGTCCCCGTACACGACCTGGTCGCTGGTCGGCAACCTGGCTACCCCGGCGTCGGCCACGCTGCCCGACAACAGCTCGGGTAACCCGACGTCGACGACCGATGTCACCGGCGGCGGCGAGCTGGAGCAGACCTACACCGATACCGGTGCCGCCGGCACGGCGGCTGGCTTCACCACCCCGCCGGTCCAGGAGAACGCCGTCGAGAAACCCTGGGAGCAGAACCCCTACTTCGTTCCCGCCATGGAGGCGGTCGGGATCACCGCGGTGGGCGACGACGCTTCCAAGACCTACCCCAACCCGCCCACCGACGAGTTCGGCATCGGGGCCAGCTACACCGGGGCCACCTATCCGGCGGGCTCGACCTTCGTTGATGGGACCGCGCAGGTGGTCCCGCGGCACCCGATCAACATCTACTACAACAACTCCACCGAGGCGCAAGCGGTCGACGAGTACAACACCCTCTACCTGCCCCCGTCGCTGGGTGGCCAGTGTGATACGAGCACGACGGTGTGCCTGACCGCGCCGGCGACGTTCCAGGACATCGTCAACCAGGTCGTGTCGCAGATGTTCACGTTCATGCTGAGCAACAACCCCGAGCCGAGCTACGTGCACCAGACCAACCTGATGGGCGCGCCGCCCGGCTGTGCCACCCCGACGGTGTGCAACGCCGCGCCGCCGGCCACCGCGCCGGGCACGGCGGACACGACCGGCGATGGCCTGCTGTACTCGGTGCTCAACCCGCTGCTGGCCCAGTACAACGCCGCGTTCAACGCCACCACCACTCCGTACGAGCAGCTGACCGAAGGGCAGATCGCCACCGTCCTGGCCGAGCAGGCGGCGTGGGGCGATGGCACGTCCGGGGTCAGCGCGACGGAGACCAATCGTACGGTCACCGTCACCAACAGCGGCTCGGCGGTGAACGTCCCGATCACCGCGCCGGCCGGCACCACTGTCAGCGGCGCGGCGTTCGGCACGGCCTACGGCGGCCAGCTGTCCGCCTGGGTGAACCTCGGCACCGGGGCCACGGAGACCCTGACCGAAACCGTCCTGCCGTCCCCGTGGACCGATTCGGATGTGGGGAGCCCGGCTCCGGCCGGGTCGGCTTCGTACTCGAACGGGGTCTTCACCGTCAAGGGCGCTGGCGCTGATATCTGGGGGGGCAGCGATCAGTTCAATTACGTGTCGCAGCCGCTGACCGGGAATGCCAGCATCGTGGCCCGGGTGACGTCGCAGTCCGACACTGATCCGTGGGCGAAGTCCGGCGTGATGATCAAGCAGTCCACTGCCACCGGCTCGTCTTATGCGCTGCTGGGCGTGACGCCGGGTAACGGCATCGCCTTCCAGTACGGGTACAACTCCCAGGTGGCGGGCGGGAGCTACACCTTCCCGAACGCCTGGCTGAAGCTGACCCGGACCGGGAGCACCATCACCGCGTTCTCCTCGGCCGACGGCACCACCTGGACCCCGGTCGGGGCGACCACGATCTCGTTGACCGATCCGGTGACGATCGGCTTGTTCACCACCTCCCACAACGCCAGCGCCCTGAGCACATCCACCTTCGATAATGTGAGTGTTACCGCGGGTGGCTCCAGTGCGGTGCCGTCGCCGTGGGCGGATGCGGATGTGGGCGGCCCGGCTGTGGCGGGGTCGGCGTCGTACTCCAGCGGGGTCTTCACCGTCAACGGCGCTGGCGCTGATATCTGGGGGGGCAGCGATCAGTTCAATTACGTGTCGCAGCCGCTGACCGGCAATGCCAGCATCGTGGCGCGGGTGACGTCGCAGTCCG
>NZ_JBKQOI010000187.1:0-6243 GCF_052145595.1 Mycobacterium sp. | reverse complement strand
CAACCCGACACTCGTACGATAAATCTCCACTGGGGCCTCCCACATCTGTGGCTCTACCGACCAGGACCACCCTGTCGGCAACCCACGTTCACATGTGAGCGAGGCCCCAGCCCCCCATACCGTCTAGATTTGTTCTAGCCCGTCGGGGCGGACATGCCACCCGCTATCAAGCGAGCCCGCGTCCCATTGGAGGGAATCCCCATGCCCGAAGCCGTCATCGTCTCAGCTGCCCGTTCGCCGATCGGCCGCGCCATGAAGGGGTCGCTGGTATCCATGCGACCCGACGACCTGGCCGCCCAGATGGTGCGCGCCGCGCTGGACAAGGTGCCCGCGCTGAACCCGCACCAGATCGACGACCTCATCTTGGGGTGCGGCCTGCCGGGCGGTGAGTCCGGCTTCAACATGGCGCGCGTCGTCGCCGTCGAACTCGGCTACGACTTCCTGCCGGGCACCACCGTCAACCGGTATTGCTCGTCGTCGCTGCAGACCACGCGGATGGCTTTTCACGCGATCAAGGCGGGCGAAGGCGACGCGTTCGTCTCCGCGGGCGTGGAGACCGTGTCCCGGTTCGGCAAAGGCAACTCCGACTCCTGGCCGGACACCAAGAATCCGCTGTTCGACGAGGCCCAGGAGCGTTCGGCTGCCGCGGCCGCGGGCGCCGACGAATGGCACGATCCACGCGCCGACGACAACCTGCCCGACGTCTACATCGCGATGGGCCAGACCGCCGAAAACGTCGCCATCCTGACCGGCATCAGCCGCGAAGACCAGGACCGCTGGGGGGTGCGGAGCCAGAATCGTGCCGAGGACGGGATCAAAAGCGGGTTCTTCGAGCGCGAGATCACCCCGGTGACCCTTCCGGACGGGACCACCGTGAGCACCGATGACGGCCCTCGTGCCGGTACCACCTACGAGAAGGTCAGCGAGCTCAAGCCGGTGTTCCGGCCGAACGGCACCGTGACCGCGGGGAATGCCTGCCCGCTTAACGACGGCGCCGCCGCATTGGTGATCACCAGCGACAAGAAGGCCAAGGAGCTCGGCCTGACACCGCTGGCCCGCATCGTGTCCACCGGGGTCAGCGGCCTCTCGCCGGAGATCATGGGGCTGGGCCCGATCGAGGCGTCCAAGAAGGCGCTGGAAAGGGCCGGCATGTCCATCAGTGACATCGACCTGGTCGAGATCAACGAGGCGTTCGCGGTGCAGGTGCTGGGCTCGGCCCGCGAGTTGGGCATCGACGAAGACCAGCTGAACGTGTCCGGCGGCGCGATCGCGCTGGGCCACCCGTTCGGCATGACCGGTGCGCGCATCGCCACCACGCTGCTGAACAACCTGCAGACGCACGACAAGACGTTTGGTTTGGAAACCATGTGTGTCGGCGGCGGCCAGGGCATGGCGATGGTGATCGAGCGGCTCAGTTAGCAGGCGCACACGAAAAAGGCCGGCACGCCACTTGCGTGCCGGCCTTTTCGGCGCGTGTTAGCGGTTCTGGAAGTAACTGAGCAGACGCAGGATCTCGAGGTACAGCCAGACCAGGGTGACGGTCAGGCCCAGCGCGATACCCCACGCCGCCTTCTCCGGCGCTCCCGCGCGGATCATCTGGTCGGCCGCGTCGAAGTCGATCAGGAAGCTGAACGCCGCGATGCCGATCATTACCAGCGAGAAGATGATCGCCACCGTTCCGCCGCTGCGCAGGCCCAGGCCCGTGCCCCCACCAACATGGAACATCGCCAACACGAAGTTGCCGAGCATCAGGAACAGCGCTCCGAACAGGGCGGCAACCACCATACGGGTGAACTTGGGGGTGACCCGGATCGCACCGGTCTTGTAGACGACGAGCATGCCGAAGAACACGCCGAGGGTCCCCAGGACGGCCTCGCCAATCATCGATCCGGCATTAGCCGACCGACCTCCGCCGACCGATACCTGGAAAGTCAGGAGTAACGAAATGGCACCGAGTGCCAGCCCTTCGAGAACCGCGTAGCTGAGCACGATCGCCGGGCTGTCCTGTTTACGACCGAAGGTCGCCACCAGCACCAGCGCCAAGCCGCCGAACGCCCCGATGAACGTCAGCGGCGCCGCCAGCGCGAGGTTCGTTGACGCCAGGAAGAAGGAGACAACGGCAGAGGCCGTCAACACGGCCAGCGTGATGCCGGTCTTGGTGACGACATCGTCGATGGTCAGCGGACGGGAGGCCTTGGCCTCCTGGTAGGGGGCTGCGTAGGGGTCGGTTTGGTAATACCCCCGCTGCATCTGGGCCGCGCCAGTGCCGAATTGCGCGTATCCCCCCTGCTGCCTGGGCAGCGAACGAAATACCGGGTTGCTTGTCTCCCGCACCGTCGGATCCTCTCTCATGGACTGTGGGTTCGAACTCTGCGAACACCTGCTCAACGATCAGGGTGCCGCCCGGGTTCCCAGCCGACCTGCTGTTTTCTGGGTACTTACGGCCTTTTAACGAACTCTGTTGTTGTCGTCGGTCAAACATAAACCTTACCCGCGGGTACCGCTTCGCCACTAACGATCTAGATTGCTCGTCGAGGCAAAACCAGCATTCTGGGAACGGATTCCGGCGATGGGAGGCTAGGGCGTGACCGAGGAATCCGATGAGGTCCTGACCCGCGTCGATGGTGGCATCGGTTTGATCACGCTGAACCGTCCCAAGGCGATCAACTCGCTCAATCAACCGATGGTGGACACGCTGCGCGCCGTGCTGGCCCGGTGGGAAGGCGACGACGCGGTACGCGCGGTGGTGCTGTCCGGAGCCGGCGAACGCGGATTGTGTGCCGGCGGCGACGTGGTCGCCGTCTACCACAGCGCCCGCGAGGACGGAGTCGGGGTACGGAAGTTCTGGCGCGACGAGTATCTGCTCGACGGCCAGATCGGCCGGTTCGCCAAACCGTTCGTGTCGTTGATGGACGGCATCGTGATGGGCGGCGGCGTCGGCGTCAGTGCGCACGGCAGCGTCCGGGTGGTGACCGAAACCTCGAAGGTGGCAATGCCAGAGGTCGGCATCGGCTTCATCCCCGACGTCGGCGGCGCCTTCATACTGTCCCGGGCGCCCGGCGCCCTGGGTCTGCACGCGGCGCTGACCGGCGCACCGTTCTCCGGAGCCGACGCCATCGCAATGGGATTCGCCGACCACTACATGCCGCACAGCGAACTCGACGCGTTCACCGCAGCGATCGTCGCCGACAGCGTCGAGAGCGCACTGACCCGTCATGCCGTCGAACCTCCACCGAGCGAGCTTGCTGCGCAACGGGATTGGATCGACGAGTGCTATGCGGGCGACAGCGTGGCCGATATCGTTGCCGCATTGCGGGGACGCCGAGGTCCCGGCGCCGAGGCGGCCAACGCCGCCGCCGACCTGATCGGCACCCGCTCGCCCATCGCCGTGTCGGTGGCGTTGGAGGCGGTGCGTCGCGCCGCCAAGCTGGAAACGCTGGAAGACGTTCTCATCCAGGACTATCGGGTGTCGAGCGCGTGCGCGCGCTCACATGACCTGGTGGAGGGCATCCGCGCGCAGATCATCCACAAAGATCGCAATCCGAAATGGTCGCCGGCGACGCTGGCCGAAATCACCTCGGCCGACATCGACGCGTATTTCGCGCCGGTCGACGACGACTTGAGTTTCTAGAAAGGCAGGGTTGGTGGCCCCCACAGAAGACACGGAAGACAACAAGTACGAAACCATCCTCGTCGAGCGCGACGAGCGAGTCGGGATCATCACGCTTAACCGGCCGCAGGCGCTCAACGCGCTCAACAGCCAGGTGATGAACGAAGTAACCAGCGCGGCAACCGAATTGGACAACGATGCTGGCATCGGGGCGATCATCATCACCGGTTCGGCCAAGGCGTTCGCCGCCGGCGCCGACATCAAGGAGATGTCCGGCCTGACGTTCGCCGAGGCGTTCGACGCCGACTTCTTCGCCGCCTGGGGCAAACTGGCCGCCGTGCGCACCCCGACGATCGCCGCGGTGGCCGGGCACGCGCTTGGCGGCGGCTGCGAGCTCGCGATGATGTGCGACCTGCTGATCGCGGCCGACACGGCGAAGTTCGGCCAGCCAGAGATCAAACTCGGCGTGCTGCCGGGCATGGGCGGTTCGCAGCGCCTGACCAGGGCCATCGGCAAGGCCAAGGCGATGGACCTCATTCTGACCGGGCGCACCATCGGCGCCGCCGAAGCCGAACGGAGCGGCCTGGTTTCGCGAGTGGTGCCGGCCGACGACCTGCTGACCGAGGCCAAGGCCGTCGCCACCACCATTTCGCAAATGTCGCGGTCGGCGGCCCGGATGGCCAAAGAAGCCGTCAACCGCGCATTCGAATCCACGCTGTCCGAAGGACTACTCTACGAACGTCGGCTGTTTCACTCGACCTTCGCGACCGAGGACCAGTCCGAGGGAATGGCCGCATTCATCGAGAAACGGACAGCCAACTTCACCCACCGCTAGGACACTTCGATGAGCGAACCGGGCACCGCGAAAACCGCCCCGGAAGACGAGTCGGCCGGCGACGAAGCAGCGACCGGCGTCGGGCGTTCTGACCAATCCGCGGGCGTCACAACCGAACCCGAAGCCGGCCCGGAAGCTCCCGAATCTCCGCAGGCTCGTCGGCCTCAACCGACCAGCAGGCCGTGGTGGCTTCGCCATTACACCTTCACGGGCACAGCGGTTGGCCTTATCTTCATCTGGTTTTCGATGACGCCGTCACTGCTGCCACGCGGCGCGTTGTTCCAGGGATTGGTCAGCGGGTTCTCCGGTGCCATCGGGTATGGCCTGGGCGTCTTCTGCGTCTGGCTGGTCCGTTACATGCGTTCGGCGAAGTCCAGCCCGCCGCCGCCTGGTTGGGCGTGGAAGGTGCTGATCCCGATCGGCGCGGTCGGCATGGTTGTCATGGCGATCTGGTTTCACGTCTGGCAAGACGACGTGCGCGACCTGATGGGAGTCGAGCACCTGGAATGGTACGACTACCCGGAGGCCGCGATCCTGTCGCTGGTAGTGCTGTTCGCGTTGGTCGAAATCGGCCAGTTGATCCGACGGCTGACCATCTTTCTGGTCGGGCAGGTCGATCGGATCGCACCGTTCCGCGTCTCGGCGACCATCGTCGTGGTCCTGCTCGTGACGCTGACGATCACGCTGCTCAACGGCGTCGTCATCAAGTTCACGATGAACAAATTGAACAACACTTTCAACTCGGTGAACGAGGAGGGGAAGGCCGAAACCGAGGCGCCGAAATCGCGGCTGCGATCGGGCGGGCCGGAGTCACTGGTGAAGTGGGACACGCTGGGCCACCAAGGCCGCATCTTCGTCCAGGCCGGTCCGAGCGTCGTCAAGCTCACCGCGTTCAACGGCGCCCCGGCCACCGAGCCCATCCGGGCCTATGCCGGGCTGAACTCCGCGGATGGCATCAGGGCGACCGCGGAGCTGGCGGCGCGCGAGCTGGAACGCACCGGCGGATTGCAACGCGCCGTCGTCGCGGTCGCCAACACCACCGGCACCGGCTGGATAAACGAGGCAGAGGCCGACGCGCTGGAATACATGTACAACGGCAACACCGCGATCGTGAGCATGCAGTATTCCTTCTTGCCCAGCTGGCTGTCGTTCCTGGTGGACAAGGAGAATGCCCGGCGCGCCGGCCAGGCACTGTTCGAGGCGGTCGACAAACTGGTCAGGCAAATGCCGGAATCGCAACGCCCCAAGCTCGTCGTGTTCGGTGAGAGTCTGGGATCGTTCGGCGGCGAGGCCCCGTTCATGAGCCTGAACAACGTCCTCGCCCGCACCGACGGCGCACTGTTCAGCGGTCCGACGTTCAACAACACCATCTGGACTCAGCTGACGGCGACCCGCGATCGCTGTTCTCCGGAGTGGCTGCCCATCTATGACGACGGCCAAAACGTCCGGTTCGTCTCGCGCCCAAGCAATTTGGGACGCCCGGACTCAGCGTGGGGCCACCCGCGGGTGGTGTATTTGCAGCACGCCTCCGATCCGATCGCGTGGTGGACTCCCGACCTACTGTTCAAGAGCCCGGCATGGCTGCGGGAAAAGCGGGGCTACGACGTGCTGCCGCAGACGCGTTGGATCCCGGTGGTGACGTTCCTGCAAGTCTCGGCCGACATGGCGGTGGCGGTGGACGTGCCGGACGGGCATGGCCACCACTACGTCGCCGACGTCGCCAACGGCTGGGCCGAGGTGCTGTCGCCGCCCGGCTGGACGCCGGAGAAGACCGCCAAGCTGCGACCGCTGCTGCACG
>NZ_JBKQOI010000186.1:0-7061 GCF_052145595.1 Mycobacterium sp. | reverse complement strand
GAAAGGCGTCAGTGCCCAGAACCGCCCAGCGCGGTACCGGGAAGCCGGCGGCGGTGAGGGTGTGGAGATTGTGGGCCTTGCCGCCCGCGAGGGTGCGCAGCTGATCGCCGGGGGCTTGATCGGTGATGAGAAATGGCATTCTGCGTGTGGTGCGCATCGCTTCTTCCCTGGTTTGTCGCGGGTTCGTGGTTCTCGCCGCTAAGACTGGCCTCGGTGGAAACTCCCTGATACACATCGAGTTTCGTCGGACGGCCAGGCGGTGGGCCAGAGGGCACACACCACACCTGCTGGTGATGTACACACCCCGGGTATGCACACCAGTACCCAACGTGGCGCCTACCGGCCGGCGCGCCCGAGCCTCGCGCGACAGCGGTGTGGTGACGCGCCAGGGTCGGGCGGACTCTGCCGTCATCACCCTGAGTCGTGTTCGGATGCGAACCGATGGTCTTGACGAACCGCACCGGGGCGAGCGCAGCGTCGCGATCGAGGTCGGCGAGTCGACTGGCGACGTGTTCCAGCTCCTCCGGCGGTACCTGCGCTATGCAGGGTCACACACGAGTCGGGCAGGGCCACCCCGCATTATCGAGAAGAGCTCCTCACGAGATTTCGCGCCGAGGCGCTGGTAGGCGCGATAGACATGTCCCTCGACGGTGCGAACCGACGTGACAAGGCGCTCCGCGATCTCCTTGTTGGATAAGCCGGCGGCAGCGAGCTCGATGATCTCGCGTTGGCGGTAGGTCAATGGTTGGTCCACTGGGTTTCTCAGGGCGGGCGTGCACAGCCCACCACACTCGTTGGCCAACCGTGCGGCCAACGCTGCGGCGCAGAGACTGCGCTTACGGAGCTGGCGCCGGCTGAACGCGATGCTCGCCTGAGCCGCGACGTCGGCGCCCGTGGCGACATCGCCCAGCGCCCGGTAGTCGGCCGATGCCGCGAGCAGGCCCTCCCCACTGCCATTGCGCAGCGATTCGGTGTGGCGTGCAACGGCATTCGCAAGGGGAAGGTTCAACAACTCGGCCAGTTCGCGCGCCCGCTCGGCACCTGAGGTGTCACCCCATTGAGCCGCTACCTGGAGGCAGGCCAATTCGTGCGTCGGCTGGTTAGACTCCCGCGCATCCTCGCCGGCCGCCTGAACAACCGCGATCGCCTCGGCCAGGCGGCCGCCAGCGGCGAGCGCCCAGCCACTCGCCATCGCCAGAGGGATCTGCATGAAGAGGTATTCGGCGGGCACAGACCGCCGAACCGCGGTGATCGCGTCGTTGGCGGGCTCGGCGTCCCCCAATTTGGCGTGCGCCTCGGCCAACGCGAAACAGATGGCCGCCCGCAGACCTGTTGTGACGTTGTGCTTTTCCATCCCGGCAAGGGCCTCGTGCAGAAGTTTGACCGCCGTCGGCACTTCTCCGCGCGCGAGTTCGGCATGGCCAAGCAAGAATGCCAGGTACGCAGCGGCAACACCGGGAACGTCAGGGGCCGAGTCGGCCAGTTGCTTGGCCGATCGCACACATTCGTCGATACGGCCGGTAAAGCGGCACGCCTGTGCATAGACAGCCGCGTACCAGAACCTCAGGGGCGACGCTCCAAACGAGGTCATCGCGCGGTCAATGGACTCCGCAGCAAGGTTGGTGACGTCGTCAATTTTGCCCAGCGCGCCCAGCGCCATGGTCAGCGCGCCGGACGCCAGCATCACGTGAAAATCCGGCACCGTCGACGAACTCAACGCCGCCCGGGCTTTTTCCACGGCAGCCTCCCAGCGGGCCGCCACGGCGTCCGCGCAGGCTTCGACCGCGACGCGCTCGGCTCGCTCCGCCGCGGCTTCCGGCGCTGAGGCCAAGCCGTCGAGAATGGCCGACGCTTCCGCGGGTCGGCCGAGATTCCAGATAAGGTTCGCGGCTCGCACGGTCGCCCACTGATGCCCGTCGGGCCCATCCATCCCGATCCGACGCAGGATCGCGTCGGCCCGGTCGCCGTCACCTCGGCCCGCCAGGCTCATTGCCCGCAGGCCTGTGGCCTCGCCCGCGCCCGCGTCGACAGCGGCGGCGGCGAACCGGTCAGACAAGTCCAGGTCGAGCAATGTCATGCCGCACCGGGCCGCCTCCATGAATAGCTCGCGGTCGGGGGCCAAATCCGATTCGAGGGTGAGCAATGCCCGCCGCACCGTTGCCTGCATGTCGTCGTCATCCTCTTTGGCCAACCGCTGGGCCAGCTTGCCGCGGATCCGCGACTGATACAGCTCACCGGCCGTCGCGCGCCGAAGTTCACCAAAGAGCGGGTGCGCAAGGCGCGCCATGAGCCTAGAGCCGCAGCGTTCCACGGTAACGAGATTCATCTGTTCGGCAACCTCGAGGTCGTGGCGGTGTACCAAGTCGCAGAGCTTGTCCACCCCAAGCGGCTCGTACTGCGACAATGTGTCGACGACCAACGCAACATCCGGGGCAAGCCCGCTCAGTCGCCGTCCAACCATGCCGCTGATGGTGTCCGACACCGCGACACGCTCGTCCCACATCCACACCCCGGCCACCTGCCGCATCCGGCCGGCCGCCACCTGATCCTTCAGCAGCTGCCGCATGAACAACACATTCCCGCCGGTCAGCTTCCAAAACCGCTTGGCGCTAAGGCTATCCACCGCACCCCCAAGCGTGGACTCAATGATGAGACGGTTATCTGCGGCCGAAAGTGGTTGCAGATCAACGCGAGTCAGCAGATGGTCTTTCCACAGCGCGGTTATCGCATCGGGCTCATCGCCACCGGCGCGTACGGTGACGAGGAGCCGAATCCCGGGCATTTGAGCCAGTTGGTGCACCACGTGAGCCGATGATTCATCGAGCAGGTGCGCGTCGTCGACGCCGATCAGCACCCGTCCCTGCCGCTGTTGCGCGACAAAGGAACTAATAGCGCGTCGAACGTCGGGTAACGAATCGATTATCGGTTGGGCCACCGATGCCGCGAAAGCGCCCAGGGGAAGTTGGCGGGCCGACTCGGTGCCGACAATCCAGCTCGTGCGCTCGCCGGAGGCTTCGGCGCCGGCGAAGACCTCACGCGCGAGCCGGGTCTTGCCGACCCCCGCTGCACCGACGATCACCGCGCCGCGGTGATTACCAGCTCCGCCGAGCGCGCGCCGGATGGCGCCGAGTTCGCCATCCCGTCCGGTCAGCGGGTCGCCGGTGGCCACGGCTCTGCTGCAGATGTGAGGGCGGGTTCGATCTGCCTGACGGGGTCGTCCATATCTGTGCCGTGCAGCCGATCCATTGCGGCGAAGGCGATCTCAGCTGACGGGTTGTCTCCGGCGAAGGTGCATCTGTGGTGCCGACCGAAATCATCGACTGCCAGCTGCGCCAGACGACGCCCGTCGCGTTCGGCGGCGCAGCACTCAAATTCAAGACCGAAGGTCCGCATCTGGCGCGCCACCGCCGGGCGTGTGAAATACAAATAATCGCGGTAAGCACCGCCCGACGCCGGGACTTCCGCGATCGTCTGGTCACGAACCATCAAATCAGCCCTTCGTCGCTTCGAATGTGGTACGCATCGCTTCTCCCCTGGTTTGTCGCGGGTTGGTGGTTCTGGTCGCTAACGCCAGCCTCGGTGGAAACTCGCTGATATACATCGAGTTTCGCCGGACGGCCAGGCGGTGGGCCAGAGAGCACACACCACACCTGCCGGTGATGCACACACCCCCGGCGTGCTCACCAGCGCCCAACGGTGTCGTGACGCGCGAGGGTCGGGCGGACTCTGCCGTCATCACCCTGGGTCGTGTTCGGATCTTGCCGATTGCCATTCCAGCGCGACCGCCGGTTGTATAGCCATTCCCGTCGGCCAAGAACCGGTGAAAGTCGCCGAAGGAGAGGATCCACACGACGATGCAACCTGGCCTGCACACAGCTCTAGGCCGTCACGCTGGCACTGGCCCCGGTACGGTCGCGGGACGGCTAGGTGCCGTGGCGGCTAGTCGCGGTGCCAGTTCCCTCCGGGCTCGTTTCAGCAGAGCGTCGAGTCTGTCGTTAACGACGTCGGGACGATCGAGCATCAACATGTGTCCCGCACCGGGGACATCGACGAACTCCGCTGCGGACACCGCAGCGGCAATAGCCGCCGAATGGTGCCGCGGCGTCACCCAATCCACAGTTCCGCACATGATGAGTGTCGGCGTGCGGCTGAGGGTTCGGTAGGCTGCTGTGCCGTCGAAGCGAGAGATCGAGTGGAGGAAACCCGCCAGGATTGGCAGCTGCGGCGCGCTGATGAGGGCGGCCAGGGTGGGCACCTTCTTTGCGACGGGTCGCAATATTGGTTCCGTGACGCGGACTGCGGTGTTGCAGAGCGCTTCGACGGAGGCCGGGATGTGGGCGGCCAGAGCACACGCACCGCCGGCGAGCCGAGTAGCCAGCAATCTGCCGAGCCCGTGCCGGGGGATGTCGGCGGCCGCAGTGGCGATGAGCCCGACTCCCGTGATTCGGTCCGTGTTACGGGATTGGTGATGCTGCAGGTACTGCAAGATGGTCATGGCACCCATCGAATGGCCGACGAGCACGATATGGCCGCTGGGTGTCGTCGCGTCGATGACGGCGTCGAGGTCACGGGCGAGTTGGCCGATTGTGTTGCTGGGGGCGCAGCCACGACCGGAGCGGCCGTGTCCGCGTTGGTCGTAGACAATTACGCGGATGCCAGGGTGACGCGATGTCAGATGACGTGTCTGGCACCGCCAACTGCCCCAGTCGCCCAGGAGTCCGTGCAGGAGAATCACCGTCAGATCCGCGACTTCGGGACCAACTTGTCTTGTCGCCAGGGCAAGCCCGTCGGCCGTGGTGACGGAAAACAGTTGTGCTGCTAATGGATTCATCGGAGCAGCCAGCGGTTAATCGTTGAAATGCCGCCGGTGGTCCCAGCGCTCAAGCCACGACTGCAGGTCGTGCACGCCGACCGCAAACAACGCCAATGACATCAATATGACGACGCTCTGGAAGATACTCACAGTCGGTCCATTTCGCGGGCCATGCGGGACATCTCGAGGTAACTGATGCGCTGCGGGTGTTGTCGACGCGCGGGGGGCCGGCGCAATGCGGCGCCGACAACTCGGATCGCGTCGATCAACCGGCGGGAGATCGACGCGGGCCGCGATGAGGCCGCCGCGGTGCTGAACACGACCTCCTGCGGGGTGATGAAAACGGGCGCATGAGACATCTCGCCCTTCACCAAGGTTGGTTCAGCAGCTTGCACGACATCGGGCTTCGCCGCGGATGTCATTGGTGATTGCGACATTTCGCCTCCTCGCCTTGTTGGCTTGCCAGACTGGCTGGACATGCTCGGATAGGTATCGAGTGTCATCGGATGGCTGGCGGTGGGCCAGAGAGCACACACCACACCTGGCGGTGATGTGCACCCCCGGGTGTGTGCACCATCATCGAGCGGGGTGCGTACCCGGGGGCGTGCCCCAGCGTCGCGCGAGAAGACTCATCCCCAGTGCGCGACAGTCAACACGCCCGGACGAGGCAGACCTTGGTAACGAACGAGGACGTGAATGCTGGGGCGGGCGCCCAAGCCGGCTACCCGTATTGATCGCCCATCACAGTCATGGTTAAGGCATGGGGAAACACGCCAACTACCTCGACGGGATGGCGAGTTGGCGATTAGCTGCGACCCTCGCACTGGGCCGCAACACTTGGCCGCCGACCTTGAAGGATGAAGACACCGCCAGGGAGCTTGGCATGAATGCCGAATGGCGACTCGTTTATATGCTGCCCGCAGCTTTATATGTTTATATGCTGCCCACAAGCAGTCACGCCACGAAACCTGGCTAACATGCAATTGACGATTGCTTTCGTAACCGTCGACCGCCGGGGTCCGGGCGGGTACCGCGTCACCCGATCAGGTAGCCCGCTACTCTAGCGGACCGGGGCAGATGCGCGGATAGTTTCAAAGGTCAACAACCAACTGCATCGACTAGCGATCGTGATTGAGTGATCGTGAACGACCGGGAAGGACGGCATTACGGTGAGCGGTCGCATTTCGGTCCTCATTGCCGAGGATTCCCTGCTGGTGCGAGATAGCGTCTACCGGGCATTGTCGACCGACGCCGATGTGACTGTCGTTGGCGTTGCCGAGGATTATGACTCCACGGTCGAACTTGTCGAAAAGCATCAACCGACGATGCTGCTCACCGACGTGCGGATGCCACCGACGTCGACCGATGAGGGCATTCGGTTGGCCCGGTGGATGCGGACGGCGCATCCGGATACCGGGGTGATCGTGTTGTCGCAATACGCGGATCCGAGCTACGCGGCCGGGTTGCTGGACGGCGGTACGGCGGCCCGCGGGTATCTATTGAAGGAACGTGTTTCACATTTCGACCAGCTCAGCGAGGCGGTGCACCAAGTCGCGGCCGGTGGGACGGTGCTCGATCCGCTGGTGGTGGAGGCGCTGCTCGCTCAGCCGAGCTCCGCAGCGACGCTCAGCCGATTGACCCCCAGGGAACGCGAAGTGCTCGCCGAGTTGGCAACCGGGCTCAGCAATCGCACGGTGGCGCAACGGCTTTTTCTGTCTCAGCGGGCGGTGGAAAAGCATATAAATTCGATTTTCGCCAAACTCGGCTTGACCGTCGACGACGCGGTTGATCGGCGGGTCAAGGCTGTGCTGATGTTCCTCGACGACGTCTCGGCTTAAAGGGGGTGCCCACACCCCCTAAGCAGTGTGGTGTGTACACCATGGTGTGCGGCACACGGCCACGGCATACTGCGCAAGTGAGGGACGAACGGGTGGCAGTCTGGGTCGTCGACGACCAGGCCAGTTTCCGGCTCGCTACTGCCGCCACCGTGGCTGCCACGAAGGATTTCGTCATGGCCGGCGAATGCGAGACCGGTGAATCAGCGATCGAACTCCTTCGGGACGGTGATGCCGGGATCGTGTTGATGGATATTCACATGCCAGGAATGGGTGGCATCGAAGCCACGCGGCGAATCCGCGCCGCACATCCAGATTTGCTGGTCCTGCTGATGTCAACCTACGACGTCGAGGACCTTCCCGCGGGGGCCGCCGATTGCGGCGCCGCGGCCTACCTGCACAAAGAACACCTG
>NZ_JBKQOI010000185.1:0-9302 GCF_052145595.1 Mycobacterium sp. | reverse complement strand
CGAAGCATGAGCAGGATTGGCTCGGTCAGCGGGAGAACCCGCTCCTTATTTCGCTTGCCGATGACGTGCAGAACCATCTGCCGGGAGTCGACTGCGGTGATGGGGAGCGTCACCGCCTCGGTAATGCACCTTGGATCTGCTGGACGCTCTGGTGCGCAAGTCGCTGCTGGTCGCTGACCGGTCTTCGGGGCGGACCCGGTTTTCGATGTTGGAGACGATCCGCCAGTTCGCCGAGGAACAACTCGTCGCCAGCGGTGTGGCGACCGAAGCCCGGACAGCGCATGCCCGCTACTTCGCCGGACGCGAAGCCGACATCATGGCCCTGTGGGACAGCCCCCGGCAACGGCAAGCCTACGACTGGTTCACTCTCGAACTGGCCAATCTGCGCACCGCGTTTCGCTGGGCCGCCGACCAGGGCGATCTGGATGTCGCCGCCCCCATCGCCACCTATGTGGGGTGGCTCGGCGGTATGGTCCAAACCTCTGAGCCGGTCGCCTGGGCTGAAGAGCTGATCGAGCCCGCCCGCGCGGTCGACCACCCGCGGCTGGCGTTCCTATACGTGATTGCGTCGTTCTGCTACGCGACCGGACGGATCGATGCGGCTGTCCGCTATTGCGACGCCGGCCAGATCGTTCTCGGCAGGAGCCGCGATGCGCCGCCGTTCGGCATCGAGGGCGTGCTTGGAGCTGTATACCTAGTCATCGGGCAGCCCGAGCGGTTGGCCGAGTTGTGCCGCGCCCAGCTCGCACGCCGCCGCGACACCAACGTCCTCATCCGGGGATGGCTGGTTGTCGCCGTTTCAGTGGCCGGTTGCGGTGGGGAGGCGATGGTTTTCGCGGATGGCCTGATCGAGGCTGCGGAGGCAACAGGGAACCCGTCCTTGCTCGCGTGGGCGCTCTGGGCCTACGGTTTGGCTTTCCGTGACGCGGATCCCGTCGGGGCGCTTAACGCCCTCGGCCGGGGTCTGGTGATCGCGCAAGACAGCGGCAACCGCGCCAACTCGTCAGTCCTAGCGCTGGATCTGGCACGACTTGAGGCCGAACACGGCGGCACCGTGTCCGCATTCGATCACCTCACTCTGGCAATCCGCAACTTCCACAATGCGGGCGACACCACGACGATCCGTGGCCCGCTGGCCATTCTCGCAGCTCTTTTCGACCGGCTCGGACTTTACGAACCGGCGGCCACCATCGCCGGGTTTGCGCTCAGTCCTTTCTCTGCGGCGGCGTTCCCCGAGATCACCACCGCGATCACCCACCTCCGCGATGTGCTCGGCGAGGCGACCTACGAATCGCTCGCCCGCAAGGGCGAAACCATGACCACCGCCGCCATGGCGACCTACGCATACGACCAAATCGACCAGGCCCGAACAGAGCTGAACGCCGTCTCGAAATAGACGAGATATGAGAGTATCGAAAGTCAGTCGGCTCGAGGCGGCACTACATCTGGGCGGCCAATCTCGAGTCCAAGAAGGACAAGGCCATCGAGATCACTACCGAAGAGGTTTACGAGCGGTTCATGAAGTACCTGACAGGCTGCGCCGACCTGTTCCGCCAGGGCTATACTGATGTTTGCCAGTTCACCTGCGAAAACGGCTGATTCAGCCAAATGGCGCAATGTGTTGTAGAACCAAAAGGGTCAGTTCGTAGAGATCGCATTGCGATCTGTTCGGAGGAGGTCGACAAAAGGTGGCTGACAACAGAGCGCGCGCGACGAATATGCGGCCGTACTTCGAGGAGATTCAGGCTCACTACGACCTCTCCGACGATTTCTTCGGGACGTTTCAAGACCCGTCGCGGACGTACAGTTGTGCGTTCTTCGAGCGCGAGGACATGACGCTCGAAGAAGCGCAGATGGCCAAGATCGACCTGGCGCTCGGCAAGCTGGACCTGCAGCCTGGCATGACGCTGCTCGACGTGGGCTGCGGTTGGGGCTCGGTGATGAAACGCGCGGTGGAGAAGCACGACGTCAACGTCATCGGCCTGACTTTGAGCAATAACCAGAGCACGTATTGCCAGCGCCTTTTGGATGACATGGATTCCGGCCGTTCCCGCCAGGTGTTCCTGCGCGGCTGGGAGGAGTTCGACGAGCCCGTCGACCGCATTGTCAGCATCGAGGCATTCGAGGCGTTCCCGAAGGATCGCTACGCGGCGTTCTTTGAGACGTGCTACCGCATCCTGCCCAGCGGCGGCCGGATGGTGTTGCAGACGATCATGGGTCATCCCCTAAAGCGCTGGCCCGAGATGGGCATCCCGATCACGATGACCGACCTGAAGTTCATACGGTTCATCGGCAAGGAGATCTTCCCGGGCGGCGCAGTGCCCTGCGACGAGGACATCGTCGAATATTCCGGCGATGCAGGGTTTTCGGTGGAGCAGAAGCAGCTTCTCGACGAGCACTATGTCCGCACCCTCGATATCTGGGCGAAGAAACTCGAAGCCGCTCACGACGAGGCGGTCGCTGCCACGTCCGACGAGGTCTACGAGCGGTAAATGAAGTACCTGACCGGA
This sequence comes from Mycobacterium sp., assembly GCF_052145595.1. GTDB lineage: Bacteria > Actinomycetota > Actinomycetes > Mycobacteriales > Mycobacteriaceae > Mycobacterium. Next base: position 6,792 of record NZ_JBKQOI010000185.1, on the reverse strand, counting down.
TGCGCCGACTTCTTCCTCCGCGGCATCAGCGAGGTCGGCCAGTTCACCATCACGAAGAGCTGAGAGCAGGGGGCCCGCCTTCTGGGTTGTGACGTTTCTGTTCACCGACGTCGAGGGTTCGACCCGACGGTAGGAAGCGGACGCCGATGGAATGCGGCGGGCGCTGGCCGCCGCTGACGAGGATTACACGGGGCGATCGACCGGCACGGAGGCTGGTTGTTCAAGCACACCGGTGACGGGGTGTGTGCCGCATTCGCGTCACCAACATCTGCGGTGGATGCGGCGCTGGCTGCGCAGTGGGCAGTGGAGTTGCCGGTTCGGATGGGCATCGCAACCGGCGAAGCCGAGTTGCGTGGGGCGGACTACGTCGGCGCGGTGCTGAACCGCGCGGCACAGGTAATGGCCGCCGGTCACGGCGGTCAGATCCTCTTGGTTGGGCTGACGGCGAGTCTCATCAGTGGAGTTGATCTGGTCGATCTGGGGCCGCACCGGTTGCGGGATCTGCCCACCCCGGTGGGGGTGTTTCAGGTCCGCCTTCGAGAATCGAGTGAACTGGGGGAACCCGTGGGTCAGATCTGGATTGTGCACGTACGTCAGGTCGTTACCGGCCTCGCCAAGCTTTTTTGCGTAAGCGAGGCCGACATCGCGAGCGGGTCGAAGCCATTGGTGACGAGGATAGTCGGCGGCAGGTTAAGGCTAGCAGTAGATCGACCACCGCCTTGACCTGGGCGTCCAATCCCACACGGTGCCAATGATTTAGGCGTCGACAGGTGTTGTGCGCGCGTTGATAAGGGTTGGTCGTTCGCGATCGGCAATACCCGACTCTACGAGCTTGATGACCTCATCGGTGGTGTGTGCTTCGTGGGCGTCCACGCCGTAGCTGGCGGCGGTGCCTACGACATCCAGACCGGGCAGGTCCATTCCGGGAACCCCCGGCGTCTTCTCCCACTTGCCGAACTCTTTGAGGATTCCGTATTCGGCGTTGGAGGCGACCACGATGGTGACCGGGATTTTATAGTGCGCCGCGGTCCACAGTGCGGTGATCGCGTAATGCATGGAACCGTCGCCCATTAACGCCACCACGGGGCGATCCGGCGCGGCGAGTTGAGCGCCAACGGCAGCGGGTAGCCCAAAGCCCAGTCCCTCGCCGGCGGCTGATAAGTGCGAGAGCGGGTTGCCGGGCCGAATAGCGGTGGTGATCGCGAGCTCGTTGCTGCCGGCCTCGCTGACCCAGAGCGTGTCTGCGGGTGCGGCATGACCGACGGCCGCCCACAGTGATTCGGGTTTGAGCGGTGTTTCCGCGTGCTCGACGGCGGGGATCGGGGCGCGTGGCGGTGGAGCGGACCGCTGGGTTGGTTTGGCCGCAGCGAGCAGGGCCTGGGCGGCGCTGCGCAGGTCGGCGATGATCGCGTCCCCCACCGGGGCGCGGGCGGCTTCGTCGGGATCGTTGGTGATGTGAATCAGGCTTGTGCCTTGGGGCAGATAGGGTCCGGGGACTCGCGGGTAGTACCGGAACACCGGTGCACCGATTACCACCACCAAGTCGCGGCCCGTTAACGCTTGGGAGACCCAGCCGGCACCGGGCGGCAGCAGGCCCTGATACAACGGGTGATTCTCGGGGAATCCACTCCACCCGGTAATTGGGGCCGTCCACACAGCGGACTGGGCGCGTTCGGCCAACCCGATCACGGCATCCCAGGCGTCATAGCGTTCCACATCGCCACCCACAATCAGCGCCGGTGAGGTTGCGGCCTCGATGCGCGCACAGATCTGCTCTGCGAGATCTGCCGGAAAGCCGACCGCGTGGGTAACTTTGCGTTCGCGCACCACGGCAACGTCCGCGGCCTGGGTGTCATCGAGTTCGGCCTGCATGTCGTCCATCGGCAACGACACAAACACCGGCCCCATCGGCGGGGTTGTCGCCAAGTGGATGGCATGAGCGAGCACAGCGGGAGCTTCGCTGGCGATTGCCGGTTCGGCCGCCCACTTCACGAACGGCTTAGGCACCGTCGTCGGGTCGATGTTGGTCAGCAGACAGTACTGGTTTTGCATGAAGCGGCGCTGATTTCCTGCGGTGACAATCAACGGGGTCTTGTTCACGAACGCGTTGTAAAGCGCGCCTTGGGCGTTGCCCATACCTGGCGCGGTGTGAACGTTGACCACAGCGGGTCGTCGGGTGATCTGGGCATAGGCGTCGGCCATCCCCACCGGCACCATCTCCTGCAGTCCCAGCACGTAGTGGAAATCTTCAGGAAAATCCTCCAGCAGGGTCAGCTCCGACGAGCCGGGATTACCGAACCATGTGGTCAGCCCGTGCGTGCGAAACAGGTCGAGGGTTGCTTGCCGAACGCTCTTCATGTCGGACCTTCTTCCTTTTATCTTTATCTGCTCATACTCGCCGCAGCGGCGGCTGCGCCGGGTCCACCCAGGCCTGTCTGACCGGCCCCGTTCCGGTCACCGCGATGACCGCGGGTTCGGCGGCCCCGGCCAGCGCTCCGTCGTAATGCGGCGTTCCTGCGACCCGGCGCACGAATCCACCCGGGTAAACCGGGACCGCATTGCCCGGATCGAAATCCGGGCCGCTGTTACACCACCACACCCCGGAGACGACGACGCACAAGCGGTCCGTCACATAGGTGTGGGGTGCGCTCATCCAGCCGGGAAACCACTTCATCAGCACCAGGTAGGTACCTTCTTCCTCCTCGGCGCCCACCAGGACGGCCTCCGCCACGCTGTCCGGTGGAGCCACATCTGGCACCTGCCAAGGGATCTCGTTCGGGAGCGTAATCAGCGTCTGGCGCGGGTCAAGTTTGGACATAGGCTTTCTCGCCGGGTATCGCTTTACCGCGTAGGCGCAACGATGGGAGTGGTGAGGGTGCCGCTGGTCAGGTACTGATCCAGATTGCGCAGCGCCAGGTCGGTCATCGCCGCGCGCGTGCGTGCCGTGGCGCTGCCCACATGCGGCAGCACGACGACGTTGTCCAGCTCGCGGAGTTGTCGCGGCACAACCGGTTCGTGGGCAACCACGTCGAGCCCTGCACCGGCGAGCCGTCCGCGGGCCAACAGCTCCACGAGAGCTTCTTCGTCGACGACGCTGCCTCGGGCGATGTTGATCAGATAACCGTCGGGGCCGAGGGCTTCCAGCACGTCACGGTTCACCAGGGGCTGACCGTCCTTGCCGCCGCTGGTCGCCACCACCAGCACATCGACGGATTTCGCCAGCTCCACTGGTGATGGCGCGTACCGGTAGCCCGAACTGATCAGCTCGTGGCGGTTGTGATAGGCGATGACACAGTTGAATCCGGTGAGTCGGGCGGCTATGGCTGAACCGATGCGGCCCAGACCAAGGATCCCCACCCGCGATCCGCTCACGTCCCACGCCAATGGGTATGGCCCATCGACCTGCCAGCGGCCGGCGCGCACGTAGCGCTCCGCGGCGCCGAAGCGGCGCATCGTCATGAGGACTAACCCGACCGCGGTGTCGGCCACCGTGTCAGTCAGCACGTCAGGTGTATTGCTCACACCAATCCCCAGCCGACGTGCCGTGTCGATGTCAATCGTGTCGTAGCCGTCTCCGAAATGGATGATCGCGCCGAGGCTGGGCAATGCACCCATCAATTCGGCACCGATGGGGACTTGCCCGGCATCGACAATGGCTCTGACCGAACCCGCATGCTCGGCTAGGAAATCCTCACGCCCCGCGTTAATCGGCAGCGCCAGTGCGTCGTACTTCGCGGTCAGCGCTTCGGCGAGCGACGGCGGAACTTCACCTACCTTTAGAACGGTGGTGCCCAACGCAAACTCCCCTCGTCTATGTCGGAAGTAGCCAATTCATCATCGCGGAGACGCTGCTGGCCGTCATTGGTTGTTCCAACAACGTTGGTAAGCCAACGGTGTGCTGACGAACACCGGGCATTCAGACCCCTTTAAGAGACACGCTGGGGCATCCGCTTAGCGGCTTTGGGACGGGAGAGGTGTCGGCACAACCCGTAGGACTTAACTCCGGTCAGGTAATTGCCGTTGAGATCGGTTCGGGCGCTTTGGGTTACACCGCCGTCGGTGAGCGATTCAGTATCGCCCAGCGGATGGAGTCGGTGCCGCCGCCAAGGCGTCCAGCTTCCCGTAGCGTGTTGTACGTCGGTCGTCGTTCGGAGAGGGGCCGTGGTGGAGGTGAGTAGCGTCACCTGGAGGCGGGTCATGATCGTGTTGGCCGTCGTGGCGGTCGTGATCGTCGCCGTTGTGGTCGTGGCGCGGGTCTTGGTGAATCCCGCTGTAGGTCCGAAACCTGCAAAGCCTCCGGTAGATACATCCGGGCCGGTACCTGTCACGTCCACTTCGGTTCCCACTGCGGCTCTGGCTCCGCCACCGCCAGGGTTTCCGGACCTAGATGGGTTCACTGACGTGTCGCACGAACACGATGTGTCCCGCCTCTACGCCTTGGCAACATTTACCAGCCCGACGGGCTTGCAGTGTGCAATGTGGAGCAGCCGTGGAGATACGGCAGCATTCTGCTCCGGGGCGATCCCTGGCCTCGATCATCCGGCGAACCAGGTTTACGCGGGGGACTATAAGGCATATTTCGACCAGAACAGACCTCCCGACACAGACAAGCTCAACGGGAAGCCCTTGGCATCAGGCGAGAAGGTGATCTTAGGCGCCGGAGGAAACCTGATGGGCGGCGACGAGATCACCTGCGGTGTGCAAGACGTTGTAGTCGCGTGCATGTTAATCAGGGGGTTCCGCCACAACCACGGCGACGACACCGCCCAACGGCACGGCTTCGTCCTCGACCCACAGCGAAGCTGGACGTTTTGAGCACTTGGCGCGCGCACCTCACCGATGGCGGCTGCCTTGGCCGGCCGTCGATATCTGTTGTAAAGCTGGACTTTCGTGGGGGCCCAGATGATGTCACGATCGGCGGCTGCGGTTTCGGGTCGGCCAAACCGGTCCACTCAGCGGACCGCATTCTTGCTAAGGCACAGCGACCGACCCGTAATGGGTATTGCTGGTTGAGTCACAACTCAGGGATGGGATCGTATGCCTGAAAAGACACCCAAGAAGGTCCCATCAGCGGGGCGCACCGGTGCCGGATCGAAGAAAACGACACCACGGCAACGTCCAGCCAAACGCCCTCCACCAGCACCCAAGTCAGGCGCCCGCCCTGCGCGGCCAGCAGTGCTCGCTGCGGCTCGGCAGGCGCTGGCGCTGCCGCAACTGCTGGCGCTGGCGCAGCTGCCACAGCCCGCACCAGGGCAAGCCATCAATCTCGGGCCCATTGCCGGGACCGAATCACCCACCGGCGCGCTCGGCGCCGGAGCCGTCGACCTCTGCGAAATATCACCCAGCGGTCTGGTCGCTCTGGGCGGCGACACCTTCTCGGGAAACGCTGCCTTCAGCGGAACGTGGAGCCCATCGATGGCCCTGCAAGTCCAGCCCGGCACCCTTAACGCCAACACAATCCAGTTCAACGGCTCGTTTGGCCAGAATGGCACCCTCTACGCCGACCCCCCGCCTCCCGTCGCAGGCGGTAGTCAATTGCCGGCCGGGACCGTCCAGGTCTTCGGCGTCGACTATGCCTTCGTGACAAGAACGGCGAACCTTCAACCCATCGATACGCGACTGGTACAAATCGACCCCAACAACCCGGGGTGGCCGACCGTTCCCGGGTCCTTGCGGGACGCAGAAAGCTGGCAGAACGGCAACGAAACACAGATCAGCGGCTACCAGGATCCCGACGGTAATGTGTATATCGTCGCCGACGGGTTCGCCCGCGATCACAGCGTGTGGCTCTACCACTGCCCTGCCGAGAGCTTCACGGACCGGAATACATGGTGGGCCTGGGGAATCGGGGACGACGGCAATTGGGCTTGGAATGTGGACCCGACACCTCTTAGCGGTGACCTCTGGGGCGAGCTAAGCCTCCGCTTGATCGAAGGCATGAAAGTTTTGTCCGGGTTCAATGCGAGCACGGGGAATGTCGAGGTCCGGGTGACTGACGACGTGACGCAAGTGTTGGCGCCGGAAACACCAGTGACGGTCGTTGCGACCCAAGAAACCGTTCCGCAAAACTACGGCGGCTACATCGTTCCCGGCTCCACCCTGGATCAGGCGATCATTTTGGTGAGTCAGTGGAATACCATCACGAACGATCCGTACAACGTGCAACAGTTCGTCGTCAATCTCAATCGCTGATACACCCAACCGAGCAATGTTGTGCTGACGTCAGGAGCGCGAGAGCGGTACCACGTTGCACTGCAATGACACCGGTTGTAGCACTCCGGTCACCTCCGATCCCAACCGACCGTGTCTCGAAATAGGACGACATATGAGGCTCTCAAAACTCTGTGTCGGAATCACCGTGAACGCCGACGGCCCCTCTCCTGGAAGTGTCCAACCGCCTATCCTTAGAGAACCTTGGAAACGTCGGGGGCCCGGATCGACGGAGGGTCGGATGACCGCAGCGACCGCGTGCCGCACGTAGCCGGTAGACAAAATGTAAGACAACCGGGAGATGTGAAATCAGCGCCGGTCGCCGCCGGACCGGTTTAGCGTTGAGCTGCGGTGAACAGAGGAGCTGGTGATGACCACTACCGAAGACAAACTCAATGCATTTCTTGGCAAGGCGATCGGGGATCTCGGCGCGTCGGTGAGCGCGGTGCTGATGTTGATCGGCGACGAGCTTGGCTTGTACGCGGCGCTCGCCGGGCACCGTTTGTCAGCAGAGGAGCTGGCGCAGAAGACCGCGACGAACGCACGCTACATCCGCGAGTGGCTGGCGAATCAGGCTGCGGG
>NZ_JBKQOI010000184.1:0-7933 GCF_052145595.1 Mycobacterium sp. | reverse complement strand
GGCGGTACACGCGGATGGCGAACCACAACGGGCTGATGAGGTTCATCTGGACGGCGAAGGCGTGAAACAACACGGTGCGCTCGAAGTCGTCGTCGGAGCGCGGCGCGCCTTGGATGCGCGACACCAGCGCGGGAATGTTCTCGGCGTGCGGCGCGGGGACCGTCCCACCCGCGTTGTTGACCAGGATGTCGACTCGGCCGTAGCGCCCGACCACCGCGGTGACCATAGCGTCGATCGCGCGGTAATCCCCTTGATCACAAACCAGTTGGTCGGAACGCTCGGCCCACCCCGGCTCGCAATCCACGCCGGGGATGGCGTCCAGCGGTGACCGCGAGCACCCGACGACCGTGGCGCCCGCCCCCAGCAGTTCATGGGCGATGCCCACGCCGACACCTCTGCTCGTCCCGGTGACGATCGCGACTTTGTCGTCCAGCACACCCATGGTCAATGTCCCTTGCCGTTCGGTCGCGGCGCGCGAAAAGCCTGTGACGAAAAAATTACATGTGTAATCATTACAGGACAATAGCGAGAGGAGTCGCAACGATGCGGCAGGAACCCTTGGATCACCCGGAGCAGTCATACAAAGTCGTGGTGTGGGCGACCGGACGCGTCGGACGGTTGGCCATCCGCGCGGTGGCCGACCGCCCGAACCTTGAACTGGTGGGCGTCTGGGTGCACTCGGAATCCAAGGAGGGTAGGGACGCCGGCACGATTGCCGGCATCGACCCGTTGGGCGTGGCCGCGACCCGCGACGACGCAGCCATTCTGGCCGGCGACGCGGACTGCATCATCTATACCGGGCCGGCAACCAGCCGCCCGCGCGAGGCGATCACCGACTTCTGCCGCATTCTGGAGTCGGGCAAGAACATCGTCACCACGTCCGTTCCGGGCCTGGTCTACCCACGAGGTTCTATCAAGCAGTCGACCGTGCAGCGCATCGTCGACTCGGCGATAAAGGGTGGCAGCTCGATCTATTCATCGGGCATCGAACCGGGGTTCGGTTGCGATCTGCTGGCCGTCGCGATGGCGTCGATGTCGAATCGGATCTACTCCATCCGAGGCTTGGAGATCACCGATTACTCGCGTGACAACACCGTCTACGAAATGCGGGAGCTGTTCGGTTTCGGTCAGCCGATGGACTATCAAGGTGGAATCATGATGCCCGGCGTGATCAAGTACGGCTGGGGCGCGGCGGTCACGATGGTCGCCGAAGCACTCGGCGTACAACTGGACGAGATTCGCGAAACGTGCGAGTTCGCACCGTCACCGCGGCGGCTGGAGACCCTGTCCGGCGTGATCGAACCCGATACCGTCGCAGCGGTGTGGTTCCGCTGCATCGGCGTGGTCGACGGCCAAGAAGTGATCACGATCGAGCACGTCGACCGGATGGCAGAAGACGTAGCACCGGACTGGCCGAAGAGCCGCGCTGGCGGCATCGACGGCGTGTGGCGCGTGATGATCGAAGGCGAGCCCAGCTTCGATGCCGAATTCGAAACCGGCTTCAACTCCGATGAGGACTCCACCGACCACGGCCTGCTGGCGACCGGTATGCGTGCTATCAACGCCGTCCCGTGGGTCTGTCACGCGGCCCCAGGCCTGGTCGATGCACTACACATCCCGCTAACGCCAGCGATCGGTTCGCTCCGCCCGCGCCGAGACGGAATCACCACGATCGAAGGTCATCACGACGCTCGGATCGGAGCATAGGAGCCGCCAAGCGCGGCTAGATCTTCCGACTGGTCGATGATCACTCTTGACGCAGTCAAGACCCGACAACGAAACCGCAGGTAACGAGCAGGACTGAATCGGAACGAAACGGAACGAAACTGCAGGTGAACCAGCATTTCGCCTGGTAGAGGCAGGGGTTCGAATCCCCTTAGCTCCACCCTTAGCTCCACCGCGCAGCGATGGGTTCTTCGATGAATTTCTCTGCAAAAGCGTCAGGCACGACTGCGCAACGGATCCTGGATGCTGCGCGGCAGAGCGACGCCGAGAGTTGCCGGGAGATCGACACCAGCTAGCGAAGGATTCCTCGAGCCGCTCGAGAGCGGGCAGTCACCCGTGCCGCATCGCCGCGCGCCGGCAATAAAGGCACGGCGCTGTTGATGTCATCAACACCCTTCGCGTATCCGCAGGTCTTTTCGCGTCAGTTCGCGTCGTTTCGCGTTCTTAAATCTGGTGTTTTCGCAGGTCAAGCAGATTTATGCGCCGAGTTCGATTCCCGGCAGCTCCACAGCAGGGGCGCAGTTGAGCGGCCCCTTTGTGGGCCGTCGCGTCTGACAGCAAGATCTCGCTCGGCATCTGACTTGGGCTAACGAAAGTGCGCGAGCTTCGACCGTGGCGTCATCTGACATCTATCGTTCTGGGCAGACCCCATCGTTGTCTCGGTTCACAAATGGCCCGCAGGAGTTGGCAGTGCTTCTTGAAGAGTGGCATCGCCTGATCCCGGACTACGAGTTGGTGGAGCTTCCAAACGAACTTGCCGCCGGCGGCATCGTTGGCCTTGACTCCTTACCGCTGCGGTGGAAGGTGTGGCGCGGCACTCGCGCCCGTTCGTGCGGGTTCAGACCGTTGATCCTCGCGCGGCGCTGGTCGAGGTTCTTGCTGCGTGCCTGCTCGAGCGCGTGAACCTCAGGCCGCATTTGCGACTGGGGGATCTGGTGCAGTCCCAACTTCCAATCTTCCGATAAGAATCGGAACAGAACCTGGGGTAATTGCCTGGACTAGTTAATGGACGTAGGCCTTCAGCCCAGTGAGGAGCGCGGTGAGACCCACTTTGGCGTCGCTGAACAGCATGGCGGTTTTGGGATCGGCGTAGAGCTCGTTGTCGATTCCGGCGTAGCCGTGGCCGAGGGAGCGCTTGATGACGATGATGCTCTTGGCCTGGTCGACGTCGAGGATGGGCATCCCGGACACCGCGTTGCCGGGCCTGCGGGCGGCGGGGTTGGTGACGTCATTGGCCCCGACGACCAGGACGACGTCGGTGCGGGCGAATTCGGGGTTGATCTCCTCGAGGTCTTTCATCTGTTGGTAGGGGGCGTTGGCCTCGGCGAGCAGGACGTTCATCTGCCCGGGCATCCGCCCGGCGACCGGGTGGATGCCGTAGCTGACCTCTACCCCGTGCTCGGTGAGGGCCGCGGCGAGTTCGACGACTTCGTGTTGCGCTTGCGCTGCGGCAAGGCCGTAGCCGGGCACGATCACAACTTTTCCGGCGTAGGCAAGTTGGAGGGCGGCATCATCGACGGCGATCTCGCGCACTGTGCCCGTTACCGCAGTCGGCTGGCCACTAGTGTTGTCGTCGCCGGTGCCGAAACCGCCGGCGATGATGTTGAGCAACGATCGGTTCATCGCGTCGGCCATCAGCTTGGTGAGGATGCCACCAGCGGCGCCGACTAGGGCTCCGGCGATGATCAGCGGGGTGCTGTTGATGACGAAGCCAGCCATGGCGACGGCGACGCCTGTGCAGGCGTTCAACAGTGAGATGACGACAGGCATGTCCGCGCCGCCGATGGGCAGGGTGGCCAGGACCCCCAAGCCAAGGGCAGCAGCGGTGAGCGCGCAGAGGATCGGTAGACCGCCATATCCGGCGGTGTAGGTGACGCCGCTGGCGAGTGCCACGACTAGGAGGATCAGGTTCAGCGCCCGGCGGCCGGGAAAGGTCAATGGCTTCCCCGCAATGATGCCGGCGAGCTTACCGCCGGCGATCAGTGAACCGGAGAAGGTGATGCCGCCGATGAGCAAGTCCAGAAATGTGGTGAGGGTGGCACTGACGGGCAGGTGACTGAGGTGCAGGGATCCGGCGTGTTTGATCGCGTCACCGAATGCGATCAGCGCGGCTGCACCGCCGCCGACCGCGTTGAACAGGCTGACGAGTTGCGGCATCGCGGTCATCTTCACCCGACGGGCGGTGAGCAGCCCGGCCAGACCGCCGCCCAGCAGCCCCACAGTCAGCACGATTGTGGCCAGGGCCGTGATCACGTGGTCGTGGGTGAGGACCGCGATCGTGCTCACGACAGCAATGGCCATACCGGCCGCGGAGAGCAGGTTTCCGTGTCGCGCCGTGGCCGGTGAGGTCATCAGGTGCAGACCGAGCACGAAGCTGGCCGCAGCGAGCAGATACACGATGTGGATCAGGGTGTCGAAGGCACTCATGACGTACCCGGGCTCTGCTGTAATGCTGCGCGCACCGCAACCGGGCGAGGGCGGAACATCTGCAGCATGCGGTCGGTGACGACGTAGGCGCCGACCACGTTCATCGCCGCGAACGCCGCCGCCACGATCAGCAGGACATAGCCGAGCGGGGTGTTGACCGTCGCGGCGAGCACCATCACCCCGACCACGACGACACCGTGGATCGCGTTCGACCCGGACATCAGCGGGGTGTGCAGGGTAGCGGGGACCTTGCTGATCACCTCGACCCCGACGAGCAGGCTCAGCACGAAGATCGTGATGTCGGCGAATAGCAGGGGAGTCATCGGTCTGGTCCTTCCAGTAGGGCGCGGACCGCGGGGTGGACGATGTCGCCGTCGTGGGTGATGAGCACACCGGCGGTGATGGTGTCGTCGGGGTCCAGCACGAGGCTGCCGTCACGCACGAGGTGGGCCAGTAGCGCAACGATGTTGCGGGCGTAGGCGGTCGAGGCGGCCTTCGGGACGCCGGACGGCAGGTTGCCGGCACCGATCACGGTGACGCCGTTGTCGGTGATGGTGGTGGTCTGCGGCACTGAGCCTTCGACGTTGCCGCCCAACTCGCTTGCGGCGAGGTCGATTACCACTGAGCCGGGTTGCATTGCGGCCAGCCCACTCGCCGAGACGAGTGACGGTGGTCGCCTGCCGGGTACCTGCGCGGTGGTGATGACGATATCGAACCCGCCGATCGTGGCGTTCAATGCGGACTGTTGGCCGTCACGCTCGTCGTCGGTCAGTGCGCGGGCGTAACCACCGTCTGCTGCGGCGGATACGGCCGTACTGAGCTCGAGGAAATGCGCACCGGTGGACAACACATCGGAGCGGGCTGCGTCGCGGACGTCGTAGCCGGTCACGACCGCGCCGAGTCGGCGGGCGGTGCTGATCGCCTGTAACCCGGCGACGCCGGCGCCGATCACCAGGACCCGTGCCGGGCGCGTCGTGCCGGCGGCGGTCATGAACATCGGCAGGTAGCCGCCATAGCTGTCGGCCGCGAGCAGGGCGGCTTTGTAGCCGGCGACGTTGGCCTGTGAACTGAGCACGTCCATCGACTGGGCGGCGCTCACGGTTCGGGGCAGACCGTCCAGGCTGATCGCGGTGACCTTAGCCTCAGCCAGACTGCGGGCCAGATGCGGATCGATGAGGGGCGCCAACAGCCCGATGAGGACCTGACCCGGGCGCAGCAGGCTGACGTCCGCCTCAGCGGGCGGGTGTACGCAGACGACGATGTCGGCCTGCTCGTACAGTTCGTGCCTGGTAACCAGGCGGGCGCCGGATTCGGTGTAGTCGGCGTCCGGGAACCACGCCGCGGCGCCCGCACCGGCCTCGATGATCACCTGCTGCCCAGCGGTCTGCAGCCGGGCCGCGCCGTCGGGACTCAGCGCGACCCGCCGCTCCCCGGGCGCCGTCTCGGCCACCGTGCCTACCGTTAGTCCGCTCATATCGTCAGCTTCTTCCGATCCGGGGAAGCGGCTGGGGCGAGGGGATATTCCGGCGAAGGTGCCTGACGCGGCCCTGGTTCGGGGATGGGCAGGTCACGGATCTGCAGGGGGCATGGAAGTCAGTGACAACGGCGGCCTTCATGGCGTGCTCCGATCGTTAGTCGTGGACAACGGGGGGAACTGCCTGAGAGACAGCGGGTTTCAGAACAGGCCGAGTTGTTTGGCGCTGTAGCTGACCAGCAGATTTTTCTTCTGGCTGTGGTCGAGCATCATGAGACGGTTCTCGCGGCCGATGCCGGAGACCCTTGTAGGCGCGGGTCTCGTCACGCGTCCACAGCCCCGCGCCCAGTCCGATACCTGCGGGCCGATCTGCGTATCGGCGTCCAGCGGGTCACACTGCCGGATCGCGCTGATCCGTTCGGGTGTGGCGTATTTCATGACGTTTCTTGTTCTGCCCTGGCATTAGATGGGGCGCATCACCGATGGCCACGAGGTACCCGCCGCCTAGGGCCGATGGCTATTGCTCGCAACTTTCACTCAACGCCTGCAGCGGCGCCGCGGTAAGGGTCGAAAGACCTTGACCGGGCGGTGAGTCGGGCCGGCCGACCAGCGCCGTGCGCGGTGGGCACCTCGCGGGTCCGGGGCTCGATCAAGTGTAGAAGGCATCGAGGATTTGCTTGTTCTGTTCGGCCATTACGGAGCGCTTCACCTTCAGTGACGGTGTCAGCTCGCCGAGCTCGATGGACAGATCGTGGTCGAGCAGCACCCACTTTTTGATGGTTTCCCATCGGTTGAGTCCGCCGTTGAGCTTGGCCATGTACTCATCGATCATCTCCCCCACCGCTGGCGCGTTGACCAGCTCCTTGTAGGTCGCGCCGTCGAGTCCGTTCTCGGCTGCCCACCCCGACATCAGGTCGGCATCCAGGGCGATCAACGCCACACAGAAATTGCGGGCCTCCCCGAACACCATGAACTGGCTCACATAGGGACACAACGCCATGAACTTCGCCTCGATCGCCGGCGGGGCGATGTATTTGCCGCCGGAGGTCTTGAACATCTCCTTGATCCGGCCGGTGACGGTGAGGAACCCGTCGGCATCGATTGTGCCCAGGTCGCCGGTGCGCAGCCAGCCGTCGTCGGTGAACGTCTCCGCCGTTTTGTCGGGCAGGTTGTGGTAGCCGTCCATCACACAGGCGCCGCGGATCTGGATTTCCCCGTCTTCCTCGTGGATGCGTATCGACGTGCCGTTCATGGGCAGGCCCACGGTGCCCAACTTGTACTGATCGGGCCGGTTGACGCACGCCCCGGCCGCGGTCTCGGTCAGGCCGTAGCCTTCCAGGATCAGCAGGCCCGCGGCGTGGAACCACTCGGCGATGTCGCGGTTCAACGGTGCCGCGCCGGAGATGAAAAACCGGATGCGCCCGCCGAACACTTCACGCACCTTGCTGAACACCAGGCGGTCGAACAGCCCGTACAGCAGCGACATCGGCAGTGGCACGGCGCGGCCGGCGCGCTGTCGGCGGTCCACCCCCAGCCCCACGGTGAATGCCGCCGCGAACAGCCGGGCCCGCAGGCCCCCCTGGGCTTGCTGGGTGGTGACGATGCGGGCGTGCGCCTTTTCGAAGATGCGGGGTGCGGCGCCCATGACCGTCGGTTTGACCACCGCCATGTTGTCGACGATCTTGTCGACGCGCCCGTCGATCGCGGTGACGAACCCACACGCCAGCTGGGCGGTGATCAGGACCTTGCCGAACGCATGGGCCATCGGCAACCACAACAACTGCAGATCGTCCTCGCACATCAGGTTCATGGCGACGATCGCCGTCCCCTCATAGGCCCAGGCGGAATGCGGCAACCGCACACCCTTGGGCGGTCCGGTGGTTCCTGAGGTGTAGATCAACGTCGCCAACTGCTGCGGGGTGATCGCGTCCGTTCGGGTCCGCACACCCGACGGATGCTCGAACAGATACTTCTGCCCCAACTCGACCAGGCCCGCCAGGGTGATCACCCAGTCGCCGTCGCCGGGGCCGTCGAACAGCACCACCTTGGTGAGGCTGGGCAGCTCGGCGCGGCGTTCGGTCAGCTTCGCCAGCTGCCCGGTGTCCTCGGCGAACACGACTCGGCATTCCGAGTCGGCCAGGATGTAGGCGATGCCGCCGGCGTTGGTGGTGGGATACACGGTGGTGGTGGCGGCCCCGGCACACATGATCGCCAGATCGGCCAGGATCCACTCGTATCGCGTGCTCGACGCGATACCGACTCGCTGCTCGGGTTCGATGCCCAGCGCCAGCAGGCCGGCCGCCAGCG
>NZ_JBKQOI010000183.1:0-17855 GCF_052145595.1 Mycobacterium sp. | reverse complement strand
CGAGGAGGCCAGGACCGGCAAGCTGCGCCCCGCGCTCTTCGTGGTGCCCACCGACGCGCCCGGGTTCACCTACACCCCGATCGAGATGGAGCTGATCAGCCCCGAACGCCAATTCCAGGTTTTCCTTGACGATGTCCGGCTGCCCTCCGATGCGCTGGTCGGAGCCGAGGACGCCGCGATCGCACAGCTTTTCGCTGGCCTGAACCCCGAACGCATCATGGGCGCGGCCAGCTCGGTGGGCATGGGAAGATTCGCGCTGGCAAAGGCCGTCGACTATGTCAAGACCAGGCAGGTGTGGTCCACCCCCATCGGCGCGCACCAAGGGCTGTCACATCCGTTGGCGCAGTGTCACATCGAGGTCGAACTCGCCAAGCTGATGATGCAAAAGGCCGCGACGCTGTATGACAGCGGCGACGACATGGGCGCGGCCGAGGCCGCCAACATGGCCAAATACGCTGCCGCCGAAGCGGCCACCCGCTCGGTCGACCAGGCCGTGCAGTCGATGGGCGGCAATGGGCTGACCAAGGAGTACGGCGTTGCCGCCATGCTGGCGTCGGCCCGGCTGGGGCGCATCGCCCCGATCAGTCGCGAGATGGTGCTCAACTTCGTCGCGCAGACATCGCTCGGCCTGCCTCGATCCTACTGAAGCCCTACTGATGGACACGCTCGTCGAATACGCCGGCCCGGCCGATGTTGGAGGGCCGTTCGCGCGGCTGACCCTGAACTCGCCTTATAACCGCAACGCGCTCTCCACCACGCTCGTCAACCAATTGCACCAGGGGCTGCGCAAGGCCGCGGCGGATCCGTCGGTACGGGCGGTGGTGCTGGGGCACGCCGGTGGCACCTTCTGCGCCGGTGCGGACCTGAGTGAGGCCAGCGGGGGCGATCCTTTCGACATGGCCGTGGCTCGTGCCCGGGAATTGACGGCGCTGTTGCGCGCCATCCTCGAGTCGCCGTTGCCGGTGATCGCCGCAATCGACGGGCATGTCCGGGCGGGCGGCTTCGGTTTGGTCGGCGCGTGCGATATCGCGGTCGCCGGTCCGCGCAGTACCTTCGCGCTGACCGAGGCCCGGATCGGCGTCGCCCCCGCGATCATCTCGCTGACGCTGCTGCCGAAGTTGTCTGCGCGGGCGGCGGCGCGCTACTACCTGACCGGCGAGACATTCGATGCCGGCCAAGCCGCGGAAGTCGGGCTGATCACGATGGCGGCCGGCGACGTGGAAGCGGCGGTGGCCAAGCTGATCGCCGATGTCGGCCGCGGATCGCCTCAGGGCCTTGCGGCGTCGAAGGCGCTGACCACAGCCGCGGTGCTGGAAGGGTTCGACCGCGACGCCGAACGACTCACCCAGGAGTCGGCCCGGTTGTTCGTCTCCGACGAAGCTCACGAAGGCATGCTGGCGTTCCTGCAGAAGCGTCCACCTCGCTGGGCGCCCTCAGACTGAGCCGCCGAAAACGGCCTGGCGATCAAGACGGCGTGCTGACGGTCCGGTCAATTAGGCCAAGCCTTGGCGGAAGGTTGCAGTTTCGCCAACCCTCTTGCAGCAAAACCTGTACGTCGTACGCTCGTGGATGATGAGCAACTCGGCGCAGCGCGATGCAAAGGACACGCGTGACGAACCGTCGCGCGCGGGCGACACGGATCGCATACAGCTCGCGCAGTTGCTGGCCTACGCCGCCGAGCAGGGCCGCCTACAGCTGAAAGATTATGAAGAACGCCTGACCAGGGCCTATGCGGCGACCACGTACGAAGAGCTGGATGAACTCAGGGCTGATCTGCCCGGTGCGCCGATCAACCCACGCAGGGGCGGCAAACCCAATCCGGCACCGTCCATGTTGCTGCTGGCGTTGATGAGCGGATTCGAGCGGCGCGGCCGATGGAACGTGCCCAAGAAGCTGACCACCTTCACCTTCTGGGGCAGCGGGGTCGTGGATCTGCGTTATGCCGATTTCACCTCGACCGAGGTCGAAATACACGCGTTCTCGATCATGGGCATGCAGAACATACTGCTGCCGCCCGAAGTCAACGTCGAGATCCACGGCCACGGTGTGATGGGCGGCTTCGATCACGATGTCCTGGGCCAGGGCACGCCCGGCGCGCCGAAGGTGAACATTCGCGGTTTCTCACTCTGGGGCGGTGTGGGCATCAAGCGCAAAGCGCGCAGGCCCCGCGGATAGCCGGAAACGTGGACGCCTACTAAGTCGTCAGCGACGGCGTCGGGACCGCAAGTAGTCGCCCACCACGGCTGCGCCCAGGCCGTCGAGATCGGGCACCACGACGCGTCCCTCGACCCGGCGCGCGACCTGGTCGATAAACCGTGCCAGGCCAGGGTCGCTGCCCAGCCGGAAGATCGTGACCTGTGCACCCAGCCGGGCCATGTCGTCGAATCCGCGCACGGTGTGGGCGATGGTCCGCGGATGCGGCGGGTAATCAAAGAACACAGCAGAACCGGCTCCGTCGCCGTCAAAGTCCTCCAAGTGGGCGGTCGGCTCGCCGTCGGTCACCACCAGCACAACGGGCTGCGCGTTGGGGTGCCGGCGCAGGTGACGACCCGCCAGCGCCAGCGCGTGATGCAGGTTGGTGCCCTGCTCGTAGACGCCCTCCAGGCCGGTGAGCTCGGCGGCAGTCACCGTCCGGGCATAACGGCCAAACGCGATGATCTGCAACGCATCCGAGCGGAATCGTGTGCACACCAGATGGTTGAGGGCGAGCGCCGTCTGCTTCATCGGCAACCAGCGATTCTCCATCACCATCGAAAACGAGGTATCGACCAGCAGCGCGACCGCGGCCTGCGTGCGTGTCTCAGTCTCGGAAACCTCGACGTCGTCGACGGTGATCCGAATCTGCCCGTCGCGGCCTTCCGAGGCTTTCGAGGTCGCGGCTCCCGCCTGCCGGAGCACCGCATTGGTCAGCGTGCGCGAGATGTGCCACGGTTCGGTGTCGCCGAATTGCCAGGGCCGGGTGGCGCCGGTCAGCTCGCCCGCAGCTCCGGCGCGCCGGTGGTCGCGCTCGCCGTGGCGGCCGGAAAGCTGTTGCACCACATCGCGTAACGCCGTCTCGCCAAGCCTGCGCATGGCTTTCGGGGAGAGCCGCCACTGGCCGTCGGAACCGCGGTCCAGGAAACCCTGATTGACCAGTGCGCGCTCCAATTCGGCGAGCGTTCGGGCGTCGATAGCGGCCTGGTCGCCGAGCTGGCGTGCCAGCGCATCCAGATCGACATCGTCCATGGTGGCGCCCGGATAGCTCTGCGACAGCTGCTCGGCCAGTTGCTCGAGCTCGGCGATGTCCGACAGTGCCTGGGTACCCTCACCCATGCCGAACGGGTTATCACCGGAGAACTGCTCGGATCCGGTCCAGTCCTCACCAGGCCGCGCGGCCTGCAAGTGCGCATCGAGCCGATCCAGCGCCTGCATCAAAGCCGGAGAGCCAAACGCCTGCTGCGCCAAGGCATCCAGCTCGGCACGCTGCTCCGGGCTCAGGCTGTTGCGGAAGCGTTGCGCGGCGGCGGCACGCTTGGCCAGCGAATCCAGCAGCTCTTCGACATTGCGCGGGTTCTCCGGGAAGAACTCGCCGTGCTTGTCCATGAAGTCTTCGAAGTCCTGTTGGGTGTCCTCACCGCGGGCGTGCTTGTCCAGCAGCCCGTTGAGGTCATCCAACATCTGGTTGACGCGCTGGCGATCTTCGTCGGTGGCGCCCTGAAGCGCCTCCTTCATGCCTGCGAAGCGTTGGTCCAGCATCTCGCGGCCAAGCAAATCCTTGATCTGCTCGTACTTTTGGCGGGCCTCCGCGCTGCGCCAGTTGTAGTCGGAAAGCTCCTGGACGGCCTTGGCCGGCGACGGCGGCAGCGCGTCGAGCTGTAGTTCGCCGAAGCGGGCGTCGTCATCCAGGGCGCGGGCCAGCTCCTTGCGTTCGGCCAGCACGGCCTCGTCGAGGAGCTTCTTGATTTCCTGCAGGGTTCCGTCTAAGTTGTTGCGGCGCAACAAATCCCGTCGGCGTCTGTTTGCCTCGGCCGCCAGCTGGTCGGCCCCGGGCATGTTCTTGTTGCCGCGGCGCAGCAGCTCGGACAGCGCGCGGCGCGGCGAGGTGCCGGCCATGACATCCTGGCCGATCTGCTCGAGCGCCTCGCGCAGATCCACCGGCGGTGCCAGCGGGTCGGGGCCACCGGTGTACGCCGAGTATCGCGTTGAGTGGGGTTTAGCCATAGACGGTTTGACCCTCCCCGGACACCTTGTCGATTCGCTTCGCCAGATACAACGCCTCCAGCGCCAACTCCAGCGCCGCGGCGCGCTCGCCTTCGGATTCGGCGCCCAGCTTGGCCGCGATTGCATCCACGACCGGCAGGCCCGGAACCGCGGCCAGCACATCCTTGGCCGACACGCGTTCGCCCGTCGTCACCGCAGAACCGCCCTCGACCGCGGCCACCAACGAGCCGACGTCGATGCCGCCCAGTACCCGCGACGCGGTGTCGGCGGTCGCGCGGCGCAACAGATGCTCGAGCACGGCCTGTTCGCGGCCTTCCTCACCGGACTCGAACTCCAGCTTGCCGCGCAAAACGTCGATCACCGTACCCAGGTCGACCACCCGGGCCACCGGATCCGTCTCGCCCAGCACCGCGCCGCGGTGCCGGGCGGCGGCCGCGACGGTCTCGGCCGCCGCGATCGCGAACCGCGCCGACACCCCGGAGCGCTGATCGATGGAGTTGGACTCGCGCAGATACCGGGCAAACCGCGCGATGACCTGCATGAGGTAGTCGGGCACCTGGGCGCTCAGGTGCGCTTCCTGAACGATCACGCCCACCTCCGCGTCCAGCTCGAGCGGGTAGTGGGTACGGATTTCGGCGCCGAACCGGTCTTTGATCGGAGTGATGATGCGACCACGGTTCGTGTAGTCCTCGGGGTTGGCGCTGGCGACCACCAACACGTCCAGCGGCAGGCGCAGCGTGTAACCGCGGACCTGGATGTCCCGCTCCTCCATCACGTTGAGCATCGACACCTGAATGCGCTCGGCGAGGTCGGGCAGTTCGTTGACCGCGACGATGCCGCGGTGCGCGCGCGGGATCAGTCCGTAGGCGATCGTCTCCGGGTCCCCGAGGCTGCGGCCCTCGGCGACCTTGATCGGGTCGACGTCACCGACCAGGTCGGCGACGCTGGTGTCCGGGGTGGCCAGCTTCTCGGTGTACCGCTCGCTGCGGTGCTTCCACTCGACGGGCAGGTCGTCGCCGAGGGTGGCGGCCCGCCGGATCGACTCCGGTGTGATCGGCGTGTAGGGGTGCTCACCCAGCTCGGCCCCGCCGATCACCGGTGTCCATTCGTCGAGCAGCCCGGCCAGCGCGCGCAGCAGCCGGGTCTTGCCCTGGCCGCGTTCGCCGAGCAGGACGAAGTCATGACCCGCGATCAGCGCCCGTTCCACCTGGGGCAATACGGTGTCCTCGAAGCCCAGGATGCCCGGCCACACCTCGTCGCCCTCGGCCAGCGCAGTGAGCAGGTTCTCCCGGATTTCCTGCTTGACGCCCCGTTCGCGATGACCGGTGGCGCGTAGTTCGCCGACGGTGCGGGGCAGATTGCTCGGTGATGTCACCACTCCACGCTACGACGGTGCCGTCGATAAGGCACTGCGGTCCCCCACGGCTGCTTGCCGAAGCGGCGTGCCGACAGGCGAAGGCCGGGCAATCCGATCGACTGCCCGGCCCTCGGTTGGTGTCCTTTGTCCACCGAAACGGGGGACGCAGAGACCGGCTAGCTCAGGGTGACAGTCGCGTCCGCATCGCCTGTTTTATAGGTGACCGTGCCGTGCTCGAACACCGACTTGAAAGAGCCGTCGGGGAGGATTTGCTCGTCAGAGGTCGGATAGCCCAACTTGCCCTGCGAACCATCCAACTTGTTCCACTGGTCGCGGATCTTGCCCCATACGAAGTAGACCGGGCCCCCATTCCTATAAATGAGCACGCCGCCGTCGAACTGCTGGAAGACACCGCTGCCGTCCCCGGTCTTTGCCTCGTTGGTGTACGGTGCGCCCAGGTCCTTGCGTTGAGCTTCATTAAGGGTTTGCCATTTCGCGAGAATCGGCCCCTGGACCGTGTACAGCGTGCCGTTAGCACCGGGGATCTGCGTGGAAGGCCCGGCGGCGCTGGTGGTTGTGGACGTCCCCGCAGAGGATGTCACAGTTGTGGAAGATGTGCCCGAGCTTGTACTTTCGTTTGATTTATTTGCGTGACACCCAGAACCGACTAGTGCAAATGCCGTAACCGCAGCGGTAAATGCAGCTGTTCGTTTACTAATTTCGCGCATCTCATTCCTCTCGAATTTGGGCAGGACGCCGATGAGCTTATCCAGATCGGATGCTATTGCGGTCGCGACCGACCGGCAAGAAGGAATTTCGCTGCATCGCAACGAGCCCAGCCTGGCCTAGCCCCAGAGCCGGGTCTCAGTGGGCCCGCTAATGCGCGAAGTGGCGCGCTCCGGTGAGGTACAGGGTGACGCCCGCTTTGGCCGCCGCGGCGGTCACTTCCTCGTCGCGCACCGAGCCCCCGGGATGGACGATCGCCCTGACTCCGGCGCTGGTCAGCATTTCCAATCCGTCTGGGAATGGGAAGAACGCGTCGGAGGCCGCGACCGCGCCCCGAACTCGGTCGCCGCCGCGTTCGACGGCCAGCCGGGCGGCGTCGACCCGGTTGACCTGACCCATGCCGACGCCGACGGTGGCGCCGTCCGCGGCGATCACGATGGCGTTCGACTTGACCGCTCGGCAGGAGCGCCAGGCAAACACCAGGTCGGTCAACGTCGCCGGATCGGCCGGCGATCCGGTCGCCAGCGTCCAGTTCGCCGGATTGTCGCCGTGCGCGTCGAGTTCGTCGCGTTGCTGAATTAGCAGTCCCCCGCTGATCGGACGAATCTCGGTGCCACCCGTCAGCGGCTCCGAGGCGATCAGCACCCGGACGTTCTTCTTGCGCGCCAGCACCTCCAGGGCGTCCGGCGCATAGGCGGGCGCGACGATCACCTCGGTGAAGATGGTGCTGACATACTCGGCCATCTCGACGCTGACCTCTGTGTTGGCCGCGATGACTCCACCGAAGGCGCTGAGCGGATCGCATTCGTGGGCCTTGCGATGCGCGTCGGCGACCGAGACCGACGAGATCGCGATGCCGCACGGGTTGGCGTGCTTGATGATTGCCACGCAGGTCTGCTCGTGGTCAAAGGCGGCCCGCCAGGCGGCGTCGGCGTCGGTGAAGTTGTTGTAGGACATCTCTTTTCCGTGCAACTGCTGCGCCTGCGCGAGGCCCGGCCAGGCGGCGGGGTCGCTGTACAGCGCCGCTTGCTGGTGCGGGTTCTCGCCGTAGCGCAGCATCGCCGTGCGCCGCCAGGAGCTCGCGAACCACTCGGGAAACGCGGTGGGTGGATGCTCGGGCGCCAGCGTCGACTCCATCCAGCTCGCGACCGCGACGTCGTACTCCGCGGTGTGCTGAAATGCCAACGACGCCAGCCTTTTGCGCTCGGCGAGGGTAAATCCGCCGTGACGCACCGCGGCGAGCACTCCGTCGTACCCGAGCGGGTCGGTGACCACCGCCACGCTGGGATGGTTTTTCGCGGCCGCCCGGACCATCGACGGCCCGCCAATGTCGATCTGCTCGACGCATTCGTCGATGCTCGCGCCGGAATCGACGGTCTCGCTGAACGGATACAGGTTGACGACGACGAGTTCGAACGCCGCGATTCCCAACTGCTCGAGCGCCGCGGCGTGTTCGGGCTTACGTAGATCGGCCAGCAGGCCGGCATGGACTCGCGGGTGCAGGGTCTTGACCCGACCGCCGAGCACCTCCGGGAAACCGGTCAGCGCCTCGACGCGTGTCACGGGAATCCCTTTGTCGGCAATGGTCTTCGCCGTTGAACCGGTGGAAATGATCTCCACGCCCGCTGCGGTCAGTCCCTGGGCAAGCTCTATCAGCCCGGTCTTGTCGTACACGCTGATCAGCGCGCGGCGGATCGGCCTCCTTGCCGTCTCTCGCCAGTCGTCGGGGCTCATCCTATGGTCGCCTTTCGTCCGATCGTCGCTTTTCGTCCGATCAGGGTCACGCCGCCGGTCGCGATCGCGGCCACCACGTCCACCAACAGCTGCCGTTCGATGACTTTGATGCGTTCATGCAGGATCTCTTCGTCGTCGTCGTCGAGCACCGGAACGGATTGCTGTGCCAATATCGGCCCGGTGTCCGTGCCGGCATCTACCAGGTGCACCGTACAGCCTGTGACCTTCACGCCGTAGGCCAACGCGTCGGCCACTGCGTGGGCGCCCGGGAACGCGGGCAGCAGCGTCGGGTGGGTATTGACGATACGTCCATAGAAGCGTGAAAGGAACTGCGGCCCAAGTATTTTCATGAAGCCGGCCGATACGACCAAATCCGGTGAGTGCGCGGCGGCGGCATCGGTGATGGCGGTGTCCCAGGCACCACGGTTTGGGTGATCGGCGAGCCGGACCGTGAAGGTGGGCACGAACGCCGCCGCGGCGATCTCGGTAGCCCGGCAGTCGCGATCGGCACCGACGGCGACCACTCGGGCCGGGTAGTCACCGACGGCGGCGGCGATCAGCGAAGCCAGCAGGGAACCGGTGCCCGATGCCAGCACCACCACACGCGCCGGCGCACTGGGGGGCACGTGGAGCGGTTCGGCCACATCGCGAGCCTACTGGCGTGGGCGTCGGCCCGCGTCAGCGGTCGAACGTGAAGCCAGCTTCACGCTCGCGGCCCAGCGTGAAGCCAGCTTCACGCTCGGGGCTGGTTGGACTCGGGCCGTTGCCTAGTCCCCGGAATCGCGCGCCTCCGACGGGGGCGTCTCGACGTCCGGGGACGGCTCGAACGCGGTATCCACGTCGTCGGTGGGCGCACCGTCATCACCCGAGTCGCTCTCCTCGAGCCCGTCGGCGGGCTCGTCCGACCCCGCGAAGTCGCCCGCAAAATCGGCCGGTTCGTCGGCCGGCGAGGCGGGCACAGGCTTGCGCCGCCTCGGCCTTCTAAGTCGTACGCGCCTGATCCCACCGGCCATCACCACGGTGATGGCCCCGACGAGCGCGAACCAGAAAAACACACCGACCAACAACGCGCCCTGGTCGACACCGACATCGCCGAAGTTGCCCAGCCGCCCGCTCCCGCCATATGCGAGCAACGACATCACCAAAGCCCCGGCGACCGATGCGACCAGAAGTTTGGCCATCGCCGGAAGCAGCGGGAGTGCGTGCCGGGCGCATTGTTGACCGACCGCCACACCGGACGACGCGCCGACGATGAGCAGCGCCACCCACACCGGCCCCAGCGGCGGCGTGGGGGTCGCGGCCAGGATCGGCAGTGCCGGGATATCGCCGCCGAACACGGTGAACGGACTGAACGTCGCGAAGCCGAGATGAGCACTGGACCCGACGGCGACCGCCGAAGCGCCGACGATGACATTGGGCGCGTACAAGACGGACAGCACGGTGAGGCTGAACTGGCCGAATATCGAGTCGGTGATCCCGTAGAGCTCTTGCATCGTCGACCAGTGCACAACCAGGGAACCCGCCGTCACGAGGCCGGAGAGCCCGACCAACGCCAACACACCGGCCACCGCGGCACGCAGGGAATCGCCGAGCCAACCGGGCAGCGACGACGCCTCCAACGCCCGTCGTCCCACCCGGGACCACACACCGATCGCCGCACCGATGGCGTGCACCACCAGCACGCTGATGAACGCGCGCAAGGCGCTGGGCGTCTGTAGCTCGGTGATCACCGACGACGCATCATGGATGACCGCCAGCGCGATCGCCGCCATCAGCAGGGGCCCGCCGAGCGCCGACGCGACCACCCAGCGGACCACCAGCCACGACGAATACGGAGAGGTGGCCCGTGCGCTGCTGCGCGCGGTGGCCCACACCATCAACAGGACTGGCAGAAGCGGCATTACACCCAGCTCGCGGCCGCCGATCGAGATCGGCACCTGATGCACCCCGAGCCACATGCTGGCGATGGCGCCCAACGCGCCGGTCATGTCGCTGTTAGCGATCAGCAACTGAAGCAACGTGACCGCGGCGATGATGCCCAATGCCACCACCGACGGGCCGAACGCAACCCGGACAAGGTCACGCGCCTGACGCGCGCCCGCCGTCCGGTTGTCCTCCACCCGTGTCACTCTTGGCGCACGTGCCCGACTACGCGCGAGAGCGCACGGTTAGACCGGTGCCGGTCCAGATGATGAAGACGAATGCTGCTGATCCTGGCCGTGCGACTGGCCGCCACTCTGGCCCGAGTAATCGACAGGAGCCGAACCCGACTGGGACTCCGTGCCACTCGCGGTGGCCGACGGCGGCGGACCGAAGCTGGGGAAGCCGGTGGGGGGCGTGGATGGTGCTTCGTGCTGCGCTCCCGGGTGGGGTCCCGACTGCGCCGAAGGCTGGGCACCGAATCCTCCGGTCGACGTGGTCGGCATCGCGGTCTGCGTCGGAGCCTGACTCGACGGATAGCCGCCGTACTGCGACCCATATGCGGCATGCTGCGGCGTGTGCGACTGGGCTCCGGCGTGCTGCTGGGCGGCGGGCTGGCCGTAATACGGCTGTTGTCCGTACTGCCCGTACTGGCCGTATTGGCCGTACTGCGCGTAAGCGTCGTACTTGGGCCGCGGCTTGGGCGCGGAGATGACACCGGCGTCCAGTAGCAGCGCGACAGCTGCGAAGAACGCCTGGAAGATGGCGCAAACCACCAGGGGCCACATCGCCCAGCCAATTGCGAAACCGGCGGGCGTATTGATCGTCTCGGTGATGGCCAGCAACGCACCCAGTATTGCGACCGCCGCAACTATTCCCGCGTAGTTCTTCGCCTTGGGCAGTAGGCCCAGCCCGGCGAGCAGCGCGGCCAGCACCGCAGCGATGACCGCGGTGCCGGCGTCGCCGGCGCGCCCACCGCCCGGGCCGAGGTCGGCGCTGATGATGAAAGTCGGCCCGAAATTCAGCAGATACACCGCGAGGCCGAGCACCACCACCGCGATGTTCAAGATCAGCGGTAGCCTGCTTTGGCCGTCGTCATCTTTGGTGAACGACGGTGTGCCGCCTGCATAGGAGCCGCCGGGCTGCGCTGGTGAATATCCGGGGCTACCGGGCGAGTAGGTCATGGCTCCTCCTGTTGCTTCCAGTGCCTTGAAGTGCTCAGCGGGCGCCACAGTCCTGTGCGACGCTGTGCTTCCAGGCGCGCCGCTCGCGAAGACACCCTCCAGATCTTGCGTTGCGACGCGATCGATCACCCACGCTAGCGCAAGTCCGGATGCCCGTGCCGAGGCGACGGGCCTGTCGGCGCGACCAGCACCAAATAACGCAATGGATCTCCATGGAGACCGTCAGCACAGGGGCAGCTTGCCCACCGCAGGTAGAACACGTTCTAATTCTTTGCATGGATTACGGGCTCGTGCTTTTCACCAGCGATCGTGGCATCTCCCCGGCGGCAGCCGCCAAGCTTGCCGACTACCACGGCTTCCAGACGTTCTACGTGCCAGAACACACCCATATCCCGGTCAAACGCGAGGCGGCCCATCCCACGACGGGTGACGCGTCGCTGCCGGACGACCGCTATATGCGGACGCTAGACCCATGGGTGAGTCTGGGCGCGGCGTGCGCCGTGACGTCGCGGGTGCGACTCTCGACGGCGGTGGCGCTGCCCGTCGAGCACGAACCGATCACATTGGCGAAAAGCATCGCGACGCTGGACCACCTGTCCGGCGGCCGGGTCAGCCTCGGCGTCGGGTTCGGGTGGAACACCGACGAGCTGGCCGACCACGGGGTTCCGCCCGGGCGGCGCCGCACCATGCTGCGCGAATACATCGAGGCGATGCGGGCGCTGTGGACACAGGAAGAAGCCGCCTACGACGGCGAGTTCGTCAACTTCGGGCCCAGTTGGGCCTGGCCCAAGCCCGTGCAGCCACACATTCCGGTGTTGGTGGGCGCGGCGGGGAACGAGAAAAACTTCAAGTGGATCGCCCGCAGCGCCGACGGCTGGATCACCACTCCCCGCGACTTCGACATCGAAGGCCCGGTGAAGCTGTTGCAGGACACGTGGGCGGCTGCCGGCCGCGAGGGCGCTCCGCAGATCGTCGCGCTCGACTTCAAACCGGTGCCTGACAAGCTGGCGCGGTGGGCCGAGCTCGGGGTGACTGAGGTGCTGTTCGGCTTGCCGGACCGCCCCGAAGACGAGATCGCCGCGTACGTCGAGCGGCTGGCCGGCAAGCTGGCCGCTTTGGTCTAGCGAGGTCCCGCCTGCGCCGAAACTGCAACCAGGGCGACCGGCAAGCGGCGTGTCGTGTACGTGGTTGCAGTGTCGCGAGGGAACCCGATGCCGTCAGGCCGGCGTGCAGCGATTGCCGTAGTCGAAGGAGCGCACCCGAACCGGATGCCCTAACGGGTCGCCGTCGGTCAGCAGCGCGATCAGCTCGTCGTCTTCGGTGGTCGACAGGAACCTGGTGCCGTCGGCCAGCCGGCCGATGATGATTCCGGTCAGCCGTCCGGAATCGCGGCGGACCGTGTAGGTCTCGACGGTGGCGGCGCCATCGGCAGTCTCCGTCACCGCCTGCGTGGACCAGCTGCCGATCTGCGCTTGCAGCCCGGCGCTGCGATCCGGCTTCCACTCTGTCGGGTTGGCCGAGTAAACGCCTACCGAGTACTTGCTCAGGATGCCGCCGTTCGCACCTACCAGACCAAATTGACCTGGTGCACTTCGCATTCGAGCGACCGTCTCCGCCACGCCGTGCATCGAGTAATTATTGCCCGCCCCGCCGAAGAACGGCAGCCCGCCGGTCAGGGTCAGCCCGCGTGGGTCGTCGGGCGCGATGCCCATGCCGTCGCAGATGTTGAACACCGGCACCGGAAAGCAGCTGTACAGGTCGAAGGTGGCGATGTCGTCGACGCCGATTCCGGCCATGGCCAGCGCCTCATGCACCGCCATGGCGGCCGACGGCGCGTGCCCCAGATCCGGGCGCTGCAGCAGGGACTGCTCCTCCAGGTCGGCGTGGCCGTGCAGGTACACCCAGTTTTCCTCGGGCACACCCAGTCGCCGTGCCGCCTCGACCGACATCAACAGCGCCGCCGCGCCTTGGTTGACCTGATCGCGAGCGACCAGCAGCCGCGGGTAGGGGTCCGAGATCATCCGGTTGCTCTCGGTCACGGTGATCAGCTCGTCGACGGTGCGTTCCACGGGCGCGGCGGCGAACGGATTGCTGGCGGCGATCTTGGTGAACGGCGCGAAGAGCTCGCCCATCCGCCGTAGATATTCCGCGGGCCCCAGCCCGGTTCCGGCGCGACGCGCGTTCTCCAGCAGCGCATACTGCGTCGGGGCGTCGACCAGACCGTGAATGACGGTGTACCGGGAGACGATGGCGTCCAGGCCGAAGCCGCGGTCTTCGAGCGAGCCCTCGACGGTCTCGGAGAAGTCCGGACCGTTGTCGTTCCCGGCGAAGTAGCGAGTGGTCGATGTGGCGTCCGAGCCGAAGATCAACGCGACTTCGGATCGGCCGGTCGCGATCCGGCCCGCCAGCTCGGTGATCAGGTGCTGCGGACCTTGACCGCCGACGACCTCCAGGATGGCGCGGGCGGGGTCGGCCCCGATCCGGTTGGCCACCGAGCGCGGGTAGTTGTTGGACTTTCCCAGTACCGGTGTGGCCGGCCCGGAAATCTCGAATTGCCTTACGCCGGCGACGGTATCGATTGTTGCCGCGACCTTGGCAACATCGGCGCCGCAGTCGTCCAGTGCGGCGTGTGCACCGGCCGCGGCCAGTTCGACACCCGACATTGCGCGGTAGTAGGGGTCGTCGATGCGCTCCGCGGCCTGTCCAACACCGACGACGACGGGGGTGCGCGGATCCAAGCTCACGTACTCAAGTCCCTTACAGGCTGCTCAGGATCTCCCGGGCCAGCGCCGCCGTCTCCGACGGGGTCTTGCCCACCTTGACGCCGGCCGCCTCGAGTGCCTCCTTCTTGGCGGCCGCGGTGCCCGACGAGCCGGACACGATGGCGCCCGCGTGGCCCATCGTCTTACCTTCCGGCGCAGTGAATCCCGCGACATAACCGACGACCGGCTTGGACACGTGAGCCTTGATGTAGTCGGCCGCACGCTCCTCGGCGTCGCCGCCGATTTCACCGATCATCACGATGACCTTGGTGTCGGGATCCTTCTCAAAGGCCTCGATGGCGTCGATGTGAGTGGTGCCGATCACCGGGTCACCGCCAATGCCGATGGACGTGGAGAAGCCGAAATCGCGCAACTCATACATCATTTGGTAGGTCAGCGTGCCGGACTTCGACACCAGCCCGACGGGGCCCGAACCGCTGATGTTGGCCGGGGTGATGCCGACCAGCGCCTCACCCGGGGTGATGATGCCGGGACAGTTCGGGCCGATGATGCGGGTCTTGCCTCCCTTTTCCAGGTTGTAGGCCCACGCATATGCGGTGTCCTGCACCGGAATTCCCTCGGTGATGACCACCAGCAGTGGGATCTCGGCGTCGATGGCCTCGATGATGGCGTCCTTGGCGAACTTGGGCGGCACGAAGATGATCGACACGTCGGCGCCGGTCTTTTCCATCGCCTCCGCGACGCTGCCGAACACCGGCAGCTCGACGGCTTGGCCATCTTTGTTCTTATGCGCGACGGTGGTGCCCGCCTTGCGTGCGTTCACGCCGCCGACGATTTGCGTGCCCGCCTTGAGCATCCGGGCCGTGTGGACGGTGGCCTCGCTGCCGGTGATGCCCTGGACGATGACCTTGTTGCCCTTGTTCAGAAAGATCGACATGTCCGAGACGTCCTTTCAGGCACTCGCCAGCTCGGCGGCCTTGTCGGCGGCCTCGTCCATGGTCGCGACCAGCGTCACCAGCGGGTGGTTGGCCTCGGTCAGGATGCGACGGCCTTCCTCGACGTTGTTGCCGTCGAGGCGCACCACCAACGGCTTGTTGGCCTCGTCGCCCAGGATTTCCAACGCCTTGACGATTCCGGTGGCCACGGCGTCGCACGAGGTGATGCCGCCGAACACGTTGACGAACACGCTCTTGACCTGGCCGTCGTTGAGGATGACGTCGAGCCCGGCGGCCATCACCTCCGCGGAGGCGCCGCCGCCGATGTCGAGGAAGTTGGCCGGCTTGACTCCGCCGTGCTTCTCACCGGCGTAGGCGACGACGTCGAGGGTCGACATCACCAGGCCCGCACCGTTGCCGATGATCCCGACCTGGCCGTCGAGCTTGACGTAGTTGAGGTCGTGCTCCTTGGCCTTCAGCTCCAGCGGATCGGTGGCCGCGCGGTCCTCGAACTCGGCGTGGTCGGGATGGCGGAAGTCGGCGTTGGCGTCGAGCGTGACCTTGCCGTCCAGCGCCAGGATCCGATTGTCGGGGGTGCGAACCAACGGGTTGACCTCCACCAGGGTGGCGTCCTCGCCGACGAAAAGCTCCCAGAGCTTGGAGATGGTGACCGCGGCGGCGTCGAGCACCTCGGCCGGCAGGTGACCCTGCTCGGCGATGGAGCGCGCGAACGCCAAGTCGACGCCCTTCACCGCGCTCACCGGCACTTTGGCAAGCCGGTCGGGTTTGGTCGCGGCCACTTCTTCGATCTCCATGCCGCCCTCGACCGAGCACATCGCCAGGTAGGTGCGGTTGGCCCGGTCGAGCAGGAACGAGATGTAGTACTCCTCCGCGATGTCGCTGGCCTCGGCGACCAGCAGCTTCTTGACGGCGTGGCCCTTGATGTCCAGGCCGAGGATGTTCTTGGCGTGCTCGTAGGCATCCGCAGGGGTCGCCGCGTACTTGACGCCGCCGGCCTTGCCGCGACCGCCGATCTTGACCTGCGCCTTGACCATCACCGGGTGACCGATCTCTTCGGCGATGGCGCGAGCGCCCTCGGCGGTGTCGGTCACCCGACCGGGCGTGCTCGGTACGTTGTGCTTGGCGAACAGTTCTTTTGCTTGATACTCGAAAAGGTCCATGGGCTCACTGTCTTCGCTCGGCTTACTGCTAGGCCTTTAGGCGGCGCCGAATCGGCAACTCGCACGCTGGCACTGTATCCACCCGCCGAACGTCTGCTACCGTCGCGTCCACCGATGTGGTGCACCTCACGGCATGCCGGCAGTCGTCAAACGTGATCCAACTCACAATATGAGTCTCGATTTACCCGCGAGGTTGCCAGCTCCGTCGGTCAACGGATACCTTCCTAGGGTCCAGATAACGTTATGGTCACGATACGAGGACATTTCAGCTTGTCCCAGCACCGTTTCGCTCGTTCTTCTGTCCTGACGGGGACGGGTCGCGCCCACCGCGACCGTTGGGCAAAACCTCACCGCAACGAAGTCACCGAAATCCTGCCGCTCGATGGATTCGACTTCGACGACCTGGAGTTCGCCGACGACCTCGGCGACCTCGATGACCTGGACTTCAGCAACGACTCCACCTTCGATAACGAAGAGCAAGTGCTGCTGGCCCCCGAGCTCGACGATCTGGACGAGACCGACAACCTGACTCCGGTGTGGCTGGCCGCCGCCCCCACCGAGGTTCTGGCCCGGGTGCTCGTCGGGCCCGGCGTCGAGCCGAAGCATCACCGGGCTTCCGATGTCACCGACGTCATCCCAGCGATACGGCGCGGCGGTCAGCATCGGAAGCAGCCGACCAGCGCGGCCAGGGGCCGCCTGCTGATCTCGGCGATGGCCGCCGGCGCGGCGGCTGCCGCGGCCCACACGGCGACCAGCCATGCCGACACCCCCAAGACCGAGGCTGTGCTGACCGCCAACGCGTCGGCGCTCACCGGCGGCGCGGGCAGCACCACGACCCGTGGTGCCCAGGTGATCGCGGTCCAGCCGGCGGCGAACGTCGCGGTGCACAACGAGGAACTCGCCAACGGGTTGGCCTTCGCCAACGACCGCGCGCAGCGCGAGGCGCGCCTGCAGCAGCCGCTCTACGTCATGCCCACGCACGGGATCTTCACGTCGAACTTCGGGTACCGCTGGGGAGTGCTGCACGCCGGAATCGACCTTGCCAACTCGATCGGGACACCGATCTATGCGGTCTCCGACGGAGTCGTCATCGATGCCGGCCCGACCGCCGGCTACGGGATGTGGGTCAAGCTGCGCCATGCCGACGGCACGGTCACGCTCTACGGCCACGTCAACACCACGCTGGTCAGCGTCGGCGAACGCGTGATGGCCGGCGACCAGATCGCGACCATGGGTAACCGGGGCAACTCCACCGGCCCGCACCTGCATTTCGAGGTGCTACAGGGTGGCACCGAAAGAATCGACCCCGTCCCATGGCTCGCAAAGCGGGGACTTAACGTCGGCAATTACGCTGGCTGAGGTGACCGCGCCGAACGACCCTCTTGCTGCCGAGCCCCCTGCGCCTCCATCCGCATCACGGACGCGGATCATCCGGCGGGCACCGACCGGACCGATACCCGTCGTGCCCGAGTCCCCGACGACGCACATTCCCCGACCGTCACCGCCGTATCAGGGCGCCCCTGGCGCGGGCCGACAGGCAGCAGTTGCGGGTGCGCCGGCGGATGAGCCGAGCGGCCGGACGGCCGTGGCCGCCGCAGCGGTCGGCATCTTCAGCGGGTGGGCTACGTCGGTGGTGGCCACCGACCTGATCGCCGGGTGGTGGAGAACCGACCGCCTGTTCTGCATCGCGGTCGCCTTTCTGGCCCTGGTGTTCGCGGTAACCACCGTTTCGGGCGTGATCATGCTGCTGCAGCATCGGCCTGTCGGGCGCTACCTCATCGTGGCCGGCGCGGTGGTCGCGGTGCTGACCTACGGCGGCGTGTTCATCGCGGGTGCCCGCGTCGCGTGGATCGTGTACACCCTTTGGGTGCTGCCGATCGCCAGCGTTGCGCTGG
>NZ_JBKQOI010000182.1:0-14825 GCF_052145595.1 Mycobacterium sp. | reverse complement strand
GCCTTCGACCTGCTCGACACCCCGATACCGCTCACCGCCGCCGCGTAGCCAGAACAACCACCCCACGAAACCAGCCAATCCCCAGGTCACCCCGGGATTCACCTATTTCAGCTGCCGTAACTTCGGTTTAGTCTGTGAGGACGATGCGACGATGCGTTATCTGATGGCGGCCGCGGCGTTGGCCGCTGCGGCCCTGCTGGGCTGGCCGGCGGCCGCCGCGCCGCCCTCTTGTTCCGGCTTGGGCGGCACCATCGAGGACGGGCAGATGTGCCATGTGCACGCCACCGGACCCACCTACATGCTCGACATGACGTTTCCGGCCGACTATCCCGACGAACAGGCGCTGACCGACTACGTCACGCAAAACCGCGACGGGTTCGTCAACGTCGCACAGAGTTCCGGGGGACGCGACCAGCCCTACCAAATGGAAGCCACCACTGAGCAACACACCGCCGGCCAGCCGCCGCACAACACCCGCAGCGTTGTGCTCAAGCTCTTCCAGGATCTGGGCGGCGCTCATCCATCCACCTGGTACAAGGCGTTCAACTACAACCTCGGAACCAGTCAGCCGATCACCTTCGACAATCTGTTCGCGCCCGGCGCCACGCCGCTGGACAGCATTTTCCCAATCGTCCAGCGCGACCTACAGCGTCAAACCGCTTTGGGGGCAGCGATATTGCCCTCGACCGGGCTTGACCCGTCGCACTATCAGAACTTCGCCATCACCGATGACCAGCTGATCTTTTACTTCGCCCCGGGTGACATGCTGCCGGCGTTCGCCGGCCCGCTCCAGGCCCAGGTGCCGCGCAACGCCATCCCGCCGCTGGCGGTCTAGCGCCTAGACGGGGCCGGCAAGCGACTCCATCGCTGCAGCCCCGATCGTCACACCAACCTGCGCCACACAACCGATGATCGGGACGTAAAAAGCCGTTTTGCGCCGCATTAGCAGATATACGGCGACCACGAAGTCGGTAATCAAGACGGCGGCGCCGGCCCAGATCCCCAACGCCATGGCACGGTCGATCCAGGCGGGATCGCCGCATTTCACGGCACCGCACGGGTCGGTGCCCATGACGAGCAGGCCCAGCAGCCCAATGGTCGCCGTGAACAAAAATCCATGGACTATCAGCAGGACAAGGGTCGCTGCGATGTTCGCCGACCCGCCACGTGTGTGGGCGGCCCGCACATCGTGCATCGCAGGGTAATTGTCAGGCACGAAACAAGTATGGTCGGCCGGTCAGGCCGGGCTTCAGGCTGGCGCAAAACCAAAGACCTGACCGTCGCTGGTGGCGGCCACCACCCGGCGATCGTTGCCGACCGCCACCCCGACGGGATACCCGGTGGCTGCCGGAAGCGGATAGCTGTTCAGCGAATGACCGTTGGCCGGATCGAAAAGCAGCACCGACATGCCGGGTGCGCCGTCTGCGGGTGGGCCGCCGGCCACGGTGTAGCCGACGCCGGTTCCGGCCAGGCTCGACGACGACAGTGGGGTGACGTCTTCGCGGCGCCAGACCTGATCGGCGTGGTCACCGGCATCCTTGTAGGCGGCCAGCCGCGTGTCGGGGCCGCCGCCCGACACGATCAGTCCTTGCGGGGTGACCGCGGGCGGCGTCTGTGCCAGGAATCCCAGCGGCACCGACCATTTCGGCTTCCCGTCGGCGGCGTGCAGTGCCCACAGTCGTTGATCACGGCCGTTGACGTAGACGGTCGATCCGTCGGCGGACAACACGGGGCTGGCAATGACACCGGCGCCCACGGCGTCGCTGGTCCACTCGCGGGCGAGCAGCGGGGTTTGCCCCGGGTGATACTTCAGCCCAACCAGCGAAGCGGTCGGCGCGCCCGGCTGCCAGACGCCGAGCACCACCGTCCCGGTGGCGGTCGAGAAGGCCGGCGCGGCCGCGACCGGGCAGGCCTGCCGGGCAGGGGCGCAATCGCCTAACCCGCGCGTCGCGTCGGTGGGGTCGATGCCCTCCACCAGATCCAGCGGGCTGCCGACCACCTCGCCGCGGTGGGCGTCGAAAACCAGCACCTGTCCCAAGTGAGTGGTGACCAGGAGCTGGCCGCGCCCCAGAAACCGGGGCGTGGCAGGCATCCCGATCACCGGCTGCCGCCACCGCGTCCACTGTGTCACCGGAAAGGAGATGAAAGCCCCGGGTTGACCGACGTAGAGGTTGTCGAAGCCGTCGAACAACGGGCCGGCGAACCCGCCGCCCTGGGCCAGCCGAACACACCAGCGCTGCCGGCCGTTGTCGTTGTTCTCCCACTCCATCAGCGAACATCCGCCCGGCGTCTGCGCGTTCAGGGCCAGATAACCGCGGGCGCTCAGCACCGGACCGGCCGCCAAACTGCCCTTGACCGACCGCGTCCACTGCAACGACAGCTTGGTAGCGCCGCTGGTCGTGATGTAGCTGCTGTTGGCGGCGTCGCCGTATTGCGCGGGCCAGCCTTGCGCGGGCGACGCCTCGACCCACGAGTCGGTGTTGCCGCAACCGCCGAGCCCAACCGTGAGCGCGGCCGCCAGCGCCGCAGCCGACCAACGCCGAAGCCCACGCGGGAGATGTCGGGCAAGCACCTGGGTTTCCCAAATCCTTCCGCAGCGCGTTCGGCACCGGCAGCGATCGAGTACACGTGAGGGTAACCCGTGGCGGCTCGGATAGGCTTTTTGCCCATGACGAGCATGTGGAATGCTCCGCTACATCGCCGCTGGCGAGGCTCGATGCTGCGGGACCCACGCCAGGCCAAGTTCCTCACGTTGGCCTCGCTGAAATGGGTGCTGGCGAACCGTGCCTATACGCCGTGGTACTTGGTGCGCTACTGGCGGCTGCTGAAGTTCAAGCTGGCCAACCCGCACATCATCACCCGCGGCATGGTGTTTCTGGGTAAGGGTGTGGAGATCCACGCGACACCCGAACTGGCGCAGATGGAGATCGGCCGCTGGGTGCACATCGGGGACAAGAACACGATCCGCGCGCACGAGGGCTCGCTGCGGTTCGGCGACAAGGTGGTGCTCGGCCGCGACAACGTCATCAACACCTATCTCGACATCGAGCTCGGGGATTCGGTGCTGCTGGCCGACTGGTGCTATGTCTGCGATTTCGACCACCGCATGGACGACATCAACCTCCCGATCAAGGATCAGGGCATCCTCAAGGCCCCGGTGCGGATCGGGCCGGACACCTGGGTGGGTGTGAAGGCGACGGTACTGCGGGGCACGTCCATCGGACGCGGCTGCGTGCTGGGGTCGCACGCCGTGGTTCGCGGCGTGATCCCCGACTACTCGATCGCGGTCGGCGCACCGGCCAAGGTGGTCAAGAACCGGCAGCTGTCCTGGGAGAGCTCGGCCGCGCAGCGCGCTGAGCTGGCCGCCGCCTTGGCCGATATCGAACGCAAAAAGGCGGCCCGCTAGCGGCCATCACTCGGGGTGGTCGTCGACCTTGAAGTCGAAGTTGACGTCGCCGGCGTCGACGTTGGTGACGGTCACCGATATGCCGTACTTCTGTCCCGCGTCGGTGAGTTGACACCGTAGCGTCGCGCCCTCGACGCCCTTCAAGTTATCCGGGCAGGTCACCGAATCGGGCTTGCTGCCCACCTGCTGAGTCAGCTTGTCGCTGATTACGCTGGCGACCTGGTTCTTGTCGACGGTCTCCACCATGTCGAACTTGACGTCGTTACCGTTCACGCTGGTCACGGTTACGTTGACGTTGAAGGTTTGATTCTTGACCTTCATCTCGCAGTTCAGCTGCGACCCGACCTTTGCCGGTAGTTCACCCGGGCATGTCACCGAATCGGGCTTGTTCCCGGCGGCGTCGGTCAGTTTGGAGGTGATCTGGCTGGCGATGTCACTCTTGCTCACCGCGTGCGATGAGCCCGCTCCGATCGAACACGAACAGGCGCCGACGCTCGCCATCAGCCCCGCAGCAGCGCCTGAAACCAGTAACGTTCGGACGATCGAGTGAGCCATAGCGCCTCCCGGGCGAGTTGACAACTGTGAATCGGCTGATAATTGCATGTCAATCAGCTTCGGGTGAAGAAATCGCCGAACATTTGCCGAAAGAGATGTTGTGCTACCGAGTTGCTCAGATGTTCTGGTAGCGGCGCAGCGCTTCTGCGCGCTCGGCACCGTGGTCGACGATCGGCGCCGGGTACCCTTGCGGCCGTTGGCCGTTGCGCAGGTGCACGTCGTCGACCGCGCGCAACTCGGGAACCCAGTGGCGGATGTAATCACCCGAGGGATCGAACTTCTCGCCCTGCGTGGCGGGGTTGAACACCCGGAAGTACGGTGCGGCGTCGGTGCCGCATCCCGCGCACCATTGCCATCCGTGCTGATTGTTGGCCATGTCGCCGTCGACGAGTTGATCCAGGAACCATTCGGCGCCCCACTGCCACGGCAGGTGAAGGTCCTTGACCAGAAAGGATGCAACGATCATCCGCACCCGGTTGTGCATGAAGCCGGTCTCGCGCAGCTGACGCATTCCGGCGTCGACGAAAGGGAACCCGGTCTGGCCGGCTTTCCAGACTTCGAAGCGACGTTTGGCTTCGGCGCCCGTATCGGTTTGGATGGCGTCGAAATCTGAGTTCCAGTTGCGCCAGGAATTGGCGGGCCAATGATGCAGCACGTTGGCGTAAAAGTCCCGAAATGCCAACTCGCGCAGATACGCCTGTGCCCCGGTGCTGCGTAAGTCGAGGTCGGCGACCATGGTGCGGGGATGGATGGTGCCGAACTTCAGGTGCGCCGACATCCGGCTGGTGCCCGTCAGGTCGGGCCGGTTACGGTTCTCGGCGTAGCGTTTTAATCCATTGTCCACGAACGACTTCCATTGCTTTCGCGCCGCCGCCTCACCAACGGCGACGTCGAGTGCGGGGCCGGGATCCGGGATCTCGCACTGTTTGGTCCGCAGCTGCGCCGGATCGAGCCAGCGCGCGGACTTGGCGTTCGATTTCGCGGGTGCCCGCCAGCCGACGTCGCGCCACTGGCGCAGAAACGGTGTGAAGACTCGGTAGGGGGAGCCGTCCTTCTTGGCGACGCGTCCGGGTGAGACCAGGTACGGCGACCCCGTCGCCACCAGTGGCACGGAATCCAGTGCCGCGCGCACCCGTTCGTCGCGGCGCTTTCCGAACGGCGCGAAGTCCTGCGAGATGTGCACCGATGAAGCGCCGATTTCCTTGGCAATGCCCGGAATCTGCTTCTCGGGCTGCCCGCGGGTCACGAGTAACCGGCCGTCCAGCGCGTCTCGCAGTTGCCGCAGTGCGTCACCCAGGAATTGCAGCCGGCGCCGGCCCGACGATGCCTCTAGCCGCGGATCGAGCACAAAGCAGGCGAGCACTTCTTGGTTGTCGGCCGCAGCGGTCAGTGCCGGATGGTCGCCCAGCCGCAAGTCGCGACGAAACCATAATATTGCCGGCATGATTCGATGCTCCCCTCAGCGGTTGAGCCGCCAGACATGGGTGGCCAGCGCGGTGGCGAAGGCGCACCACACAGGGTAGGGCGACAGCGCCAGACCGGCTCGCCCGTCGGCCTGCGCGGCCCGGCGGGCAAGATCGGCGCTGCTGGCCGTCAGGACCGCGGCACCCAGCGCGGACGCTCCGAGCTTGTGGTACCGGAAGAAGAGCCAACTCCATCCCGCGTTGAGCAGCAGGTTGACGCTCAGCGCCGCGGCGTAGCGGCGCGCTTTGTCGTGTTGTCCCGCCGCGTGAAACCGATCGATGGCAACGGCGGACGTGGCTGCGATGTCGCCGTAGAGCGTGGTCCACACCACGGGAAAGGCGATGCTGGGCGGCTGGTACGGGGGCTTGCGGAGCCGCGAGTACCACGCCGGGACACTTCTTGCGCTGGCGATGCTTCCGGTGGTGGCGGCTGCGGCGACCGCGGCGGTTGTCGCTGCGAGTATTGACCTGTTCACGGCATGCTCCGTTCTCGTTGGGCCGAATCAGTTTTTTCGTCAACAGCTTTGGCGTGGGTGGGGTCGGTGGGCCACCAGATGCGGTCACCGATGACTGCGAACAGCGCGGGGATGACCAGGGTGCGGACGATGAAGGTGTCGAGCAGGATTCCCAGGCCGACGATGATGCCCAGTTGGGTCAGCACGATCAGGGGCAATACCCCCAGTACGCCGAAGACCGCCGCCAACACGATTCCCGCGCTGGTGATTACGCCGCCGGTGGCCGAGACCGCGCGGACCATGCCGTCACGAGCGCCGTGGTGCGCGGCCTCCTCGCGGGCGCGGGTGACCAAGAAGATGGTGTAGTCCACCCCGAGGGCGGCCAAGAACAGGAAGGCGAACAACGGGGTGCTGTTGTCCAGCGCCGGAAACCCGAAGACGTGCATGCTCGCCCAGCCACCGATGCCCAGTGCGGCCACCGCGCCGAGAATCGTTGCGGCGAGCAGGGTCGGCGGCGCGAGCGCCGATCGCAGCAGCGCATACAGGACGGCGAGGATCACAGCCAGGATCGCCGGGATCAGCACCAGCCGATCATGCGTGGCGGCGTCGCGGACGTCAAGCGCCTGTGCGTCGGCGCCGCCAACCAGCGCACCGGGGGCGACGGCTTTGGTTGACGTTCGCAGCGCCGCAACAGTTTTGAACGCGCGATCGGATGACGGTGGGGCGTCGATCACGACAGACCACTTCGTCAACCTCGATATCGACTGGCCGGACTCGGATACTGAGACGACGCCGGGGGTAGAGCCGATCGCCTGCTGGACTTGCGACGCCTGGGCGGTCGGGGCGACCACCAGCGTGGGATTGGCCAGGCCGGCCGGAAAATGCGCGGCCGCGATGTCATAGCCCGACACCGAATCCGCCTGGACCCGGAACTGCTCGGTCTGCGACAAGCCGATTCGAGTTCCCAGCAGGCCCGTGGCAAGGGCGGCCAGAACCGCGATCGCGACCGCCGCGACCACTGCGGGACGCCGGCCCACCCATTCGGCAACCCGGTGCCAGGGCCCGGAGTTGAGAGCGTCGCCGTCCCGACATGCGTCGGGCCGTGGAATGAAGGGCCAAAACAATCGGCGCCCGCACAACGCCAGTAGCGGCGGCAGCACAACCAGAACCGACACCGCGGCGACGAGGAGGCCGCACGCCGCCAGGGCGCCCAGACTGCGGGTGCTCGGCGTCGAGGCGAACAGCAGGGTGAGCAACGCCAGCACGACGGTGGCGTTGCTGGCGACGATGGCCGGCCCGGCCATCCGCACTGCCCGGCGCAGGGCCTTGCGATGTTGCTGATGGTGCCAAAGTTCTTGCCGATAGCGGGAAATCAGCAGCAGCGCGTAATTGGTGCCCGCGCCGAACACCAGCACGCTGGTGATCCCGGAGGTGGCTCCGTCGAAGCTCAGCCCGGTAAGCGACGCGACGGCGGTGCCCACCGCCGTGGCGACCCGATCGGCGAATCCGATTACCAGCAGCGGCATCAGCCACAGCACCGGCGAGCGGTAGGTGGCGATCAGCAACAGCGCCACCACCGACGCCGTCACCGCCAGCAAGGTGACGTTGGCGTCGGTAAACGCGTTCGCGATGTCGGCGCCGAAAGCCGGCCCTCCGGTGACATGGGCCTGCAGGCCCGCGGGCAAGCCGTTGTTGGCGGCGCTGCGCAGAGCGGCGACCGCGTCGTTGAGGGCCAGGCCCGACAGGTCGGCGCTGACGGGAACCACCCCGATGGCCGCTTTGCCGTCGGCCGAGACCATCGCCGGTGCCGTGTCGGCGGGCCCGAAGTGATGGGTGACTGTCTGCATCCGGTCGCCCGCCGCTTGGGCGGCGGTGACATCCGCGGAGTCCAGCACCGCGCCATCAGCGCGGCTGACCACCACAATCAAGGGAACGCGGTCGCCCCCGGGGAATTGAGCGGCCAGGGCGTCGACCTTGGCGGAATCCGAGCCGACGGGGACCGAAAGCGGCGCCTGGCCTGCCGCTGTGTTCCCGCCGATGAGCACCATGAAGCCAATGCCCAGTACGACCGTGCCCAATCCGAGCAGCCACGAACGTCGGCTCGTTACGGCGGCAGCCAGACCGTCCCAAATCACAACGCAATTATTTCAGTCACTTAAACATTAATCAAATTAACAATCTGCGGGAAGCGCGGTATGCTGAGATTCTGATGAACCCGGATCGGGGCGCCACCGAACGTGTGGGGCTAGAAGCGCTGATCGCGGCCGACGCGCGCGCCCTCACCGCCGAATCCGACGAGGTAGGCCGCGTCTTCGCCACGGTGCATCAGGTGCGCCCCAGCGATTTTCGTGCTTTGCTACACATCCTGGTGGCCGAGAGTGCGGGTACGCCCCTGACGTCGGGGGAGCTACGACACAAGATGGGCCTGTCCGCTGCGGCGATCACCTACCTCGTCGAGCGCATGATCAACTCCGGCCACATCCTGCGCGACTCCGACCCGGCCGACCGGCGCAAGGTCATCTTGCGCTACTCGGATCCCGGTCTGGCCACTGCCCGCTCGTTCTTCAACCCACTGGGGATGCACACGCGCGCGGCGCTCGATGACCTACCTGACGCGGACTTGGCCGCGGCGCACCGGGTCTTCGCCGCGCTTATTGCCGCAATGCGCCACTTCCAGGGCGAATTGGGCTCACCCAGGCCCTAGTGCGCTGGCGTTACGGTGTCGCCACGTGTCTTGGCGACCGGTCCGATTCGCGACTAAAGGTTCGATGGTGCCATCTTGCCAGCGATTCCGGCGTCCACCAGTTCAGGCCGCCGAGCACGCGCATGAAGGCTGGCACCAGCAGCATCCGCACGATTGTGGCATCTACTAAGACGGCAATGGTCAGCCCTAATCCGAACATGCGCATGAAGGACACCCCGGCGGAAATCAGAGCGGCGAACGAGATCGACATCAGCAGCGCTGCGGCAGTTATCACCCTGCCCGTGCGGGCAAGACCCCGTGCGATGCTTTCGTCGTTGTCCGCACGTGTTCGGGGCGAGTCGAGCCAGTATTCGCGGATCCGGGAGAGCAGAAAGACTTCATAATCCATCGATAATCCGAATGCGATGCAAAACATCAGCACCGGGACATTCACTGCCAGCGTGCCGGTTGATGTGGTTCCCGCCGCGCCCAGGTGCCCGTCTTGAAAGATCCACACCAGAGCGCCGAACGCGGCGGTCAGCGACAGCACATTGAGCAGTACTGCCTTGAGCGGAAGTATCACGCTGCCGGTAAGGAGGAAGAGCAGCACCAGCGTGACTACCGCAATGAAACCGAACACGAATGGCAACCGCGACGTAATGCCGTTCACGCAATCACGATTCGTTTGCGCCATCCCGGTGATCTGTACCGGTTGGTGTCGGGGCGGCGCGATCGCGTGTAAGCAGGCCAATTGGACCTCAGACGCTTCTGTGTAGAGGGGGGCGGTGCTGTCCACGGTCAGGTATGCGCTTCCTGCTGCCATTCCGGTCGGAGCCGATGGTGGCCCCCTGAACTCACCGGCAACGAAGGTGCCGGTCGGCGAGGACACCGCCGCGACATCGGCAACAAGGGACAACTGCATGGCGTAGTTGTCCAGGTCCGTGGTTGTGAGGCCGCCTGTTTCGGGAAGGACGATCTTCACACGGGTCTCAGAAGCCGTGCGGAATTCGCTGCGGATTCGGTCGCTGACGACCCGTGCCGGCGATGATGTCGGCAGAACCCGGTCGTCGGGATAGCCCCATCTGACACCGAGGAACGGTGCGCCTAGCGCAAGCAGGAAAGCCGTGAGCGCCAAGCCAACCGGGATCGCCTGACGCATAACCAGTTTAGCTGTCCGGTACCAGAAGCTCTGTTCTACGGTCCGCCGTGGTGGTGCGGGGCGGCGGAAGACTCGACGACCCAGTTGCAAAACGTTGAGTGCGTCGAGCCGGTCGCCGATTAACGCAATCGCGGCCGGCGCCACTACCACCGCCGCTAAGGCGGCGAACGCCACCACTGCTGTCCCGGCGTAGGCGAAGGACTTGAGGAAGTACATCGGGAATAGCGCCGTCGCGACCAGCGCCAGGGCCACTGTAATCGACGAAAACAGCACGGTGCGGC
Organism: Mycobacterium sp.; assembly: GCF_052145595.1. GTDB lineage: Bacteria > Actinomycetota > Actinomycetes > Mycobacteriales > Mycobacteriaceae > Mycobacterium. Next base: position 4,823 of record NZ_JBKQOI010000182.1, on the reverse strand, counting down.
CCGCGGTGGTCACGGTTTTCAGCAAAGCCTCGTCGCGGCTCGTCCCATCGGCCAGTTCGTCGCGGTACCGACTGATGATCAGCAACGTGTAGTCGATGGCCAAGGCGAACCCCAATGCCACCGTCACGTTGAGAGCAAAGATCGACACGTTGGTGACCAATGCGATCGCGCGCAACACCGCGAGTGAACCCAGGATCGCCAATCCGCCCACGGCCATGGGCAGTGCCGCTGCCAGCAACCCGCCGAAAACCCACACCAGCGCGATGAAACTCAGGGGTATCGCGATAATTTCCATTCGCAGCAGGTCTCTCTCGGTCTGCTGGTTGATCTGTTCATAGACCGTGGCCGAGCCGCCCGCTTGCACCGTGACCCCGTGGCGGTCACGCGCGAACCGCTCCGCCAGTGTCCGGGCATGCTTGGGTGCGCTGTTTTCGTCGCCTTTGAGTGCGACGAGAATCATCGCGGTCTTTCCGTCGGCACTGAGCAGGCCCGGGGCTGGTTGCGCGTCCCAGGGTGATGTCACCTGCGACACGAATGGAGATTGGGAAAGCTGTTGGGCGATGTCGGTGCCGGCGGCTCGTGCGGGCCCGTCTTCGGCGCCGCTCGCCGAGCTCACCAGCAGCACTAATTCCATGTCGCCCTGATTGAACTTTTTAGCGAGCGTCGCAGCGGCGCGGGCCGATTCGGATGTCGGGTCCAGAAATCCGCCGGCGGACAGACTCTTCGCAGCGGGTATGCCGAAAACGGCAGTGGCAATCATGAAGAGCACCGTGATCCCGATAATCCGTCGTGGCACCGCGACGGAGAGTCGGGCCATTCGCGCTAACATTAGCCGCCCTGTGGGGTGTTCTGCGGTCGGTTGTGACGGCCCGCGACGTTCGATCCAGAGATTACGTTAAAAATCTTAAACATTCAAGTACTTAACTAAATGTGCGTTTTCCGGTAGGCTCGCTTCCGGTGGACCGCGACAGGGTCGACAGCGCCGACCGAGGCCGCGAGGTGTTCTGGATTCCTTGTTGCCGACCCGGCTGCCACCTAACGAAGGATCGATAAGGAACGAGGTGGCTCCACATTTGGCTGTTGAATCGCCGTCGTAGGATCGATGTGCTATGACGGCTGACCGTGGGGAGATGACCACCCGCAAGCGCCGCCACATCGACGTGTGCCTCGACGGCGATGTGGGCTATCGGGGCGTCACGACGGGCTTGGAACGCTACGCCCTGCCATATAACGCCCTGACCCAGACCAACCTGGACGACATCGACCTTGCCGCCGACTTTCTCGGCGCCCGGTTGCGGGCGCCGATTCTGATCGGCGCCATGACCGGTGGGGCGAAGCTGTCGGGCACCATCAATCGGAATCTGGCCGCCGCCGCACAACAGCTCGGCATCGGAATGATGCTGGGCTCACAGCGCGTCATGCTCGACAGCGTCCTGGGGGAGCAGGCCGCCGCCAGCTTCACCGTGCGCGACGTGGCGCCCGACGTGCTGTTGTTCGGCAACATCGGCCTGTCTCAGCTGACCAAGGACGCGGTACCCGATATCGTCCAAGCGCTCGACCGGGTGGGAGCGAATGTGCTTGCGGTGCATACCAATCCGCTTCAGGAGGCCATCCAGCACAATGGCGACACCGAGTTCGCGGGATCGCTGGACCGACTGCATGACCTGACCGAAATGCTGGGCTACCCGGTGCTGCTGAAGGAGGTCGGCCACGGGATCGGCGCCACGGCGGTCGCCGAATTGCTGCGGTTGTCCGGTGAGCCGCCGGTGGCGGCTATCGACGTGGCGGGCGCCGGCGGCACGTCGTGGTCGCGCGTCGAGCAATTGGTCCGCTATGGCGAACTGCGCTACCCCGACCTCGCCGACTGGGGCATACCCACCGCACAAGCGATAGGGGAGGTCCGGGCGGCGCTGCCGGACATCCCGTTGGTCGCCTCCGGCGGGATTCGAACCGGCATGGACGCGGCCAAAGCGCTGGCCTTGGGTGCCGACGTGGTGGCCGTTGCGCGGCCGCTGTTGCCCGCGGCGATCGAGTCTGCAATTGCGGCGACGGCTTGGCTGCAGCGATTCATCGACGAGATTCGCATCTGTCTGCACGGGTGCGGTGCGGTCGACCTGCGCGCCCTGCGCGACGTTGGCGTCACGGCCATTTCGTAGGGCGAGGGCGCATGGCAGTGATTCTGGCTTACGGGTCGCCCGCGCTGGGTCATTTGTATCCCCTAGGCGCACTGCTGCGGGAATTGGGCGAGCGCGGCCACCGGATTCACTTGCGCACCTTGGCCAGCGAAGTCTCCACCATGCGCGGGATCGGCATCAACACCGAGGCAGTTGACCCACGGATCGAGGCCATCGTCGGTAGGGATTGGCTGGAGCGCAACGCCTTAGGCGTTCTCACGACAACGATGGACGTGCTGTGCCGGCGAGCGGTGATCGAAGTCGACGATCTGCGGCGCGCCATGGCACAAGTGCGGCCCGATGCGGTCATCGTCGATGCCAACTGTTGGGGAGCCTTATCGATGGCTGAGGCGAGTGACGTTCCTTGGGCGGTCTTTTCACCGTTCACGCCCTACTTGCGATCTCGCGCGGCGCCGCCATTCGGTCCCGGTCTGCGTCCGCTGCCCGGTCCGGTCGGGAGGGTTCGCGATGCGTCGATGCGCCCGTTTGTCAGCTGTCTCTTCGATCGCCGGATAGTGCCCCGGGTCAACGCCCTCCGCGCGAGACTGGGTGCGCCGATGGTCAAGTCGGTCGATGGGCTCATGCGCCGCGCCCAGCTGCTGTTGGCGGTCGGCGGAGAGCCGTTCGAATACCCGCATCCCGATTGGGTTGACGTGCATTTCCTTGGTGCGTGTGAATTCGAGCCGACCTCTGCCACCGTCCCGGACTGGCTGGCCGTCATCGACCGACCCATCGTGCTGGTCAGCACATCCTCCATTGCGCAGGCCGATGCCAAGCTGGGCCATATCGCCCTGCAAGCGTTGGCCGATGAGCCGGTCCACGTCGTCGCGACGTTTCCGGCGGGTGTGCCACGCGGGCTGCCGCCGATACCCAACGCCACGGCGTGCCGATTCGTGAGCCATCGTGCGGTTCTTGACCGTGCGATCTGTGCCATCACCCACGGCGGCATGGGCACCACCGTGAAGGCCCTCAGCCGAGGTGTCCCCGTCTGCGCGGTGCCCTTCGCTCGCGATCAAGCCGAAGTCGCGCGCCGCGTGCAGGTGGCCCGCTGCGGCACCCGTCTGCCGGCGAAGAGGCTGACCGCGGCGCGGCTTCGGGCCGCCGTGCGCGAGGCCACCACGATGGCCGATGGTGCACGGCGGGTGGCCGCCGGGTTCGGCGCGACGGGTGGTGTGGCGCGGGGTGCGGACCTGATTGAGCAGCGCTTGCTGGGAAGTTCTACCGCGGGGTTTCTTGGCGCCGAGGCGCTGTGACGCCTGGCCCGAGGTGCCCTGACGGTTTGGGGGGCTGGTCGGCGAGATCGTCCTCAAACGTGGACATTGCGGCGATCATCGCCGTGAAAACCCGGTGAGCGGCAAGGAGGTCCCGATCGCTCAAATCCGCCATGGCCTTGCTCAGGTGAATACCGAGGGGCCTGAAGAAAGCGTGCGCCAACGTCATGCCGCTCTCCTCGTAGCGCAACAGCCACTTTCGCCGGTCCTCGGGGTCGGGTTCGCGGCGGATATGGCCCGCGTCGATCATCCGGTCTACGAGATAGGTGATCGCCGGGGGCGAGACGTCCATGCGCTGTCGCAGTTGGGCCAAGGTCAACGGCGTTCCCGCGGTTTCGCTGACCATGATGTGCAGGAGGGCGTGGAAATCGCTGCTGCCGACCTCGTTCGTGCGCGCGAAGTGGCGGCCTATGCGATCAGATTGCGCTGTGATCGCTCGCATGTCGGCCGACAACTTCCTCTCCAGCTCAGCTCGGCTGGGCGGTGGATCGTGTGCGCGGCGCTTGGTCACTTACTCGCATCCTTCATCAGACCCACCAGCGTATCCGCGCGCATATCGGGGACCTGGCCCGACCTGCCGCGCGTCAGAGCCGAACCTACCCGACCGGTCGGATTTACGTTGTCACTCCGAGTCGGATCGTGCCCTTGGTTCATCAACGAGTACCGCCATGCGCTGTGTCTCACAGCGCTCGGGTCGGGTAATGGCGACGACGCGCCGGCGTGGCCGGTGGATGCCCCGCTTCCTCGCTTGTGTCCCACCTTTTGCGATTGTTCTGTCGGCGAGCTACTTCTCGAGCTCGCGGGCCGTCATGTTGACGATCAGCATGAACTGCTTCCAGTTGGTGTATGCCTCGGAGGCCATTGGTTATTCAGGCTTATTCAGTCGTGATGACGTCGCAGGGCGCTCGGCTTGTGAATGGCGTCGGCGCCGGTCTTATCGCTGCGGACCTGGTACTGCGGCTCATCCTTCGACGCCCGGACGGTGCGCACGGCCGCCTCGGTGTCCGACGTGATCTCGCGGTCTACGGTTCCCGTGACGGTGGTGCCGTGGCTTCGCCATTCGACCTTGTCGCCATTCCGGAACTTTTTGTCGGCCAACTCTCTCCGCCCTCCTGATCGAGGCTGCCCCGGACGCGGGTTCTCGAGTCGGGTACCCGCGAGCCGCCCGCTAAACACGTCGGGCGTTGAAATGTTTTCTCGCCAGGGAAATCCACGATATGGCGGCCGCGGTGAAGGCAAGGACCTGCGCGATACCGGTTCGGCCCGGCGGATAGAGGACACCCGCGACGTACCGGTCGACGAAGCCGGTGCTCGGCAGTGGCTTCATTCCAGCTCGCGCGCGCGCCCAGTCTTCCACCGACGTCAGCGGACACGGCAA
>NZ_JBKQOI010000181.1:0-11821 GCF_052145595.1 Mycobacterium sp. | reverse complement strand
AGGCGTGCAATCGACTCTGTGCGGCCGCCCGGTCGCGGGGGATCGCCCGCTGATCATGGCGATCGTCAACCGCACCCCGGATTCGTTCTACGACCGGGGCGCGACCTTCAGCGACGAGGCCGCCAGGGACGCCGTCCGCCGGGCCATCGCCGCCGGCGCCGATGTCATCGACGTGGGCGGGGTCAAGGCGGGTCCCGGCGAGAGCGTCGACATGGACACCGAGATCACCCGGCTGGTGCCGTTCATCGAATGGCTGCGCGGCGCCTACCCTGACCAGCTGATCAGCGTCGACACCTGGCGCTCGGAGGTGGCCAGGGTGGCCTGCGCTGCCGGCGCGGACTTGATCAACGACACCTGGGGGGGCATCGACCCCGCCCTGCCCGGGGTGGCCGCCGAATTCGGCGCGGGCCTGGTGTGTTCGCACACCGGCGGCGCGCTGCCGCGCACCCGCCCATTCCGGGTGAGTTATGGAACGACCACGCGCGGTGTGGTGGACGATGTCATTCGCCAGGTCACCGGGGCCGCCGAGCGGGCCGTCGCGGCCGGAGTGGCCCGCGACCGGGTGCTGATCGACCCGGCCCACGATTTCGGCAAGAACACCTTCCACGGGCTGCTTTTGTTGCGTCACCTGGGCGATCTCGTTAATACCGGATGGCCAGTGCTGATGGCTTTGAGTAATAAGGACTTCGTCGGGGAGACTTTGGGTGTGGAACTGACCGAACGGCTTGAGGGAACGCTCGCTGCCACCGCGCTCGCGGCGGCCGCCGGGGCGCGCATGTTCCGGGTCCATGAGGTCGCAGCCACCCGGCGGGTACTGGAAATGGTGGCCTCGATCCAGGGGACACGCCCGCCGACGCGGACGGTAAGGGGGCTCGCATGACGGCATCGGAGCTGGTCGCCGGGCATCTCACCAACAAACGGGCCCTCGCCGCACGGCCGGGAGACGTCTGGCTGTCCAACCCCGACCGGAACCGTCCGGGCTGGACCATCGGCGAACTCGAAGAGGCGAAGGCCGGGCGAACCATCTCGGTGGTGCTGCCGGCCCTCGACGAGGAAGCCACCATCGCATCGGTGATCGAAAGCATCTCTCCGCTGGTCGATGGGTTGGTCGACGAGCTGATCGTGCTGGACTCCGGCTCAACGGACGACACCGAGATCCGCGCCATCACCGCCGGTGCCCGCGTCGTCAGCCGTGAACAGGCATTGCCCGAGGTGCCCACCCGGCCCGGCAAGGGCGAGGTGCTGTGGCGCTCGCTCGCGGCCACCAGCGGCGACATCGTCGTGTTCGTCGACTCCGACCTGATCAACCCGCACCCGATGTTCGTGCCGTGGCTGGTCGGCCCGCTGCTCAACTGCGACGGCGTCCATCTGGTCAAAAGCTTCTATCGACGGCCGCTGAACGTCGGGGATGGCGGTGCTGGCGAAGGCGCTGCAAACGCCAGTGGCGGCGGGCGGGTCACCGAGCTGGTGGCCCGGCCGTTGTTGACGGCGCTGCGGCCGGAGCTGGGCTGCATGCTGCAGCCACTGGGCGGCGAATACGCGGCCTGCCGGGAGCTGCTGACCTCGCTGCCGTTCGCCCCGGGCTATGGCGTGGACGTCGGTCTGCTGGTGGACACCTTCGACCGGCTGGGCTTGGACGCGATCGCCCAGGTCAACCTTGGCGTGCGGGCGCACCGCAACCGGCCGTTGGGCGAGCTGGGCGCGATGAGCCGTCAGGTCATCGCGACGCTGCTCTCGCGCTGCGGGATCCCCGACTCCGGAGTCGGGTTGACCCAGTTCCTCGCCGACGGCGCCGGCGGGCACGGCTACACCCAGCACACCTCCCCGGTGTCGCTGGTGGACCGGCCGCCGATGAGGGCACTCAGGCCCGTTTGAGGCCCCTTGGAGACCCCTTCGGACGCCGGATTGTCGGTGGTATAGGGCAATATCAATCGCGTGGCGTTGGTGTTGCTGTACCTGGTGGTGCTGGTGTTGGTCGCGATCGTGCTGTTCGGCGCGGCCAGCCTGCTGTTCGGTCGCGGTGAGCAGCTGCCGCCCCTGCCGCGGGGGACGACGGCAACGGTGCTGCCCGCCTTCGGCGTGACCGGCGTGGACGTCGACGCCGTCAAATTCACCCAGGTGCTGCGCGGGTACAAGACCAGCGAGGTGGACTGGGTGCTGGACCGGCTCGCCCGTGAGCTCGAGGCACTGCGTGGCCAGCTGGCCGCGGTCCACGCCAACCCAGTTGCCGAGGCCCAAGAGGTCCAAGCCGAGGGCGAGCACGGTCCGGTGGAACCTGACGACGGCGAGGATCGTCAGGACATAGTGTGAGCGACGACGGGCTGGTTCGGTGTAGCTGGGCGACCCTTCGGCCCGGGCCGGACTTCGAGCTGTACCGCAACTACCACGATGAGGAATGGGGCCGCCCGCTGCACGACGGGGTGGCGCTGTTCGAGCGGATGAGCCTCGAGGCCTTCCAGAGCGGCCTGTCTTGGCTGATCATCCTGCGCAAACGGGAGAACTTCCGGCGCGCCTTCGCCGGATTCGACATCGAGACGATCGCGCGTTACACGGATGCCGACGCGCAACGGCTGATGGCGGACGAGGGAATCGTCCGCAACCGGGCCAAGATCGAGGCGACGATCGCCAACGCGCGCGCCGCCGCTGACCTGGGATCCCCCGCGGACCTGTCGGAGCTGCTGTGGTCGTTCGCGCCGTCGCCGCGGCCCCGGCCGGCCGACGGATCCGAAATCCCCTCGGCCAGTGCCGAATCGAAGGCGATGGCGCGCGAGCTAAAGCGGCGCGGGTTCCGCTTCGTCGGGCCGACCACCGCCTATGCGCTGATGCAGGCGACCGGGATGGTCGACGACCATATTCGCGGTTGCTGGGTGCCCGCAGAAGCGCTTTGAGGGACCGATAAGGTCCCAGAACCGGGTCTTGGTGCAACTGCCGACCCGAATAGGGAACAATGGGGGGGTGATTTGGCAGTTCAATGTCGGGTATGGCTGGAAATTCACTGGCGGGGCATGCTCGGCGCCGACCAGGTCCGCGAACGCGGGCCAGCTCGAATTTGGAGGGAGCACTCGATGGCGGCGATGAAGCCCCGGACCGGAGATGGTCCTCTCGAAGCAACCAAAGAGGGGCGCGGCATCGTGATGCGGGTACCACTCGAGGGAGGCGGTCGACTAGTCGTCGAACTCACGCCCGACGAAGCAGCTGCCCTGGGCGATGAGCTCAAGGGCGTTACCAGCTAGGACCAGCTCAGGCACTGCCGAATGCACGTCGTCCGGGCCTAGGCGCACACCTTTCGATAGATGTCCAGCGTCTGCTCGGCGACATGGGCCCAGGAGAAGCACTCGACGCAGCGCTGGCGCCCTGCCCGGCCGTAGCGCTTTGCTTTTTCGGGATCCGCGACTAGCTCATTGACCGCTTGGGCCAATCTGGCCTGGAAACCGATCGGGTCGTCAGCGTCGTAATGCACCAGTGACCCGGTGATCCCGTCGACGACCACCTCCGGTATCCCGCCGACGTCGGAAGCCACCACCGCGGTCGCACAGGCCATCGCCTCGAGGTTCACGATTCCCAACGGTTCGTACACCGACGGGCATACGAAAACGGTTGCCGCCGAAAGTATTTCGCGTAGTTCCCCGATGGGAAGCATTTCCCGGATCCAGAACACCCCGGTGCGATTGCGGCCCAGCTCGGCCACCGCCTCCCGAATCTCGTCGGCCAGCTCCGGCGTATCGGGAGCACCGGCGCACAGCACCAACTGCACGTCGGGGCTGAATTTGTGCGCGGCCGCCACCAGGTGGGCCACACCCTTCTGCCGGGTGATCCGCCCGACGAACGCCACCATGGGCCGGCTTGGGTCGACCCCAAGATCGGCGAGCACCGAACCGGTCCACTCCGGCCCGGCGGGATGCCAGACATCGGAGTCGACCCCGTTGCGGACGACGTGGACCACGCTTGGATCCAGTGCGGGGTAGACCCGCAGTATGTCTTCGCGCATAGCGGAACTGACCGCGATGACGGCGTCGGCGGCCAGCACCGCGGTGTGCTCCACCCACGTCGACACCCGGTAGCCGCCGCCGAGCTGTTCTGCCTTCCACGGCCGCAGCGGCTCGAGCGAATGCGCGGTCAGAACGTGGGGGATGTCGTAGAGCAGCGCGGTCAAATGTCCGGCCATGCCGGTGTACCAGGTGTGCGAATGCACGATGGTGGCCGCCGACGCGGCATTGGCCATCATCAGGTCGGTGGACAAGGTGGACAGTGCCGCGTTGGCACCCCGCAGCCGTGGGTCGGGCTGATGGGCGAAGGCCTCCGGACGGGGTTGGCCCATGCAGTGCACGTCGACCGGGCACAGTCGGCGCAGCTGGGCGACCAGTTCAGTGACGTGTACCCCGGCTCCGCCATAGACGTCGGGGGGGTACTCCCGAGTCATCATCGCCACCCGCATACCCGCACCGTAGTTCGGGGACAGGGTGGCCCGCGAGTCGGGACGGACAATCGGTTGCGGTGATCGGGCCGCGCCGCGGAGCCAAATACCTTGACGGACAGCCCCTCAGACGGCAGCCAATAGGGCGGTTCCCCTGGCAGCGGTTCGCGGCGGCCGATAGTTTGGACTCATGAGGGAAGCGCCACACGTGCTGGGCATTGTCCTGGCCGGCGGTGAGGGCAAGCGGCTGTACCCGCTGACCGCAGACCGGGCCAAACCGGCGGTTCCCTTCGGTGGCGCCTATCGGCTGATCGATTTCGTGCTCTCCAACCTCGTCAACGCCCGTTATCTGAGGATCTGCGTTCTCACTCAATACAAGTCGCATTCACTTGACCGTCATATTTCGCAGAACTGGCGGTTGTCCGGCCTGGCCGGTGAGTACATCACCCCGGTGCCGGCCCAGCAGCGCCTCGGCCCGCGCTGGTACACCGGCTCCGCCGACGCGATCTATCAGTCCCTCAATCTGATCTTCGACGAAGACCCCGACTACATAGTGGTTTTCGGCGCCGATCACGTGTACCGGATGGACCCCGAGCAGATGGTCCGGTTCCACATCGACAGCGGGGCCGGCGCGACCGTGGCCGGCATCAGGGTTCCGCGCAGCGACGCCACGGCGTTCGGTTGCATTGACGCCGACGACTCCGGCCGCATCCGCAGTTTCGTGGAAAAGCCACTGGATCCGCCGGGAACCCCCGACGACCCTCAGTCGACGTTCGCTTCGATGGGCAACTACATCTTCACCACCAAGGTGCTCGTTGACGCGATTCGCGCCGACGCCGACGACGACCACTCGGATCACGACATGGGCGGTGACATCATCCCGCGGTTGGTGGACGACGGGTTGGCCGCGGTTTACGACTTCTCCGACAACGAGGTGCCCGGCGCCACCGAGCGCGACCGGGCTTACTGGCGTGACGTCGGGACGCTGGACGCGTTCTACGACGCGCACATGGACCTGGTGTCGGTGCATCCGGTGTTCAACCTGTACAACAAGCGCTGGCCGATCCTTGGCGCGTCGGAGAACCTGGCGCCGGCCAAGTTCGTCAACGGCGGGTCGGCGCAGGAGTCGGTGGTGGGTGCCGGCAGCATCATCTCGGCGGCCTCGGCGCGCAACTCGGTGCTGTCCTCGAACGTAGTGGTCGACGACGGCGCGATCGTGGAGGGAAGCGTCATCTTGCCGGGCGCTCGGATCGGCCGTGGCGCGGTGGTGCGCCACGCGATCCTGGACAAGAACGTCGTCGTCGGGCCCGGCGAAATGGTCGGAGTGGATCTGGAAAAGGACCGTGAGCGCTTCGCGGTCAGCGCCGGCGGTGTGGTCGCGGTGGGTAAGGGCGTCTGGATCTAGCTCGCGTTACCGGCGCGGGCTCAGGGGATCTCGGGGATCAGCAGATGCGCGTCGTAGCGCGGGCCCCAGTGCAGTGTCACTCGACCGCGCGGCGGTTTGCCGTAGGCCGCGGGGAACTGGCCCGTGAGTGGGTTTCGCGGATGCAACCAGCGTCCGCCGACCACCAGCCGCAGTTGCTCGCCCGCGCGGAACAATGTCGCCGACGGACCCAGCGCGACATCGACCGCGACCACCTCACCGGCGGAGACGGGCTGCGGGTTGGTGCATTCCGGGACGGGTTCGGAGGGCAGCGAGAGCGCCGGGTGGAGCGCGCGCAGCGAGACCCGCTGCCAGCCGGTGGTCACTCGGTCGCGGCCGTAGCCGTAGGAACCCTCGAACCCGACGAACCGCCCGTCGCGCCACTTCTCAACGCCGACGAACAGGTTGGCGTCGTCGCAGCCGTGCAGCTCGACCCATAGCCGGGCGACCATCGGGCCGGTCAGCTCGACATCCGCGGGGACCGTCCAGCTGAATACCGCTGCGCGAGAGAAGGTTTCGAACGCGATGCCGCCGGCCGTCGACGGCTGCTGTGCGGTCAGCGCTCCCGCTTCGGCGAGATAGATTGGCCGCCAACGCGTACGGGCGAGCGGCCATTCGGCTTCCTCGCGCACCGCGGTGATGGTGTCGCGGTCCTCGCGCACCTCGAGGCGGACACTACGGGAATCGGGCGCGCCGTCCAGCACGCCGCGGAAGAACTTGAGCTGTTCAGCCCGCGCGACTTCGGAGTAGAAGGTCACCCATTTGCCGGCCCGGTGGGTGTAGAGGCGGGCGTGGGCGGAGCCGCAACCCGTGAACGCCCGGATCGAACCGCGGCTGTGCAGGTTATTGTCCGAGAAGCTGCCGCACACCAGCATGGGAACCTTGATCGCCGACAGGTCGGGTACCAGCGAGCGCCAGAAGTCGTCGCGCAGTGGGTGGTCGCCTTGCATCGGCGCGAGGGTGTAGGTCTGCCGGGTATCGCTACGGATGTTCCGAGACCACAGCCGGGTGAAGCCGGTCTCGCGGACTCCGCCCGGAAATGCCAGGTCGCGATACGCGTCGGTCCAGCCCTCCCACGGGCAGATGGCTCGTAGCGCCGGCGGCTGCAGGGCGGCGACGGCGTACTGGCTGATGGCCAGGTAGGACACCCCGAGCATGACGACGTTGCCGTCGCACCACGGCTGGCCGGCGATCCACTGTACGAGGTCGTAGGTGTCCTCGGCCTCTTGGCGCGACAGCAGCTTTCCGGTGCCGCCGGAGTGCCCGCAGCCGCGCGAGTCGGCGTTGACCACCGTGAAGCCGTGGGCGGTCCACCAGGCCGGATCCGGTGCTTCCCAACCGGTCAGCGCCGAGAAGGTCACCGATTGCGGCTGGTGAATCATGCGGTATTGCTTCGAGAAAGTCCACCTCTTGCCCCGCCGTCTCGGCAGATTGTCCTTGCCGTAGGGGTGGATACTCAGGATGACCGGCCGGGCCCCGTCTTCTTTGCTGCGGTTGCCCTTCCAGACGGCATTGATCCGCAAGACTGTCCCGTCGCGGGTCGGGACGGCGATGTCACGTTCGACGGCGACGTCGGTCGGTGAATCGGTGACGGTTACGGGAGGTTTGGCGATGCCGCGAAGCCGGCCCAGTGCATATCTAAGGGCGCCGGGACGTTGCCACGGCCGGTCAAGGGTAGGTGCCGGATTACGGGCCACACCAACACCTTAGGCGGGTTGGCTTGGCCACTACCAGACGTTGGGCACCAACCGATAGCGCACCCGGTGCGTGTACTCGCGGTACCCGCCCAATTCTTGGGTGAGCAGCTTTTCCTCGTCGAGGATGCGGAAGACGAGAACCACCACGCAGGGGATGACGAACAGAAGCCCCCAGTAGGAGCCGAGTGCCAACGGTGTGCCCAACATCAGGATCACATCTGCGGCGTACATCGGGTGCCGCACCAGCTTGTAGAGACCGCGGGAAGCCAATTTCTGGCCTGCCTCCACTCTGACGGTGGCGGCCGCATAACTGTTCTGCACGACCACCAGCATGCCCAGACAAAGTCCGGCCACGACCAAGACATCGCCGATCAAGCACACCGCCGCCGGCACCGCCGACCAGCCGTAACGATGGTCGAATGCGCTTAACGCCGTCATCGCGAAGAGCCCCGAAAAAGCACCGATGATAATGATCTTCTGGACTGTTCTGGCTTCCGCGAGTGGGCCGCCATGCATACGTCGCTGCAGAGCTGCCGGGTTCGTCCGAGCCAAATAGATGGCCGGGACCACGGTTGCGAGCGTGAGCACCGCGATGAAAACCCATGCCTGCCAATAGTTGAGCGTGTCGGCCGGCACGAACAGGATCAAGCACAATGCGGCAAGTCCGAAAACCGACGATGCCATCACTCGAACAGCAGTCTTCATGTCCCCACCCCTAACAACGCAGGTCACGCCGTCGAAAAGCGATGGCCCCCAAGGTGATCAGCGCCGCATCGATGGCCAGCAGCCACAGTAGCGGCGCGGCGGTGAAGTCGGTGCCGACCCGTGGGGTGTGGGCGAACGGTTCGAGATCGAGCAACCACTGCGGGAACTGGGCCAACGAACCGATCAGGTACAGGGTGATGAAGCCGACCAGCACGCCCCACGCCACGGGCGTGAACCGGGGTGCGAGACCGAAGAATGCCACTGTCACCGCGGCCAGCAGCCAAACGGCGGGCAGCTGCACGGCAGCGCTTCCGACGACGATGGCCAGCTTGCCGCCGATGTCGTTGGCCGCAATGCCGTAGACGAGCCCGCCGGCCAGTCCGCTGACCAGCATCGCGACCGCGGATCCCAGCAGCGCGGCTATCAAATGGCTTGTCAGCCAGCGGGTCCGCGAAACGGCACCGGCCAATGTCGTCTCGGCTCGCTGGCCGGTTTCCTCCTGGTGCGGTCGCAAGGTGAGCGAGATGGCGAACGCGGCAGCCACCATGCCCATCATGGTGAACGCCACCGCGATGAACGCCTCCTCCAGAGCGCTGGTTCCGCCCATCCGCGCGACGATGTCACGCGCGACGGTGCTGTCGCCCAGCTCGTCGCCGATGCCGTGCACCACGCTGCCCATCAGGACGCCGTACAGACACAGGCCGACGGTCCACAGCAGGAGCGCGCCACGGTCCAACCGCCACGTCAGCCCGGCCACGCCGCTAAGCCACGTCGCGGCGGTGCCGGGGCCGGCGCGTTCGGCGATGAGCCCGGCGCCCACATCGCGGCCGGCGAGCAGTCGATAGGCCACCAGGGTGAGCGCGGCCGTCGTCGCCAGATGCAGCAGCAGGACCCACCAGCGGTCGCCCGCGTACGGCCTGACTTGCAGTGACCACCCCAGCGGCGAGAGCCACGACAGCCTGCCGTCACCGGCGTCCCCGATGGCGCGCAGCGTGAACGCGGTCGCCAATGCGCCGAACGCGGCGCCCCGGGCGAACCTTGCGCTTGGCGACAGCTGCGCTGCCACCGCGGCGACCGCGGTGAACACCAGGCCGGAGCCGGCCAGCGCGGCCCCGAAGGCCAGCGATCCGCCGCGCGGGATGTCGGTGGTGAGCAATCCCGCGGCGCCGATCGCGCCGGTGGCGATCGACGCCCCGAACGACAACGTCAGCGCCGCGCTGAGGCTGGCATACCGGCCGACTGCGGTCGAGTCCAGCAGTTCGGTGCGGCCGCTCTCCTCGTCGGCACGGGTGTGCCGGATGACGGTGAGAATCACCGCTATCCCGATGATCAGGTGGAACATCCCGGCCTTCCAAATGCCGACCGCCCCGGTGGTGTCGTTGTAAACCTGCCCGTATAGCGCGCGCTGGGCGGGGCTGGCCATGATGGAGGCCGCGAATCCGGCGCGGGCGGACTCGGTCGGGTAAACCTTGAGGACGCTGCCGACGTACACGCTGGCCAGCGGAACCGACAGCAGCAAGACCCACAGCGGCAAGACGATCCGGTCGCGGCGCAGGTAGAGCCGCAGCATCCCGAGCGTGCCGGCGAAGTTCGAGCCCGCCGCCGGCGCTTGGTGCGCCGGATGGTGTGGCCGGTCCAAGGTTGCGGTGCTCATCGGGCCGACACCTTCTTTTCGGTTCGTTGACGCTGACCGTCGGTCGCGGTGTTGGCCGTGTTGTAGTGCCGCAGGAAGAGCTCCTCGAGGGTCGGCGGCTGGCTGACGAGGCTGCGCACACCGGCATCGCCGAGCGCCCGGATGACTTCGCCGAGGCTTTCGCTGTCGACCTGCGCGCGCAGCGTGTTGCCGTCGACACTGACGTCCTCGACGCCCTTGATTCGGGTGAGATCGCCCGGATCACCGATCATTTCGGCCTTGATCGAGGTGCGACTGAGATGGCGCATGGAGTCCAGCGACCCGCTCTCGACGGTCCTGCCTGCCCGGATGATGGTCACCCTTTCGCACAGCGCCTCGGTTTCGGCCAGGATGTGGCTGGACAGCAAGACCGTCGTACCATGGTCGCGCGCCTCGCCGACACACTGCTGAAAGACGTTCTCCATCAATGGGTCCAGGCCGCTGCTGGGCTCATCCAGGAGGAGCAGCCGAGCCTGCGACGAGAAGGCCGAGATCAGGGAGACCTTCTGGCGGTTGCCCTTCGAGTAGGCGCGTGCCTTCTTGCGCGGGTCGAGGTCGAAGCGCTCGATCAGCTCGGCGCGACGTTTCTCGTCGATGCCGCCACGCATCCGGGCCAGCAGATCGATAGTCTCGCCGCCGGTCAGCGAGGGCCACAGCGTCACATCGCCCGGCACGTAAGCGATTTGGCGGTGCAACCCGACCGCGTCGGTCCACGGGTCGCCGCCCAGCAACCGTGCGCTTCCGCTGTCGGCCTTCACCAGACCCAACAGGATGCGGATGGTCGTCGACTTCCCGGCGCCGTTCGGTCCGAGGAACCCGTGCACCTCTCCTTCGCGCACGGTCAGGTCGAGGCCGTCCAGCGCGCGCACCGCGCCGAAGTTCTTGGTCAGGCCGCGGATTTCGATCGGCGCGAAGTTGCCGGGGTTTTCAGCTGGCATGGGATTCTCCTTGATCATCGGCGGCCAGGAATGCGTCGTACATGGTGCGGTCTGCCATCAACCCTTCGGTGTAGATCTCGAGTGCGGGCAGCGTCATGTCCCGGGCGTAGTCGCGCAGCACGGCACGCAGATCCGTTGGGGTTTCGTGCATTTGCAGATACAGCAGGAAAGCGCCTCCGCCGGTTATCGACAGATACTTCGCCCTGGCCCGGGGGTCGCGGCTCGGCTTGAGCGTTCCCGCCCGCACGCCTTCGTCCAGATACACCTCGGCGTCGTCCGTCATCTTGCGCCACAACGTCGTTGCCAGCTCGCCGCCGGCCTGCATGCTGCGGACCAGGTAGGCCATCAACGGCGCGTACGTCTCGATCTCGGCCATCTGCGCGAACCAGGTGGCCGGATCCCTGGACTGCATTGCCGCCGACTTGCCGGTGCGGATCTCTTCGGCGATGTAGTCGTCGCAGGCTTTGCGCAGGCCGTCCTTGGAGCCGAAGTGGTGGATGACCAGCGCGGCGCTCACCCCCGCCGCTTCGGCGATGGCGCGTAGCCCGACGCCGAACCCGTGCTCGCCGAACTGCTCGATGGCCGCGTCGCGGATCCGGGCGGCGGCGGTCAGGTCGGCTGAACGCATGTTCAGTATATTAAACGTGCGTTCAGCGAAGCGTCAAGGAGGCCGGCCGCAAGGAACTCGTAAAGATAAAGATAAAGAACAGTCGCTGTCCGGTCACGTCGGAAACAGGAGTACCGCGCGACGGCCACCACCCAATCCGGGAATGTGATATCGCAGGTGATATCGCATTCGGAGGTCGTCTATTGGTGCGCGATTGGTGCGCGCGGCGCCAAGCCGACTAGACGGTATGGGGGGCTGGGGCCTCGCTCACATGTGAACGTGGGTTGCCGACAGGGTGGTCCTGGTCGGTAGAGCCACAGATGTGGGAGGCCCCAGTGGAGATTTATCGTACGAGTGTCGGGTTG
>NZ_JBKQOI010000180.1:0-10716 GCF_052145595.1 Mycobacterium sp. | reverse complement strand
GGCGGAACGGTGAACTCGACGCTTGGCGTCGGGACGGTGTCCTCCCGGAGCATAGGTTACCGGAACCGGTTCGCAAGGCCGCTTGATCGCGGAACCGGCGCACCAACTGGCGGGCGCTAGGCAATTTCCTTTAAGTTGAGCGTATGGGGTTCGTCGATCATGTCCTCTACCTGCCGGTTCCCTCTTCGGGTTTACCGAGGCTGGGATTTATGCTTTTGAATTGCTCTATCTGCTCGTCCTTGCCCTCACCAAGGAAACCGCAACGGAGGCGCCTCCCGTCAGGCTCAGGAGTGGAAGCATCCACGGGACATATGGGGGCAGAGTGATCGCTGCGGCGGGAAAAAGGAGCAGGCCCACAGCCAAGCTGACGCCCAAGATGGGCAGCCTGTGCCCAGGCCAGAAACCGGCGCAGGCCAATGCCGACAGCATGCCCACAGCCACCATTAAGCCAGGCATGAGCGCGTCCTTGGCACGGGTCAGCTGATGACAGCGGTCGGCGTGGCCGGTCAGACGTTTTTCCAGAATTTCACTCGCCGGTGCGTGTGCCGCTTTCTCAGCCGGGTGGCTGCCAATCCTGACGCCGTTCATGGCCTTCTCGATTTCCACCTGCGTCAACGCTCGGGAGTAGATGCGCACGTCGTCAATCAGGCCGGCAAATGCAAATCCTCTCGCATCCGCCCGTCTACCCACGCAGACAGGTTGGCCGGACGCCAGTTGCGCAGGGGCCACTTGGCCCAGCAGGAAACCGTCGTCCAAATGTCCGTTCAGATACACATTCAGCGTCCGCGCATCGGCGTCGTATACTCCCGCCACGTGATACCAAGTATCGCGGACCAACTCGGTCGCTCCGTAACGGGCCATCAAATTCCCACACGGATCGACGAGCTTGAAGCCAATGGTGCGCGGCCCCCTGTCAACCGTCGTGTCCAGTTGGTAGCCCGGCCAGTGGGTCGAAACGATCGCTGCATCATCGATGGGGAACGAAGTTGAGTTGATCCAGGCGCTGATGGTCATGCTGCCCATGAGCCGGAGATTGACGGGATGGCCAAAGTTAACGTAGTCCTTCTCGCCGTCCACGCGCACGGCCATGCCGTGGATTCCGTCGGCCAGCATGGTTCCGCCGATGAGCGTACCATCCAACCCGTTACCGGAGGAATCGTAAAAAACGCCAGCTACCGTCTCATCGAACGTCCAGTGAGCTTCCAGGGATCCGGGCAAAGTGGCTCCTCGACAGTTCACGAACACGAACAGCTCTTCCCAATCCGACCGCGCTTTGAGTCCGAGGATCGCCAGCACCGCGAGCACCGATAGCCAAGCGGTCGGCACATTCACCCTGATCGACGGCACGAGGACCCGCCATCGCCAGGTGATCAGCAGACCGGTCATCGCTCCGGCGACGTTCAGAGCCAGATCGATCGGGGATGGATGCCGGTGCATCATGAAAAACTGGCAAGTTTCTGCGAAGAGAGAGAGAAGCGTAGCAATCATAACGCCGCGCCAGAACCCCAGTCTTGTCAGGACCACGCCAACGGGAACGTAGAGTATCAGGTTCTCCATCATGTCCAGGGGGATGCAGACCAAGGATAGCGTCGCGAAGTCAAACCGCCGCAGCTCCACCGGGAATGCCGTGGTGCCAAGCACAAGCACGATGATCGGCACCAACAATCTCACACGGTCGCTATCGTGTTTCTGCTGGGAAGGGTCTTGCGGCAAGCTCATAAGGGTCGCACATGGTGCTGTGCGGAGTTCGTGTCAACAATCGGTCGCGCTCAACCGCGAGCCCGGCCATGGCCCGTCGAGGCGAAACTGTCAGACTTCGGGACACCGTTCCATGGCGATCAACCCGAGTTCTAGCGAAGTTGGCTGAATGGCGCTTCTTAAACTCTAGTCATTTTCTGGACTGGGGGATACACAAGGTCGGCCCGCCGGCCCGCCTTGCCATCAATCGGGGGTGTCTCACCATCCTCGACCAGCAAGGAGGGCCGATCATGCGCCAGGGTATTCGTCAGGCGTCGCTGGCTCAACTACGGGGCTGGCCGTCCCGGGTACGGCTGGCCTGGCGCGGCCGCCCGCGCCCACAGTATGGTTCCGCCGAGCACTTACACTCGAGCGGCCTGAAAATTTCCAGAAGATGCGCGCACGGCGCGGAAAAGTTACAGAGGTAGAATCTACCACACAGGTGTTCGCATCGCCAAGGCCGCCTTCAAAGCCATCGAAAGCCGACTCCAACGCGATAAGAATCTCCCCAAGTATGAAGTCCTCATCCAACCTCAACCGATCTAACGGACCTTGGATGACGCAAAACGAAAATCGCGAATCAAGGTGAGATTTTTAGCCGGGTCTTCCACTTTAACAACGCCACCTCATCAGCCAACGCGATCGCCTTGGCCTCAGCCGACCGTGCGTACGATAGCTTCTTGGCCAGACATTGGTCCTTCCGGGCATGCCGCCGCTTGGCAGTGGCTTGCTTTCGCTCAAGCTTGGTCCGGGTGTGGATGATTTCGTAGGCCCGGTTCTCCAGGTAACCGACTAGCGGCCCGACGTCGTACAACGCATGAAAAACATCACCGCGGCAGGGACGCCCAGGCAGAACCTCTTGGTGCCCGGCGCGGAGCCCCGAGGCGAAATCGGTGATGGTGGCCTGGGGAGCGAAGCCCCGGTCGACCAGTTCCAGCAGCCGGATGACCCAGGTATCGGCGTCGCGATGCTCTTCCGGACTCAGCATCAGCAAGAAGCAGAAGGTGGATTTGGCATCGACCCCCACCAAGACGGGATCGCGCGCCTGGAAGATCTCATCGAGGAGGCCGATGAGGATGGTGGAGAGGTCGTACTGCTCGTTGATTATCCGGGCATGAGCAACGGGGCTGTGCACGGTCCCCAGGGAGATCCGATAATCGAAGAGGTCGCGCAGCAATTCGACCACGCCGCGGGCCGAACTATGGCAGATCAACACTAAGCCCAGGACCAGTTGCCGCAGCCAAGCCTTGGTGACTGGCAGGTAGAAAAGGACATTGTTGGGTTTACTTGAGGGTGTGAAGGCTTCGCTGAGAGCCTTCTCGGCGGTGTGCACCTGTTGATACAGGAACTTCCTGCTGACCTCGTGTTGCCGGGCCAACTCGGAGACCGTTTCAGTCCCGGCGAGTACCTGGATGGCCAGGCCTTGCCTCTGCTGAGGCGACAGATGCTTGGCTGGACAAGAAACATGAACAGTTGCCGGAGCTAGCCAGTGAAGCGGAGTCGTAGCCGAAGTGGGATCACATTGCGTGACTGAGATGGACAAAGTAGCCTGACAATCCATGTCTGCTTCCTCCATGAAACAGTGTTTGTGGGGACAAACAACCCCAACATGGAGGAAACAGGTAGTTTAGAAAACCCTATACCATCGGGCAAGTGTGATCTGGACTTGAACCGAGCCCTCTGAGCATGGCAACTTGGCACTGAAGACCTTCCGAAAAGTTGCCACTTTGTGCCAAAAAAGTGCCATTAGCCGTGACACCTTTTTGCAGGCTGGCCTGCGACCGTGCCCGTCAGTCGTGAGTTCCGAGTTGTGAGTTCCGACCAGTGCGGTTGCGACGAACGCGTGCGGATCGAAGTCTCGGGCGGGTATACTGAGCTTTTGACTCGTCCTTTGCCGCGTGCTGGAAGCGGCGGTGGACGGACTCCTTGATCGCGGAGTGTGCAAGATGATGCGCGTCCTGCTCGCCGTCAGCTCGATCCTGGCCGCCGGCCACGTGGCGGCCGCGCAGATCAGGCTGGAGCAAATCATCTCTCGGGAGAACCCAGCCTTTCAGTGTGAGGGGGCCAGGCTCTGCGCCGGGCGTGACGGGAGGGTATACCTCGCGAGTTGCGCGACGCCCAGTTTTATATTGCGGCTCGATCGTGACGGACGGGGCAAGGTCGGGGCCACGGTCGGCTATGCGTTGACCGGCGTGGCCGCCAATGCCGATGGCGTCCTGGCCACATCGAACGCCCATTTTTCTCACAGGGTCGTGCTCTACGACAGGTCGTTCAAGGAGGTGGTCACCGTCGACGACTTCCTCGTCAACGACCAGGTCGGCTGGGACGCTCCGGGCCACGTCGAGGCCGGGGCTCATGACTTCTTCGGGCTGGACCAGCACCGCAATCGCATCGTCCGGCTCAGCGCTGGCGGCAAGGTGCTGCAGTCCTACGCCCTCCCGCATGAGCCGGAGGGCAATCTCGGGCTGGTGCAGGACTTTCGGGTCTGCGAAAAGCGACAGACGTTCTACCTGCTCGCACGCAGTGGCCCGCTCCGTTGCGTCGGTTTCGACGGCAGAGTGCGGTGGTCGGTCAACACCGAAGTCAGGTGGGGAAACGATGGCGGGTTCGATGTCGATGCAGACGGCACGCTCTATACGCTCGGCCCCGGCGGCGAGGCCGTGCTGCGCTTTGCGGCAGCCGATGGCAAACCGCTCAAGCCAATCCGGCTGAATCTAGGTGCCGTCAAGGTCGAGTTGTCGAAGCACCCGTTCTGCGACCTGCGAGGGTCCGGGGGCGATTTGTTAGTTCGTCGAAAGCACGCCTTCGAGCTCTACCGGCGCTACAATCTGGTCAGCGGCGCTCACGTGCAGACCGTACACGCTGACCACGAGCGGCTGACGGCGGCGTGCCCGACCGACATCTGGATCGCTGGCACGACGTTGCCGTTCCGCGTCCGACTGGAGTCAGCCGGCACGACATCCGAACCGCGCTGGCGCGTTTGGGGTCGTACCGCCGGAGCTCGAGATTACCGCGAAATGCTGCTGCGGGATGATTCCATCAAGGTGCCGGCCGATTGTGCCGGTCTGTTCCAGGTGTTCGTGACCCCCGACGTTCGTCCCGGTCATCCGGGTACCATTGGCGACTATCGGCTGAGGAGCTGGGTCGAGATCCGTCAGCCGGGCACCGCGGGATCGGCTACCGTGATGACGCGGGACAATCGCACCGACTACGGCCGGGGCGAGGAGGTGCCGTTCGCGGTCGTCGTGCGGTCTCGAAATTCTGGCCGCCCCTTGTCCGGCACAGTCCGTGTGGTTGAGGGCCAGCGAACCTTGGCCGAGGGGAAGTTCGAGGTCAGGACGAACGGCCCCGCCGCGATGGTCGTGCTGCCGCGGCGGTTGACCGCGGCGCTTACGCCCGGCGACTACAAGCTGACGGTCGAGGCACGAGGCCTGACGGGAGTGTCGGCGCCGTTGTCGTTCGGCCCGGGGTTGGAGAAGACGGCGTTTCACACGGTGCAGTACGGCGACTATGGCCCGATCTATCCGCAGGCCGATGCCTGGACCGCGCCCGATCTGACGTTCGCTCACGCCGAGCGAACGGCCAGGCTCGGCTTCAATCTGGTCGTCGACCGACTCGGCGACCCCAATCAATCGGACGCCTTGAACGTCGATCGCTGGCGGGCCGGTCTCGACCCGATGCGGAAACGACTCAAGGCAGACCCTCTGGCCGTCGCGCCGTACAAGGCGGCGCTCCCTTCGCCGCTCCAGCAGACGCTGTCTGACTACAGCGCGCGGGGGATCGAGCAGATGGCGATCCTGATGATGAACGACGCCGGGCTGCCGCTCGGCGGTCCCGGCTTCGACTCCCGAAAGCCGGAGCAGTTGCTTGAGGCGCTGACGCGTACCACGAACGCGCTCAAACCGTACCCGGCGTTCCGCGGCTGGAGCTGGGCGTCCAACTGGTGGGTCTTCCAGGATAGGGGCGCCGAGGCTGGGAAGACGCCCGGGGAGAAGGCGGCCTACCTCGCGGCCGAGAAGCGTGCGAAGGACACGGGGGCCTGGGACCCGGTCCTCGATCGCGTCTCGGGCTACCGGCTCGGGTATGCCGTCGACGCGCAGGCCCTGTTCAAACAGCGACTCCAGGAACTCGCCCCCGGGCTGGTGACGGCCGTGGCCAGCCCGTACCGCAACGTCGAGTCGTACCCGCCCATCACCCTGAGCAATGTGGACGAAGTGGATCTGCAGGCACAGTGGGAGCAGGTGGCCTTGCCATACCATGCCGCGCATTCGGTCGACTTCTACAAGCGACCTGGCAAGCCGGCCTGGTTCCATCCGGAAATCTGGAACGATGCCGGCACCGGCGATCAGATCGTCCCCACGCTGTTCCAGGCGCTGATGCGCGGGGCCGACGGCGTCGGAGCGTCGGGGTCAATTCCGAGCTGGTCGCACCATCCCGGCGACATCCCGGCCGACCCGCGCCTGGCGCATCAGGGCATGACGTCGGTGTACCGCTCGCTCAACAGCCTGCTCCGCGAGTACGGCCCGTGGCTCACAACGCTAAGGAACAACGACCGGGTCGCCATCGTCGTCTCGGGCCGGATGATGCGAACCGACACCTGGGGCCACGTCATGGGGACCTACTTCGCCCGCGTGCTCGAGGCCTATTGCTCCTGCCTCCACGCCCACCATCCGGCGACGCTGATCTTCGCGGAGGACCTGAAGCCGGACGACCTGAAAGCGTTCGAGGCGGTGCTCGTGGTCGGGCAGCGGGTCGAGATGGAGCCCGCCTTGGCCGCGGCCCTGGAGAACGCCCGAGGCGCCGGCGTCGGTATCTTCCACGACGGCACCTGCCACGAAGGGCTGGTCGCGAAGGCCGCGCCGCTCGGCATCGCGTTCGACAAGTTCGAGAAGGACACTCACCCGGCCTCGGACGACGCCGCGTACTGGCGGTTCCCCGCCTACTGCAAAGCCAACCTGCCGGCGCTACAGGCGTCGCTCAGGAACGTGCACGCACCCGGCGAGACGGATAACCCCGAGGTGTTCCTGAGCGAACGGCGGTCGGACGAAGGCCGCTTCCTGTTCGTCGTCAACAACACGACGCCCAACCTGGAGCCGGGCCAACTGTGGCGCGTGTCGCTGTGCGTGGCGACGCGGGTGCCGGTCGTGGCACCAGTGCGAATGGAGCCGACTGGCGGCGCCGTCTACGATGTGTTCGCGGGCAAGTGGGTGGACGCGAAGGGGGGCATGGTCGAAGCCGACCTGCGCGGCCTGCCGGCCCGCATCTTCGCCGTCCTCCCGCAACCGATCCGGTCGGTCGATCTGCGCGCGCCGAGTGATAAGGTCGCCGCCGGGCAAGAGTTTGCCTGGTCGGTCAAGGTGCTGTCCGATCAGCGAACGGAGATCCGAGCAAGCGTGCCGGTGCGAGTGCAGCTTCGCGATAGCCGCGGCCGCATCCTGAGCGAGCGCTTCGCCGCGGCGACTTCGGGGGCGCTGACCGGGACGTTTATGGCGCCGCTCAACGCACCCGAGAACGAGCTCGCGCTGGAAGCGACCGAATTGTTCAGCGGACTCGCAGCGCAACTGCCGCTACGCGTGACGGCGCCGGATCAGCCCATCAGACTGATGGCCGCCACGATCGAGCCGACGCCAGCCGAGCCGGTTCAGGCCCGTTCAATCGCCAGGCCGTGCAAGAGTCATTGGGCGTCGGCCGAACAGGGTTTCGGACCGCATGTTCGCGACATTACGGTGACTGCGGGTGGTTCCCTTGCCGTGCTCAACACGATGAACTGGGACCACAATCTGTATGGAATCGATCTCAGTAGCGGCGCGGTCCGCTGGCGGCAGCGGGTCGGCCACTACTTCGCCTTCGCCCCGCAACAACTCCGCGAGGGCGTCGCAGTTCAGGGCTTCGACTTCCGTTCGGCCGAGGGGTATCACCTGTACCTGGCCGGCGTCGACGGCCAGCTTGAACGGCGGTTTGCCCTGTACGGAGTGCCGACGCGGTTGCCGCATAAGTTCGTGCCGGCGTTTCTCAACGACCGCATCAACAACTTCGCGGTGCCCGCTGACGGCAGTTGGGTCGCGAGTGCCGGCGATCTCGGTCTCGCGGTGTGGCAGCGCGACGGCTCGCCCCTCTGGGCGCAGGATTGGTGGAAGGCCAACCGCCACACGGCCACGCTGGCCGCGCTCGATGCGGACACGCTCCTGGTGATCGAAGGGATGCAGGCGACGGCCTACGCGGCCCGGTCCGGCCAGCGGCTGTGGAGCCTCACCCTGGCCGCGACCGGCGAAGTTCGCCAGGTTCGCGTCAGTGCCGACGGGAAAACATCCGCGGTCCTGACGTCGGCGGCCGGCGGCCGGGTCTTCGTCCTGCATGACGGCAGAGTTGTCGCCACGCTGCCGACCGGCGGCAACGAACTGGCCGTCAGTGCCGACGGGTCGCGCGTGGCCGTCGCGGTCGGCGATCAACTGAAGCTCTATTCCGCGGCGGACGGTTTGCGATGGGTGCTCCCGGCCGACGACACGCTGCACTCCCCGCGCTTCAGCTCGGACGGCAATCGCCTGGCCGTCGCGAGCGAACTGGGCACGTTATCGGTCGTGGATCAGACTGGAAACGTGTTGCTGGAACACGACACGGGGACCATCGCCGTGCCCGCCTGGCTGCCGGACGGCGATCTGTTGGTCGCCACCTGGGCGGGACACGTCACGCGGCTCGGCCCGGAGTTCCAGGAACGCTGGAGCACAAGCCTCGAGCCGGCAGCCACCAACATGCGCGACGCGCTCCTGGCGGACGATCACGCGCCGACGACCCTCATCACCGGCTGGGGCAATGCCGAAGCGACGCCGGCACCCGTGACGCCGAACCTGCTCGACCCGCAATCCGTGGTCATCCAGTTCCGGGCGAAGGACCCGCAGGTCCAGCTACAGTATCCCCCGGCGGCCTTGGTCGACGGCAAGGTCGATGCGCCCCCAGCCCCGTGGCTGGCGTGGGGCGATGTCGGCAACTTCGCCGAAACTTCACCGTTCAATTACCTCTTGCTCGACACCTATCGGACGCGGTTGCGCGTCACTGCGATCACCCTGGTCGAGGATCCTGAACACCCGGAGTCGTGGCTGCGCGACACGGTCTTGGAGGCCTGGGACACGACCGCCGAAAAGTGGGTGCCGGTGCAGCCACTGCTGTCGAACGCCGCCGTCCACACCCACAAGCTGGCCACGCCGGTGGAGGCGTCTCGCTTCCGCCTGGTCATGCCGTGGGGGCTGTGCGGCAACCTACGCCTCGCAGAGATCGTGCTGCACGGCGAAAAGGCCGGGCCGGCCCATCCCGACGTGGCCGCGCGTCGTCCGCTGGCCGTGCTGTTCGATGAGGGAGACGAGTTGAGGGACGTACTCGTCGGCGCCTACCAGGGGCTGTCCTTCCAGTTCGAGGGAGCCTACCACGGCGGCCGCTGCATCAAACAGGAAGCAGACCGCTACGCCGCGCCTTTGTTCGTGCCGCCGTTTGGCCACGTTGTGCCCACCTGGGACTTCGAGATTGTCAAGACCCCACAGCCCGGCCAGTACCGTTACGCCCAGTTTGCCTGGCGAGCACTGTCGCCAACCACCCGCGGTCTCATGCTCCGGTTCGATGTCGACGCGTACGGCCTTACGCCACGCTACTACGCCGGTGAAAACAAGCCCGAAGAAGGCACCCTTCCCAAACAAGTCGCAGATCACCCACCCTCCGATTGGCAAGTCGTCCGCGTCGACTTGTGGGAACTCCTCAAGAAACCCACCCACATTCGCGGCCTGCGCCTGAGCACGATTGGAGGCCCCGCCGCCTTCGATCAAATCCTCCTCGGCCGTACGCCGGACGACCTACCAAGCCCAAAGAAGTGACATCAGCCCAAGCCCGTTGCCAGTAAGTCCACTCTCTGTTGCTGGTTAACCCATCGAGCCGTCTTCGGCGGCGCCCTCACGGTGCGTGAACTCTGGTTTGGGAGATCTGGTTCCTACCGCTGTTTGTTTTTACTTTGCTTTACGGCGACGCGTGTCAGTGGCCGTATAAGCTCTGGTGCTTCTTGCCCGATGGTTAGCATGGCCCGAGAGGCTTCGACCTTGTCATTGGCGACTTGCCTGCCGGGTTTTCCCGGCGTGGTATTGATCCCGTTGGGGAGACTTCAAACGTCCCCGATACCCCTCTTGGCTCGTGGCGCCTTGTTGTCATAACGATAGCCTGCTATTCCGCCGCGATTTCCAGCAGGGCCACCGCGTCACTTTTTCCTGAGTTTCTTGGGGTTTTCTATAGTTACTAACCATCGTACATATACATTGTACTTATTGTCGACGACTAAAGCGACCACAAACATCGTGAAAAGATGCGCAGATGTGCCGCAAAGGTTCAGCTTCCCTCCGAATGCCGAATTAGCCATTCGTCCCGGTCCACCTATTTTGATGCGGTGGCCCTGCGATTTCCAGTGAGCCGGGCAACGCACGGGCTGTCGCCGCGGCAGAATAGCAGGCCGTTGGGAGCCGTTCCAAAATAACTTTTCAAAAGAGCATCGTCTTACTATACTGCCATTATGGCAAATTCGGCAGTGATTTCCAGTGTCCGGCAGAGGTATCACACCCTCGCTCCGTTCCTTCACGAGAATGCGCGGCGACGCTGGGCCGCTTGTGAGGCCCTGGCCTTGGGGCGCGGTGGCATTTCGGTGGTCGCCGCCGCCACCGAGCTCTCGCATCCGACCATCCGCCGCGGCATCGCCGAACTCCAAGCCGGTGACGACAGCCCCCCTGGTGAGACCCAGCCGGATCATCCCCGGATTCGCCGTCCCGGGGGTGGGCGTTATTCGATCGCGGCAACTGATCGGACCTTGCTCCGTGATCTCAAGCGGCTCATCGATCCGGCCACCCGCGGTGATCCCATGTCCCCACTGCTCTGGACCTGCAAGAGTACGCGGAACCTGGCCGACGCGCTGGCCGAGTTGGGGCATGACCTGAGCCATCAGACCGTCAGCCG
>NZ_JBKQOI010000179.1:0-6241 GCF_052145595.1 Mycobacterium sp. | reverse complement strand
CGCCGCCGCAGTGGTCGCCTACAGACCGTCCCTGATCCCGGTGGTTCGGCACTGGGCTGACAGCGCCGCTGGCTTCCCCTGTGGTTCCGCAGCTGAGGGGGTGCTGCGATGAAGAAACTGATGACAGCTGTGTTGGCGGTCTGCCCCAAGGTCCGGGGCTCGGCCTCAGACCTGCGCCAGGTTGACGTGCGGAGCAGGCACTGCGCTCAGTGCCCGCCGCAGCCGTACAGGAGGAACGGGCAGGAGGAACGGGGCTCTATGTCGAGACCGCTTCCAGTTTTGCTCGGGCCTGGTCGATTTGGTCGTATGCGTAGGCGACCATGGCGGCGGTGGTCATCGTCTCACCCTTGCGGGCGAGCGATTCGTAAGTCGCCTCGCCGAGGACTTCGCGGAGGTGGGTGATCACTGTGCTGAGTTGGGGGCTTGCCGACGCGGTGAGGGGACTGAATGCGAAACCGGCGATGGTGGCTGCCGGTTCTAGGCGTCCGAGGCGGTCGAGGAAGACCGCGAGAGTTGCCAGGGCGATACGGATAAGGCCGACGTTGCCTGAGTCGTAGAAGTTGCGGATGGCCAGAGTGATGTGATCGAGCGCCGCTAGCGGGTCGCCGTGTTCGGCCTCAAGCGGAGACAAAGCGGTCGCCAGGTTAGCTTCGACGTAGCGGTTGCCGCTGCCTTGGGCGATCATCAGGCCCCGGCGCAGGGCTTCCAGCGCGCGGACGGGGTCCGCATCGCTAAAGGCGGAGCCGTAGCCGTAAAGCGCGAACGAGAGCGCATAGGGGTTGTGGGTGGCCTCGGCGGCTTCGATCAGCCCGTTCGCGGCGGCCCGCGCCTCCTCACCGGCCCCGGCGGCCGTCAGCGCGACGACCAGGTTTGCCCGGGTGAGTGCATGGGTGTCGTGGCCGCGTGCGAGCTGGGCGCGGCACCACTCGACCCACCGTTCGGGCTGGCCGATGGCCGCGTACACGAAGCCGAGTCGGCCCTCGATGCCGAACGGCACCTCGCCGCCACTGTCGATCACCGTCTGGCCCGCGTCGGCATAGCCGACAGCGTCCTCGATCCGTCCCACGACCCAGCACAGCGACGCCTGCACGTACAGGAACGCCAGCCGGGGATGGTCCACGGCGCTGGCCGGTTCGATCAGCTCCTCGGCCCAGGCTATCGGCTCACAATTGCCGACCAGATAGCCGAACGGCCCCGCGTAGGTGGCGATGGCGGCGGCCACATCGAGGTCGCCGTGGTCGGCGGCCCACCGAAACGCGGTGCGCAGATTGGCCAGCTCGATGGTGACCCAGTCGTAGGCCTCACGCTGTCGGGGGCTGTCCCACAGGGCCAAGATGTCGGCTTCCCGTCCGGCGAAGTAGCGCGAGTGGGCGGCCCGAATCTCGGATGCTTCGCCGCGGGCGACGAGTTGTTCCTCGGCGAACTGGCGGATCGTCTCCAGCATCGAGAACCGGGTCCGCCCCGCCGACCGATCAGCCACCAGCAGCGACTTGCGCACTAGCGCATCGAGCAGATCAAGGACCGCGTAGTCGTCGGGGTCGTCGGATCCGGCCACGGCGCAGGCGCTTTGGAGATCAAATCCACCGGCGAACACCGAACACCGCTCCAGCAGCGCCTTCTCCGCATCGCCGAGCAGGTCGTAGGACCACGCCACCGCGTGGCGCAGCGTGTGGTGGCGTTCCAGGCCGCGCCGCGACCCGACCAGCAACCGGAACCGCTGATCGAGACGGTCACGAACCTCGCTGGCGGTCATCGACGCCATGCGCGAGGCCGCCAGCTCGATGGCCAGCGGGATCCCGTCGAGGCGTCGGCAGATTTCCACCACAGCGTCCGCCTCGCCCGGCTGGGCCAGCGAGAAGTCCGACACGACACTTTGGGCACGGTCGACGAAAAGGTCCACGGCGGCGGATTCGGTTCCGGAGTTGACGTCGAGCGAGGGGACACGCCATAACTGTTCTTCGCTGACCCCCAATCCTTCGCGGCTGGTCGCAAGAATCGTTGCTGTCGCCGAGGCGGCCAGGATCGCCTCGCCCAGATCCGCGACACTGTCGACAACGTGCTCGCAGTTGTCGAACACCAGCAGCCGCGACCGGCCCTCCAACGCGGAGGCCACCGACTCGGTCACTGTCTTGCCCGGTTGCTGGGTGATGCCCAACACCGCCGCGACGGCGTCGGGTACCGCCGCGGGGTCGGTGACTGCGGCCAGTTCGAAAACCCAGACGCCGTCGGGGAACTCATCGCCCAGGCGCGAGGCGACCTCCAAGGCCAGACGAGTCTTGCCCACCCCGCCCACACCGGTCAATGTCACCAACCGGTGTTCATGGAGCGCCTCTTTCACCTCGTCGACCTCGGACTCGCGCCCGATAAAACTGGTGACCGCAGACCGGAGATTCCCCGGCGTCACATCGAGTGCCCTCAATGGCGGGAAGTCGGCCCGCACGCCCGGCGCTCGCACCTGAAACACCCCGACCGGAGTGGGCAGGTCCCGCAACCGTCGCGGCCCCAGATCCACGAGATCAACCCCGCTGAGCAGAACCGCCGTCGACTCGGCTAACAGGATCTGACCGCCATGCCCTGCGGCCATCACCCGCGCCGCACGATTCAGCACCGCACCGAAATAATCACCCTCGCGCAGCTCGGCTTCACCGGTGGCGATCCCCATCCGCACCGGCAACTCCAGCTTCTGCTGCGCGGCCACCGCAGCATCGACTGCTGACCTGGGCGAGGCGAACGCGGCGCATACACCGTCGCCGGTGTGCTTGAACATGAAACCGCCGTGCGTCTCGATCACCGTGCGCAACACCTTGTCGTGGACGACGAGCGCGGCCCGCATCGCTTGCGCGTCGGACTCCCACCGACGGGTCGAACCCTCCACATCGGTGAACAAGAACGTCACCACCCCCGAAGGAGCAGCCGCCGTCATAGCATCGCCTCGGCCCACGCGATATGCCCTTCGAAGCCAAGCGTTCTCGCCATGTCTCGGTAGCGATCCCTGAAGTCTGCGTAGGCGTCAGCATCGTCGTGAGCCCGCGCCAGGAGAGCCCGCAGCCGCAGCAGCCAGATCTCGCGCATAGCTACGCCGTCGTCGGTCGGTGCCGCTGCTAACCGCTCGATCGCGGCCTCGGCTTCGGCCACGTCACTCTGGGACCCGCGCTCAAGCAGTGTCTCCACCAGAACGCCCGTCGCCGATTTGCCCCACAACAGCAGCCGTCCCTCGCGGAACAGATCGTCGACGGCCGCGCGCATGAGCGGTATGGCCTCATCGCGATCTTCACGCCGACCCCTCTCACGCGCCAAGTACACGTTGACGTTCGGTAAATCGCCCAGGTTGCGTCCGCGGCGTACGAACACGTCTCTGACCTCGGCCAGTAGCTTCTGTCCGCGGTCACCCTCCGCGTCCGTTGGGCGGTGCACCAGCGCCACGCCCAGCGTCATCCGGGAGTTCGACAATGCGAGATCGTCACCGGATCGTTCGGCAATCCGCAGGGCATCCTCGATCTCGCGCAGCGCGCGATCGTCGACCCTGAGCACGCCCAGCGGTATCCCGGGGGTGTAGACGTAGGTGACAACCGTGCCGTGTGACATGGGGTCGGCGCTGTGGACCATGGCAAGGCCGTGGCGCAGGTCGTCTCGCCATCCAGGACGACCCAGGTTATAACGGGCCATAGCCCGCTGCGTAAAGGCAAGTGCTAATGGAGATCCGAACATGAAGTTGCCTTTTGACGGGTCACCGTCAGCTAGGTCGATGACCCTCTGTGACCACCGGAGCGCGTCAGACCACTCGGCGCTCGTAATCTTGGCGTGGATGGGCGCGAAGGATAGCCCCACCGTCAGTGTCGGATCGCCGACCGACTCGATGAGGGCCATGGCTTCCGATGCCAGCTGCGACGCTTCCCGCATCCGGCCCTCAAACACGTGATCAGCCACCAGCCCCGCCATTCCGATCGCCAATGACGCCCTGTCCCCGGCGGCGGTGCACAGCTCCCACAATTCATCAAAGCGGATCCCGGCAACATTTATATGGACTCGCCAGCCGATCCCGCACAACATGGTGCGCGGGGCGATGCGCATTGCTGCTCGGTTCGAGTCCTCGGCGGGTAATGCGTCGGCGATCTTTTGGGCGCGCTCCCAACTGAGTCGCGCTGCGGCGATGTCGCGGTTGGTTGCCCACGTTGCGGCGCGCATGTGCCAGCCGTAGGCGGCATGCAGATCACCGGCGGCCTCCAGGTGCTCGGCGATCAGGGCGGCATTCTCGTCAGCGGATTCGGGGTCGCGTCCCTCGATAGTCGCGGCCACCCTCCGGTGTAGCTCGGCGCGATCCGATTTGAGCTGAGCCTCATAGGCCACCGTGCGGATCAGCGGATGGTGGAATACGTACTCGGGTTGCCGGGTGAATCTGACCTGATCGATGAGCTGGGCCGCCATCAAGTCATCAACCACCGGTTCGACGCCCAGCACAGTGAGCAGGTCGAGACCAAACCGCGAACCGACCACCGCTGCTGCGCTCAGCGTGCGCTTCGCGCTCGGGTCGAGCCGATCGATGCGGGCGGCGATGGTCGCCTGCAACGTGGCAGGCACACTGACATCAGCAACCTCTGCGGTCGACAGATATGCGCCGCGGTGCCCGTTCAAGACACCACGCTCGGCCAGTTCGCGCACGATCTCCTCGACGAAGAACGGATTACCAGCGGCCCTGTCGGCGATCGTCTGGCCCAGTTCGCGCACCGAGGGGTCATGGCCAAGCAGCCCTAAGACCAGTGCTGCGGTCTCTGAATCAGCAAGGGGTGCAAGGACTATGGTTTGTGCGTCCACCACTTGAGATAGTGCGCCCCGATACTCAGGTCGGTAGGTGATCAAAACCAGCGAGGGCGTTTGCGGGATCACGGTGAGGAAGTCGGCGATCATCGACTCGCTGACCTCATCGATCCAGTGGGCGTCCTCGATGACATAGACCGCGGGGTTTACGCGGGCCAGGGCTGCGGTGTTGACCAAAGCGGTCAAGCGCCGCCGACGGGCGTCGGGATCGATCTTCGGCAGAGCGATATCCGGATCGGCGATGCCCAGCAGGTCATCGAAGAGCAACAAATCCTCGGGATCTGCGTCGCGATTTCGGTCGCGGATATGGGCGCGCGCGGCATGTGCGTCAAGACCCTCGACGCCGGTAGCGGCGCGCAGCAGCCGGGCGACAGCGTGGAAGGGGACCTGGCTGGTGTGCGACTCGCAGAAGGCGGTGAACACCTCGACACCCCGGGCGGTGGCCATCGCGGTGACCTCGCGCACCAGGCGACTCTTACCGATGCCAGGTGAGCCGACCATACCTAGACCGCCGCCATGCCCGCCGATCGCACGGTCCAACAAGGCCTCGGCGGCGACCATCTCCCATCGCCGACCGACCAGATTCGACTCAACACGGCCAACAGGGCGACGCTCTTCCGACATGTTCAACAACCGCTGGGCGGCCACCGGCTCGCCTGCGCCCTTGATCTGAACCAGCTCGGGAACGCCGAGGGCCGCTGCGCCTTCGACCAGCCGCGCAGTGGATGCACTGACCATCACGCCACCCGGCGGGGCCACCGATTCCATCCGCTGGGCCATGCCGACCTGTTCCCCGATCGCGGTGTACCCGGCACCGCCCGAACCGATCTCCCCGGCGATCACCTGCCCGGAATTCAGCCCGATCCGCAACTTAAGATCCACACCGTCACGGCGGGACACCTCATCGGCCAGATCGCTGATGCCACTATGGATCTCCAGGGCGGCCCGGCACGCACGCAGGGCGTGGTCCTCCAACGCCACCGGCGCGCCGAACACCGCCATGATCCCGTCACCGGTGAACTTATCCACCGTCCCGCCATACCGTTTCACCACCGCCGAAGCCCGTGTGACCAGTTCGGTCATGATCTCGCGTAACCGCTCTGCACCGACGGCCGCTGCGATGTCCATCGAATGCACCACGTCAGCGAACAGCACGGTCACCTGCTTGTACTCGGCCGGTGTCATGGCAGTCATAACCGGCGCACCGCACTCGTTACAGAACTTCGAGTTCGGCGGCAGCTCAGTACCGCACGACCCGCACGCCACGCCCGCCGTCATCCGAGCACCACCGATCTAGGGGTCCCGACCCCGCATGATAGATCAGGGCGGCACGCGATCTGCGGGACCCGGGTCCCGCGTCGAACCGCCCCTGGTAACCCCGGGGTTGTTGAGCGCGCCGGGATCAGCCGATCTCTGCCGCCGTCCT
>NZ_JBKQOI010000178.1:0-38102 GCF_052145595.1 Mycobacterium sp. | reverse complement strand
CCACCAGCCCCCACCTGCAATCGGCGGTAGAACGCATCGCCATCGACGGAAGGCCGATCAGCCCGGCCCAGTACGTCGCGACGTATCGGGAGATCGAGCCGTTCGTGCAGATGGTCGACGCGCAGTCGCAGTCCGCCGGCGGCCCGGCGATGAGCAAGTTCGAGGTCCTCACCGCGATGGCGTTCGCCGCGTTCGCCGACGCACCCGTCGACCTCGCGGTGGTCGAGGTGGGTATGGGCGGGCGCTGGGATGCCACCAACGTGATCAACGCGCCGGTCGCGGTCATCACCCCGATCGGCATCGACCACGTCGACTATCTCGGCGACGACATCGCCGGGATCGCCGGCGAGAAGGCGGGCATCATCACGAGGGCGCCCGAGGGTGCGCCGGACACCGTCGCGGTCATCGCGCGTCAGGTGCCGGAGGCGATGGAAGTGCTGCTGGCCCAATCCGTGGGCGCCGATGCCGCGGTCGCCCGCGAAGGCTCGGAGTTCGCCGTTCTGGGCCGTCAGGTCGCGATCGGTGGCCAGGTGCTGCAGCTGCAGGGCCTTGGCGGGGTGTATTCCGACGTCTACCTGCCGCTGCACGGCGAACACCAGGCACACAACGCGGTGGTGGCGCTGGCGGCTGTGGAGGCCTTTTTCGGAGCCGGTGCGCAGCGTCAGCTTGACGTCGAGGCGGTCCGGGCCGGTTTCGCCGCCGCCACCAGCCCCGGCAGGCTGGAGCGGATGCGCAGCGCGCCAACGGTGTTCATCGATGCCGCGCACAATCCGGCCGGTGCCGGCGCGCTGGCGCAGACGCTGGCCGAGGAGTTCGATTTTCGATTTCTCGTCGGTGTGCTCAGCGTGCTGGCCGATAAGGACGTCGACGGAATTCTCGCCGCCCTGGAGCCGGTGTTCGATTCCGTCGTCGTGACCCACAACGGCTCGCCGCGGGCACTGGACGTCGAGTCGCTGGCACTGGTGGCGCGTGAGCGGTTCGGGCCCGATCGGGTGACGACCGCCGAGAACCTGCGCGACGCCATCGACGTCGCGACCGCCCTGATCGACGACGCCGCGACGGAAAGGGATGTGGGGGAATCATTTTCCGGCACGGGGATCGTCGTCACCGGCTCGGTTGTCACCGCCGGGGCCGCACGGACCCTGTTTGGTCGTGATCCGGAATGACCGATCAGAGCCCGGCTCCCCCGGACCCTTGGAAAAGCTTCAGCGCCGTGATGGCCGCGACGCTGATCCTGGAAGCGATCGTGGTGCTGCTGGCGATACCGGTGGTGGGCGCGGTCGGCGGCGGCCTGAACACCGCGTCGCTGGTCTACCTGATCGGCTCGGCCGCGCTGCTTGTCCTGCTTGCCGGGGTCCAGCGCAGACCCTGGGCGATCTGGGTGAACCTGGGCGTGCAAGCGGTTCTGCTCGCCGGCTTCGCGGTGTACCCGGGGGTGGGATTCATCGGGGTACTGTTCACCGGGGTGTGGGCGTTGATCGCCTACCTGCGCGCCGAGGTCCGGCGACGGCAGTAGCACGGCCGGGCCGACCGCCGGTTGTTTCTGTACGCTGTGCGCCGTGACCGAACGGACCCTGGTACTGATCAAGCCGGACGGCGTCGAGCGGCGGCTGATCGGCGAGATCATCAGCCGCATCGAGCAAAAAGGACTCACCATCGCGGCGCTGGAGCTCCGGCACGTCAGCGACGAGCTCGCCGCCCAGCATTACGCGGAACACGAAGGCAAGCCATTCTTCGGATCGTTGCTGGAGTTCATCACCTCGGGACCGGTGGTCGCGGCGATCGTGGAGGGTCCGCGCGCGATCGCGGCGTTTCGGCAGCTCGCCGGTGGTACGGACCCGGTGGAGAAGGCCACGCCGGGCACGATTCGGGGTGATTTTGGGCTGGAGACGCAGTTCAATCTGGTGCACGGGTCAGATTCGACCGACTCCGCCAAGCGCGAGATCGCGCTCTGGTTTCCCGGCGCTTAGCTCCGGGGCGACACGGGCCGCGCGGGGCCGCCGAGCGGATTTGCGGGACATCCGGGGCTTGGGGGTGAGTGGGCGCGCCGAGTGATGTGGGATACTGACAGCGGGTGAACGTTGCCGGACCGGCTTCGGACACCCGAATGAAGACTTAGACAAGCGCGACCACCGCCGTCTCCGCGATGTTGCGCCGCATGTCAGGCCGTCATTCAGCACTGCGCCGAGTGAGTTCTACTCGAGCCGCTCGGGGTGAGACCATCACAAGCCCGGGAGAAGCGACCCGGGCCTATAGCGAAGCCCTCGCGTGGCCGCGTTCGGAAGGACGCGCCCGGGGGCTAAAGGAGAGTACGTGATAGACGGTGCACCGCCTTCAGACCCATCACAAGCGCCTGCCCCGCACGAGGATCTGCCGGACCGCCTAAGGGTCCATCAGCTGGCACGAGCGCTGGGCAGCACCAACAAAGAGGTGCTGGAAGCCCTCACCGCGCTCGACGGGCTGGCTCGCAGTGTGCATTCGGGTGTGGACCGTGAGGATGCACTCCGGGTGCGTGACCTGCTCTTCGCCAGGCCGCTTCAGAACATCCCGGGCTTCAGCAGTGCAGCCGCCAAGCAGCAACCGCTGATGCTGGAGACCGCGACCGAGCGGCCGCACTACATGCCGCTGTTCGTCGCGCCGCAGCTCGTAGAGATCGACGCTGGTGGCGGCGGTGGCGACTCCGATGATTCCGACACCGACGACGACGAAGAGCAGACCGATCGACCGGCCAACCGTCGCCGGCGTCGTGGCCGCCGGGGCCGTGGCCGCGGACGCGGTGACCAGGGCGGAGCCGACGGCGAAGATGCCGGCGACGAGGACGGCGAGGCCGGAGACTCCGACGAGTCCGATGACTCTGACGCCGGTGACGACGAGAACGGCTCGGAGCCGGGCAGTCGCCGCCGCCGCAGGCGCCGGCGACGTAAGTCGGGACCGGGCGACGACAACGACGAGAGCCCAGCGCCCGACGATCCGCCGAACACCGTGGTGCACGAGCGGCCGCCACGCGGCAAGAACGGTGCCTCCGATGATGCGGGGAGCGGCACATCCAGCGCCGAGATCAAGGGCATCGACGGCTCGACGCGGCTGGAGGCCAAGCGGCAACGCCGGCGAGACGGGCGCGACGCCGGACGACGCCGCCCCCCGGTGCTGACCGAGGCCGAGTTTTTGGCGCGCCGCGAGGCCGTCGAACGGGTCATGGTGGTGCGCGACAGGGTCCGCACCGAGCCACCGCACCCGGGCGCGCGGTACACCCAGATCGCGGTGCTCGAAGACGGCATCGTCGTCGAGCATTTCGTGACCTCCGCGGCCTCCGCTTCTTTGGTGGGCAACATCTACCTCGGGATCGTGCAGAACGTGCTGCCGTCGATGGAGGCGGCCTTCGTCGACATCGGGCGCGGCCGCAACGGCGTGCTCTACGCGGGAGAAGTCAATTGGGAAGCCGCAGGATTAGGCGGGTCCGACCGCAAGATCGAACAAGCCCTCAAACCCGGCGACTACATCGTGGTCCAGGTCAGCAAGGACCCGGTGGGCCACAAGGGTGCACGGCTCACCACGCAGGTCTCACTGGCGGGTCGGTACCTGGTTTATGTGCCGGGCGCATCGTCGACCGGGATCAGCCGCAAGCTGCCTGACACCGAG
This sequence comes from Mycobacterium sp., assembly GCF_052145595.1. Taxonomy (GTDB): domain Bacteria; phylum Actinomycetota; class Actinomycetes; order Mycobacteriales; family Mycobacteriaceae; genus Mycobacterium. The sequence goes on along the minus strand of NZ_JBKQOI010000178.1, from coordinate 34,463 downwards.
CGCCAGCGGCTCAAGGAGATTTTGCGTGAGGTGGTGCCGTCCGACGCCGGGGTGATCATCCGGACCGCGTCCGAGGGCGTCAAAGCGGATGACATCCGCAAGGACGTCACGCGCCTGCAGGAGCGCTGGGAACAAATCGAGGCCAAGGCGGCCGAGACCAAGAAGAAGGCTTCCGGCGCAGCGATAGCACTGTACGAAGAGCCGGATGTGTTGGTCAAGGTCATCCGTGACTTGTTCAACGAGGACTTCTCCGGGCTCATCGTCTCCGGCGACGAGGCTTGGAACACCATCAACGAGTATGTGAATTCTGTTGCGCCCGAACTAGTTTCAAAGCTGAATAAGTACGAGCCCGCCACGGGGCCGGATGAGTCGACCGGACCGGACGTGTTCGCGGTGCATCGCATCGACGAGCAACTCGCCAAGGCGATGGATCGCAAGGTCTGGCTGCCGTCCGGCGGCACGCTGGTGATCGACCGGACCGAGGCGATGACGGTGATCGACGTCAATACCGGCAAGTTCACCGGTTCCGGGGGCAACCTCGAGCAGACCGTCACCAAGAACAACCTCGAGGCGGCCGAGGAACTCGTCCGCCAGCTGCGGCTGCGCGACATCGGCGGCATCGTGGTCATCGACTTCATCGACATGGTGCTGGAGTCCAACCGCGACCTGGTGTTGCGTCGGCTGACGGAGGCGCTCGCCCGCGATCGCACCCGCCATCAGGTGTCCGAGGTGACGTCTTTGGGCCTGGTTCAACTGACCCGCAAGCGGTTGGGAACCGGGCTCGTCGAGGCGTTCTCCACGTCGTGTCCCAACTGCGGCGGCCGCGGGATCCTGCTGCACACCGACCCGGTCGATTCGGCGCCGGCGAACGGGCGCAAGTCGGAATCCGGTGGTCGGCGAGGCAGGCGGTCGAAGAAGAGCCGGTCCGAAGAGCCCTCCGAGCAGCCATCCGACCAGCCCATCGTGGCCAAGGTGCCCGTGCATGCTCCCGGCGAGCACCCGATGTTCAAGGCGATGGCCGCAGGTGCGTCCGGGGCGGGTGGTCGCGGTGACGACGAATCCGACGAGTCCGGTGAGGAAGTCACCGCCGGGCTCGGCACGGAGACCGAGGGGCGGGGTGCCGCCGACGTGCAGGACACGGACACCGACCGGGAGGACTTCGAGGACACCGAAGAAGAAGGCGAGGACACCGAAGAAGACGAGGACGAGCTCGACGACGAGGACCTCGATGACGAAGACCTCGACGACGAGGACGAGGATCTCGACTTGGACGATGACAACGATGACGATGATGACGATGACGACGATGACGACGATGACGATCTGGACGTCGAGGATTCCGACTCTGAGGCCGACGACGACGGCGACACCGTGGAGAGGTCCGCGTCGGCCATCCACGCGGGGTCGCCTTATGCCCCCCAGCGCCGGCGGCGCGCGGCGGGCCGTCCGGCCGGCCCCCCGATCCACGTGGACTGACCTGCTGTCCAGCGCGGCGCCCGTTAAGCACCCTGTTAAGCAGAGTCGCGGCGGTTTGACCCTGTAGCCGCTGGTCAAGTACCCTTGGACAGTTGTCATCAGGCGGCGGGCCTTCAAGCTCGGGCTATAGCCCGAAGACAGCGGGACTCCCGGGCGATCGGCGCAGACCCGCACCCCAGACCCACCACGCGCACGCCGGTGGCCCGCGCGCGAAGCGCCCGAGCAGCGGCTGAGCAGAGTTAAGGCAGGAGCAACGATGGCGACCTACGCAATCGTCAAGACCGGCGGCAAGCAGTACAAGGTCGCCGTCGGAGACGTGGTCAAGGTCGAGAAGCTCGAGTCCGAGCCCGGGGCGAAGGTATCGCTGCCGGTCGCCCTGGTCGTCGACGGGGCCACCGTCACCACCGACGCCGCCGCGCTGGCCAAGGTCGCGGTGACCGGCGAGGTGCTCGAGCACACCAAGGGCCCCAAGATCCGTATCCACAAGTTCAAGAACAAGACCGGCTACCACAAGCGTCAGGGTCACCGTCAGCGGCTGACGGTCCTGAAGGTCACCGGGATCGCGTGATGAGCCGTCAGGCGAAGAACAGACAAGACTGAGCGGAGACCACAAAGATGGCACACAAGAAGGGCGCTTCCAGCTCGCGCAACGGCCGCGATTCCGCCGCGCAGCGGCTGGGCGTAAAGCGGTTCGGCGGCCAAATCGTCAAGGCCGGCGAAATCCTGGTCCGCCAGCGCGGCACCAAATTTCATCCCGGCGCGGGCGTCGGGCGCGGCGGGGACGACACGCTGTTCGCCACGGAAGCCGGGGCCGTCGAGTTCGGGGTCAAGCGCGGGCGCAAGACCATCAGCATCGTCGCAGCCGGTCAGACCACCGACTGAGCGTCGCGAGCGTGCGCTCACTGCGAGAATTCCAGACAAATCTCGCAGTAGGTGCACCCTCGATGGGTGAGAGGACCCTCGATGCCCCGGTTTGTCGATCGCGTCGTCATCCACGCGCGGGCCGGTTCCGGCGGTAACGGCTGCGCGTCGGTTCATCGCGAGAAGTTCAAGCCGCTGGGCGGCCCCGACGGCGGCAACGGTGGCCGCGGCGGCAGCGTCATCTTCGTCGTCGATCCGCAGGTTCACACCCTGCTGGACTTCCATTTCCATCCGCATGTCAGCGCACCGTCAGGCAAGCAGGGCATGGGCAACAACCGCGACGGCGCCGCCGGCGCGGACCTGGAAGTGAAGGTGCCTGACGGCACCGTCGTACTGGACGAAAACGGTCGGCTGCTGGCCGACCTGGTGGGGGCGGGAACCCGCTTTGAAGCGGCCGCCGGTGGTCGCGGCGGCCTGGGCAACGCCGCACTGGCGTCGCGCGCCCGCAAGGCCCCGGGCTTCGCGCTGCTCGGCGAGCAGGGCCAGTCCCGCGACCTGAGGCTGGAGCTCAAGACCGTCGCCGATGTCGGCCTGATCGGGTTTCCCTCGGCCGGCAAATCCTCACTGGTGTCCGCGATTTCGGCGGCCAAACCGAAGGTCGCCGACTACCCGTTCACCACGCTGGTTCCCAACCTGGGTGTGGTCTCGGCCGGCGAGCACACCTTCACCGTCGCCGACGTGCCCGGTCTGATCCCGGGCGCATCGGCGGGCCGCGGCCTGGGCCTGGATTTCCTCCGGCACATCGAGCGCTGCGCCGTGCTGGTGCATGTCGTCGACTGTGCCACCGTGGAGCCGGGCCGCGACCCGATCTCCGACATCGACGCGCTGGAGGCCGAACTCGCCGCGTATACGCCCACGCTGCAAGGGGATACGGTTCTGGGCGACCTCGCGGAACGGCCCAGGGCGGTGGTGCTCAACAAGATCGACGTCCCCGAGGCCCGCGAGCTCGCCGAATTCGTGCGCGACGAGATTGCCGAGCGTGGCTGGCCGGTGTTCTGCGTGTCCACAGTCACGCGGGAAAATCTGCAGCCGTTGATCTTTGGCCTCTGGCGGATGATCTCGGACTACAAGGCCGCGCGGCCGCCAACCGTGCCGCGACGACCGGTGATTCGTCCGGTGCCCGTCGACGACGGCGGCTTCACCGTCGAACCCGACGGACAGGGCGGCTTTGTCGTCACCGGCGCCCGCCCCGAGCGCTGGGTCGGCCAGACCAACTTCGACAACGACGAGGCGGTGGGTTATCTCGCCGACCGCCTGGCGCGACTCGGTGTCGAAGAGGAACTGCTGCGGCTGGGTGCGCAACCGGGCTGCGCCGTGACCATCGGGGAAATGACGTTCGACTGGGAGCCGCAAACGCCTGCGGGACAGCAGGTTGCGTTGTCGGGCCGGGGTACCGATGCGCGGCTGGAGCGCAGCGATCGCGTCGGCGCCGCCGAGCGCAAGGCCGCCCGGCGCCGGCGCCGCGAACACGGTGACGACTCGTGACTCGCGCCGGCGACGATGCAGAGCGAAGCGATGAGGAGGAGCGGCGCTCATGACCGGGGCCGGCGACGATGCAGAGCGAAGCGATGAGGAGGAGCGGCGCTCGTGACTAAGCATCGCGAAGCCATCCGAACGGCGCGCAGCCTGGTGGTCAAGGTCGGGACCAACGCGCTGACCACACCGTCCGGGATGTTCGACGCCGGTCGGCTGGCCGGACTGGCGGACGCGATCGAGGCGCGAATGAAGGCGGGCACCGATGTCGTGATCGTGTCTTCGGGCGCCATTGCCGCCGGCATCGAGCCCCTCGGGCTGTCCCGTCGCCCAAAAGATTTGGCGACCAAGCAGGCCGCGGCCAGCGTCGGGCAGGTCGCACTGGTGAACTCGTGGAGCGCGGCGTTCGCCCGCTACGGGCGCACGGTCGGGCAGGTACTGCTGACCGCACACGACATTTCGGTGCGGGCCTCACACACCAACGCCCAGCGCACCCTTGACCGGCTGCGCGCACTGCACGCGGTGGCCATCGTCAACGAGAACGACACCGTGGCGACCAACGAGATCCGGTTCGGCGACAACGATCGCCTGTCGGCGCTGGTGGCCCACCTGGTCGGCGCCGAGGCCTTGGTACTGCTCTCCGACATTGACGGGCTCTACGACTCCGATCCCCGAAAAACCAAGGGGGCGAGGTTTATTCCCGAGGTGTCCGGTTCGACGCATCTGGACGGCGTGGTCGCCGGCCCGGGCAGCGACTTGGGTACCGGCGGAATGGCGTCGAAGATGTCATCGGCGCTGCTGGCCGCCGACGCCGGGGTACCGGTGCTGCTGGCGGCCGCGGCCGACGCCGCGACCGCGCTCACCGACGCCTCGGCCGGAACGGTGTTTGCCGCGCGGCCCGACCGGATGTCGGCCCGCAGGTTCTGGGTGCGTTATGCCGCCGAGGCGGCGGGCTCGCTGACGCTCGACGAGGGCGCGGTGCGCGCGGTGGTGGCCCAGCGCCGCTCGCTGCTGGCCGCGGGTATCACCGCGGTGTCGGGCCGGTTCTACGGTGGAGACGTCGTCGAATTGCGCGGGCCGGACGCGAGCATGGTGGCCCGCGGTGTGGTTGCCTACGACGCGGCAGAGCTCGCCACCATGATGGGCAGGTCGACCTCCGAGCTGCACGGCGAGCTGCGCCGGCCGCCGGTGCACGCCGACGACCTGGTTGCGGTGTCAGCCTTGTCCACGTGAATCGGAACGGCCCGCCCCCGCTTTAACTAAAGGGGTTGCTGTTGTCCTGCCAGGCGGCCGATTCGGGGCGCGGCCCGTAACGGCGGATGTAGTCCTCGTGCATCTGCGCTTGCTTCTCGTGTTTGATCACATCGACCAGGTTCGGGTCGAGGCCGTGCTGCGCCAGCCGGTGACGCCGCCAGACCTTGTTCAACGCAAGCGAGATCAGCAGGGCCCAGATGTAGAGCGGCAGCGTCATCTCCGCATGCACATACAGCGAGGCGGGCAGCAGCCACATCGGTGCGAGCACGAACAGTGGTGGTATCGCCCACCGGATCATGTGCCGGCGCACGGCTCCTTTGCCCGCCAGGTCGTTGGCGACCCAGCCGCTCATCGAGCTGGGCAGGCATCGACCGTACGAATAGCCGACGTACTGCCAAAGGTTGGGTTTGGTGCTGGTCTTGGATTTGGTCACAGTGGCTCCTCTGGGCGGGCGGTTTCAGGGCTGCCTTCAGGACTGCAACGCGCCGGCTGACAGGGCGGCCGAGTTGATCCGAGTCAGCACCTGATGGAGGTGCTGAAGTTCGTTCAAATCGACGCCCAGACGTGCGACAACGGCGGGCGGGATGTCCAGTGCACGCCGGCGTAGGGCGGTGCCGCTCTCGGTGAGTTTGACGTCGGTAGTGCGCTCGTCGACGGCGTTTCGGGTGCGGGTGATCAGGTCGAGCGCCTCCAAGCGCTTGAGCATCGGCGACAGCGTGGCCGAATCCATCTGCAACCTGGCCGCAATCTCCTTGACCGACAGCGGTTTCTGCTGCCCCGCCTTCTGGTGATCCCAGAGCGTCAGCATCACCAGATACTGCGGATGGGTCAGCCCCAACGGCTCCAATAACGGCCGGTAGACCGCCAAAACGGCGCGGTTGGTGATGCTCAGCGCGAAACAGACCTGCTGTTCGAGGGCAAGCGGGTCGATCTCCGGTGCGGTCGGCGCGGCCATATTTGCATGGTACCCTAATAGTTAGGCCGCTAACTATATCGCCCTCGTCACAGGAACGTCAGGCCGTGACGAGGTCACCAGTGCCATTTCGGTGGCCAGGAGGGTCAGCAACTCGGAGCACCCGCCGTCGACCTTGACGGTGGCCAGGTCATCGCCGCGGGTGCGGCCGCGATTGACGATGGCGATCGGGATGCCCAGCGCGGCGGCATGGCGCACGAATCGGTAGCCGGAGAACACCGTCAGCGACGACCCCGCGACTAGCAGCGCCTCGGCGTGGTCGACCAGCGAATAGGCCTTAGCCACAACGTCTTTGGGCACACTTTCGCCGAAATAGACGATATCCGGCTTGAGCATGCCGCCGCAGCGTGGGCAGTCGAAATAGCGGAACGACGTGGTATCGGCGACGACGGCGTCGGCGTCGGGAGCCACCGCCAGGCCGCCGACGGCTTCGGCTCGCTCGATGAACCCCGGGTTGAGTGCTTCGAGCTGTTCGTCCAGCGCGGCACGGCTCATGGTGTAGCCGCAGCTCAGGCAGATCACCTGCGCGTAGGTGCCGTGCAGGTTGACGACGTTTCGGCTGCCCGCCTTGGTGTGCAGCAGGTCGACGTTCTGAGTGATCACGCCGGTCACCACCGACGCGCGCTCGAGCGCGGCCAATGCCCGGTGCCCCGCGTTGGGCAGGGTGTCGTCCATGTGCCGCCACCCGACGTGGTTGCGCGCCCAGTACCGCTGCCGGAACACCGGATCCGAGGTGAACTGGCGGATGGTCATGGGATTGCTCGGCGGCGAATCCGGTCCCCGGTAGTCGGGGATGCCGGAGTCGGTGGAAATCCCCGCGCCCGTCAGGGCCGCGACCCGGCGACCGGCGAGCAGCGCGACCAGCTCCGGCGATTCTGCGCAACGAGCGGTCACGAATTCAAGACTACGGAGCCGGACGGATTCAGCCGAGGCAGATACCCGGCGACCCCGGGTTGACACCCATCAGGCGACAATGGAAGGGCGATGAACTTCTACAACAGCTACCGCCAGGGTTTCGTCCGCGTCGCCGCATGCACGCACCACACCACGATCGGCGATCCGGCGGCCAACGCTGCGTCGGTCTTGCGGTTGGCCCGCGAGTGTCACGACGACGGCGTGGCCGTGGCCGTCTTCCCGGAGCTGACGCTGTCCGGGTACTCCATCGAGGACATCGTGCTGCAAGACCTGTTGCTCGACGACGTCAAGACCGCCGTTGAGGACATCGTCACTTCCTCGAGAGATCTCTTACCGGTTTTGGTCGTCGGCGCGCCGCTGCGCTATCGGCACCGCATCTACAACACCGCAGTGGTCATCCACCGCGGCGCGGTGCTCGGCGTGGCACCCAAGTCCTACCTGCCCACCTATCGGGAGTTCTACGAGCGTCGCCAAATCGCACCGGGAGACGGCGAGCGCGGCACCATCCGCGTCTGCGACGTCGAGGCCCCCTTCGGGCCCGATCTGCTGTTCGCCGCATCCGATGTGCCCGGCTTGGTGCTGCACGTCGAGATCTGCGAGGACATGTTCGTGCCGATTCCGCCCAGCGCGGAAGCCGCGTTGGCCGGCGCGACGGTGCTGGCGAACCTGTCCGGCAGCCCGATCACGATTGGCCGCGCCGAGGACCGTTGCCTGCTGGCCCGTTCGGCGTCGTCGCGGTGCCTGGCCGCCTACATGTACTCCGCCGCGGGGGAGGGCGAATCGACAACCGACCTTTCGTGGGACGGCCAGACCATGATCTGGGAGAACGGCGTGCTGCTCGCCCAATCGGAGCGGTTCCCCAGAGGAGAGCGACGCAGCGTCGCCGACATCGACATCGAGCTGCTTCGAGCCGAACGGCTGCGAATGGGGACATTCGACGATAACCGGCGTCACCACCGGACGTTGGCGGAGTCGTTCCGGCGCGTCGAGTTCCGGCTCGACCCGCCGGCCGGCGACATCGGACTGCGGCGGGAGGTTGAGCGCTTTCCGTTCGTGCCCGCCGACCCACAACGCCTACAACAGGATTGCTACGAGGCCTACAACATCCAGGTCTCCGGGCTGGAGCAGCGGCTGCGTGCGCTGCACTACCCGAAGGCCGTCATCGGCATTTCCGGTGGGCTGGACTCGACACACGCGCTGATCGTCGCCGCACGCGCGATGGATCGCGAAGACCGGCCGCGGAGCGACATTCTGGCGTTCACGCTGCCCGGCTTCGCCACGGGGGACCGCACCAAACGCAACGCGATCGAGCTCTGCCGCGCGCTCGGTGTCACCTTCTCCGAAATCGACATCACCGACACCGCAAAGTTGATGCTCAAGGAGATCGATCATCCGTTCTCCCGCGGCGAGAAGGTCTACGACGTCACCTTCGAGAACGTCCAGGCCGGCTTGCGCACCGACTATCTCTTCCGGCTGGCCAACCCGCGCGGCGGAATCGTGCTGGGCACCGGCGATCTCTCCGAGCTGGGCCTAGGCTGGTCGACATACGGTGTGGGCGACCAGATGTCGCACTACAACGTCAATGCCGGCGTGCCCAAGACGCTGATCCAGCACCTCATCCGCTGGGTCATTTCGTCTGGTCAATTCGAATCGGACGTGTGCGAGGTGCTGCAGTCGGTGCTTGACACCGAGATCACCCCCGAACTGATTCCCAGCGGTGAAGAAGACGAGCTGCAGAGCAGCGAGGCGAAGGTCGGGCCGTTCGCCCTGCAAGACTTTTCACTGTTCCATGTCCTGCGCTTCGGATTCCGACCGTCCAAGATCGCGTTCCTGGCCTGGCACGCCTGGAGCGACCCCGAGCACGGCGACTGGCCGCCGGGATTTCCCGAGGACAAACGACCGGCCTACTCGCTCAAGGAGATCCGGCATTGGCTGCAGGTCTTCGTGCAGCGGTTCTACTCGTTCAGCCAGTTCAAACGTTCGGCATTGCCCAACGGCCCCAAGGTGTCCCACGGGGGCGCCCTGTCACCGCGCGGGGATTGGCGTGCCCCATCGGACATGTCCGCGCGCATCTGGCTCGAGGAGATCGAACGCGAAGTTCCCGAGGACTAGCGCCAGCGTAGCCCGGGCTAGCGCCATCAGGCGCCGCTCCCGGCGCCGCGCATGGCGACCGCGCTCGACCGCAGTAAGTCGCCGAGTTCGGCCGGAAGATAACCCTGTGCCACCAGCCTGGGCAATACGCCGCCGCTTTCGACGATGTCGAGGATCAGGCCGGGCAGTTTAGGGACGGTGCCCGAGGCTCCCGTGGTGTCGTTTCGCCAGGTGCCGGCGGTCAGATCGAAGGTTCCGCTGTCGCCCTCATGGAATACGCGGGTGGCGTCGGGCACGGTCATCGCCGGAAGGCCGGCATTGACCGCGTTGCGGAAAAACAGCGAGTTGAATTCCTCGGCGACCAGTCCGGCGACGCCGAGCTCGGTGAACAGGGCGGCGACCGGGCGCGACGATCCGAGCCCGAAGTTCTTCCCGGCTACCACGATGTCGCCCGGCGACACCTGATCGGTCCACCCCGGGCGGACCTCGTAGAAGATGTGCTTGGCCGCCTCCGGCGGGTCCATCTTCATCGCGAAGGCCGGGTACATGGCATCGGTGTTGAGGTTGTCGCCGAACACCCACACCTTGCCGCTGAATGAGATCGTCATGCCGTGACACTCCTGGGGTCGGTGATGTATCCGGTGATGGCCGACGCCGCGACGGTTGCGGGTGAGGCCATGAAGATCTCGGCCTCGGTGCTGCCCATGCGTCCGGTGAAGTTGCGGGTGCTGGACGTGATGCACACCTCGCCGGGCCCGACCACACCCATGTGGTAGCCGAAACACGCGCCGCAGGTGGAGTTGGTGATGACGGCACCGGCGTCCGCGAGGTCCTGCAGATAGCCCAACCGCATGGCTTGCCGGTACACCGCCTGCGACGCGGGCGTGACCAGCAGCCGCACCCCGGGGGCCACGGTCTTGCCGCGCAGCACCTGCGCGGCGATCTCGAGGTCCTCCAGTTGTCCGTTCGCGCACGACCCGATGAACGCCTGGTCCACCTTTTGGGAGTCCAGCTGCGAGACGGGCAGCCCGTTGCGGCTGACGGTGCCCGGGCGCGCGACATAGGGCTCCAACTTCGCCAGGTCGATATGCCGGACGTCGTGGTAGCCGGCGTCGGGATCCGGTGCGGCGTCGGTGTATCCGGTCACGCCGGAATCGTCGAGGAAGCGGGTCAGCACGTCGTCGGGTTCGAAGGTGCTGAAATCGGCCGATACCTCGGCGCCCTGGGTCGCGATGGTGCGCCGGTCGTGCATTGGGATACCGGCCAGGCCGGGACCGCCGAATTCCAGGTTCAGGTTGGGAGCATCGCCGTATTCGTTGGCGATGTGCAGGAAGATATCCTTGCCGCTCACCGTTTTCGGTTTGACCCCGTCCAGTTGGTAGCGGACCGTCGGCGCCAACTGGAACCATGTTGTGCCGGTGCACATGATCGAGTACACCTCGGCCGGCCCCAGTCCGCGGGCCGCGGTGTTGTAGGCTCCGGCGGCGCAGGTGTGAGAGTCGGCGCAGGCCAGTACTTCTCCGGGTCGTGCCAGCCCGTTCTCGGCGATGACCTGGTGGCAAATGCCGTGCCGGCCGACGTCGTAGAAGCGTTCGATGCCGAAGTCGGCGACAAACTTTCGGGCATGCCCTCCGCCGGCGGCGTCCTTGATGGTGGGTGCCGGTACGGCGTGGTCCATGATGACCGCCAGCTTGGCGGGATCGTGAATTTGGTTGGGCTCTATCCACATCGTGGCGAACTGCAGATCGATCAGCACGGTCATATCGACGTCGACCACGACGGTGTCCCCGGGCGACACCGAGTCCAGACCGGCCTTGCGCGCCAAGATCTTCTCGATGATGGTCATGCCCATGAGCGATCCCCGGTGTGCGCGTATTTGTCGTCGAGCGCCCGCCACTCCGCCATGCCGACCAGATTGAAGAAGCCGCCGGGGGTGGTGGGCAGATGGGCGGAGATGTCGGTGCCGTTGAGTTCGCAGAGGCTTTGCAGCATCCCGAATGTCGCCTGCATGAGGAGATTGCCGGGATGGATCGCGATCGCGTAACCCAACTCCTGCAGCCGCGACGCCGACTGCAGCGGCGTCATCCCACCGAGCACCAGATTGATCAGCAGTGGAGCGTCCACCTCGCGTGCGATGCGCTCGATTTCGCCGGCGTCCTGCGGAGCCTCGACAAAGATGATGTCCGCACCCGCTTGCGCATACCGGTTGGCACGCTCGATCGCGGCGTCCAGGCCGAGCGGGGCGCGCGCGTCGGTCCTGGCCACCACCAGCAGGCCGTCATCCGACCTGGCGTCCAGCGCGGCGGCGATTGTCCGTTCGAACACCGCCGCATCGACGACCTGCTTGTCCGGCAGGTGTCCGCAACGCTTGGGGAATACCTGGTCTTCCAACTGGATCGCGGAAACCCCCGCCGCGTCGTAGGCACGGACCGTGCGCACCACGTTCATGGGTGCGCCGTAGCCGGTGTCGGCGTCGGCGATCAGTGGAATATCGCCTAACGCACCGACAATCATCCGGGCCCGGTCGGCCATTTCGGTCGCCGTGACCAGCCCGATGTCGGGTAGGCCGAAGCCCGATGCCGCAACGCCGGCGCCGGTCATATACGCCGCCACGTGACCGGTCCGTTTGGTCAACTGCGCGGAGATGCCGTCGAAAACGCCTGGCGCAATGATGAGTTCGCGCTTGTCCAGCAGTTCTCTGAGGTGCTGGCGGGCTGGTGTCTTGGTGGTCTTAGCCATGTCGCAGATCCTTTCAGTCCAGTGCTCCCGCGACGGGAGCGGCGAGCAGATCGATCAGGTCGTTGACGTCATCGAGCTGTTCGAGGCCGAGCGCTGCGCGCTCGATCGCGTCGGCGCGGCCGCGACTGGTCACCCGGTCGGCCAGTGCATGGAACTTCGCCACGAGTTCGTCGTTGGTGACCGGATCGGTGGGCGCCCCGTGCGGCACGGCGACGCGGGCGCGGTGCACGGCGCCGTCACGCGTGGTCACCGCGACATCGGTGCGGAACTTCTCGGTCAGATCTGCGTGGGCCAGCGATTCGTCGAGATGCACCGTCGTTGCCGCGATCAGCGACCAGATGTCGTCGGAATCGAGGCGGCCGGGCGTGAATTGGTCGGGCAGCACGTTGCCGTCGAGCAGCGCCGCGGCAGTCGCATACCCGATATTCATCTGCGCGCCGATCGGGGTGAGCGGCCGATCCGGCGGCCACCAGCCGTGCTTGTAGATGGTTTCGCCGACGGTTATGTCGATCTTCGAGATATCTTGTGGCGCGACCGAACTCCGCAGTTCTCTGGCGGCGTCGATCGCTCCGTGCAGGCCGCCCATCGCGGCGTAGGACTTGACCATGATGACGGTGGTCTCCCACCGCTGGCCGAGCTGCCCGGTCAGCAACGAGGCGTCGGGATCGTGGCCTTCGCCGAAAACACTCAGAAATCCGCCATATTCACGCTCGAAGACCCGTTTGATGCCGGTATAACCGGCCGCGGCAAGCCCCGCGGCGTAGAAGCCGTTGCGCGCCGCCAGGCCGTGGTGCATGCGCTTGCTCATGGCCTCGTACTGCGCGGCCATCAGCCCCGCGGACTGGGTGCCGGCCAGGCCGAGAGCGTCCTCGAGTTGCGCCGGGGACAGACCGCGCAGCTTGCCGGACGCCATTGCCGCCGAGTGGGTGCCGAAGACCGACCCCGAGTGCCAGCCGCGGTCGAGCATTTGGGTGCCGTGCAGCGTGTAGCCGACCCGGGGGCCGACTTCGAAACCGGCGATCGCCGCCAGCAAAAGTTCAGCGCCCCCTGTTGGCCCAGTCGTGTCCTGCAGCGTCGAGACCGTCGAGAGCAGTGCCGGAATGAGCAGCGAGCAGCTGTGCAGCGGGGCGAGGGGATGAAAGTCGTCGAGCTCGAAGCCCTGGATGAACGTGCCGTTGAGCACCGCGGCCGCCGGGGCGCCGACGGTGTGTCCCGTGCCGATAACGACGGCGTCGCCGGGGCCCTCCAATCCGAGGACGGCGTCGGTGGCCACTCGTGACCACGGCAATCGGGCCCCGACCAGCGCGCAACCCAGGCCATCCAGCAGCAGGTGTTTTGCGCGCTCGACGACGGTCTGCGGGACGTCGGCGAGCGTCAGGTCGGCGACCCAGGTGGCCAGTCGTCCGGTCGGTCCTGCCGGATCGGTGGTGGCCTGCTGTTGCACCGCGGTCATCGGACCTCCCCGGGATTTGCTAGTTGTTATATACATATAACAACTGATCGCATAGCGCAAGGGAGGGGGTGTGGAAACATTGGCGACCATGCACGAGGGCAGCGGTAGCGCCGGACCGGTGTCCACCGCTGCCGGGGTGCCGTTGCACCGGCAGCTCTTTTTGGTGTTGCATGACGAGATCGACCGCGGCGTCATCGCTCCCGGCGACGCGTTGCCCACCGAGCAGACGCTGTGCGAGCAGTTCGGGGTTTCTCGCATCACGGTGCGCCGGGCGTTGGCGGACCTGGCCGAACAGGGATACATCGAGCGCCGGCATGGCGTCGGCTCGTTTGTGCGCCAGCACGGTCCAGCGGACGTGTCGGACGTTTTGGGGGCGGGCCGCTCATACATGGAGGGGCTGCGACAGACCCAGTTCGAAACCGAGGCGGACGTGGCCGAGCTCGGTGCCCGACGCCCTCCGCGGGCCATCGCCGAGGCGCTCGAGACTTCCGGCGAGCTGCTGCACATTGTGCGGGTGCGACGGCAGCGCAGGACCGGCGAACCGTTGATCGTGAGCGACGCCTGGCTGCCGCAGGACCTGGCCGACGTTTTGACCGAACCCGCGCTGCGCCGCGCGCCGCTCTACGAGCTGCTTTCGGATGCCGGGATCGTCGTGGACCGCGTGCGACACGAAATCACCGCCGAGATCGCGGGCCCGCGCAACGCACACCTGCTGGACACGGCGATCGGCGCTGCGCTGCTGCGCGTCAACCGCCTCGCATTTGTGGGCGATGCGCCGCATCACCACGTCTCGGTTCTGCTATCACCCAGCCGCAGTCGCCTGCTGCTGAGTCAGTCGGCGGAAGAACTGGAAATGGCCGACGGCTTGACCATCGCTCACGACGTGGCCTGGACCCGCGCTAACGAATGAGTCCCACACCGGGTATGAACCGGCCCACTCTGGCCGCGTAGGCGCGGTAGGTATCGCCATGCGTCCGCAGCAGGTATGGCTCCTCGACACGACGGACCTGCAGCATGATCGTCGTGAAGAGCAGGACAAAGCCGGCGCAGGCAACGAGATTCGGTGTCACCAGAGCTATCCCGAGGCCAAACGTCAACATGCCGGCATAGATGGGGTTGCGTATCCGGCCGAACACGCCGGTATACACCAGCGTGGTGGTCTCCTTTTCGTCCACTCCGATTCGCCAGGAATCGCCCATCTCGAGTTGCGCGTATACCGTCGCCGCGATACCGACCGTCGCCACCACGATGCCTGCGGCCTGGATCCAGACCGCGCTCAGCATGCCGACGGGCTTGACGACGTTCGCCTGCTGCAGGATCGGGGCGCTCGCTGCCACCATCAGTGCGACGACGAAGCCGATCCCGGTGAGACGTTCGGTCGAACCGCCGGCGCGGACGCCACGAAAGCCGGTGGAGCCGGTGCGCCGAAACTGTAGCCAACTGCGCCAACCGAATCCGAGCACCCCGAACACCGCGAAGAGCACCATCGCGATGTCAGCGGCGGCCGTCGCCGGCATCAGCAGGTTCCCATGACCGCAGTCATGGCCAGCGAGATTACATCAATACCCGAAACGAGGAAAATACCTGTAATCGAGGAAAATACCTGTAATCAGGAAAGATTCTCCCGCAGCGCCGCGTCGATTGCTTGGGCATCCGGTGCGCAGTCGCCGGCGCCGGGCACCAAAGTCGCCAGGGCGCCCGCGGCGCAGGCGCGCTGCACCGCGCGCAGCCGCTCGGCCCGCAAAGCTGGATTGGCGCCCGGGTTACTTGGCCAGCCGGCCGCCAGCACGCCGGCGAACACGTCGCCGGCGCCGGTGGTGTCCACCGCTTTGACCGCTGGGGCTGGCACCGCGAACTCGCCGTCGGCGCCGACGTACCGGGCGCCGCGCCCACCGAGCGTGATCACGAAGTGGTTTGGCCGCCAGGGCCACTTTTTGGCTTCGGCTTCGTTTGCGATCACCACTTCTGCGAAGGCCGCCAGTTCGGCCAGGGAACTTCGGTCTTGGCCGGCCGGTGAGGCGTTGACGATGACGACCGCCCCGGCCGACCGTGCCGCTTGTGCAGCCGCCACCGCCGTCGTCACCGGAATCTCCAACTGGGTCAACAGCACATCGCAGTTGGCAATGACCTGGCGCACGGCTGCTGCGCCCAGCGCCAGCTTACCGTTGGCGCCCGGCGCCACCACGATGGCGTTCTCGCCGTTGGCATCGACCATGACGACCGCCGTACCGCTTGGCCCGGGCATCGCGACGGTTCCGTCCAGCCCAACGCCCTTGGCCCGCAGGTGGGCCCGCAGCTGTTCGGCGGCGGCGTCGTCGCCGACCGCGCCGACGAACTGCACCTGCGCGCCCGCGCGCGCCGCTGCCACGGCCTGATTGCCGCCCTTGCCGCCGGGTGCCCGGCGCAACGACGACGCCAGCACCGTCTCGCCCGGACACGGAAGGGTATCGACGCCCAACGTCAGGTCCATGTTCACGCTGCCTACCACGCAGACCCGCGTCGCCATTCCGCCGACGTTAGTCGGGTCGGCTTTCACAAAGCGCGGTGCCAGGACTTCGGGTGAACCCCGAGCTTCGTGCCTAAAGTTTTATGCTCGCCGCTTTTGGACAATCGCCAATATCTTGAGGTCTGCGCGTTAGTGTGCTCCCGTTAGTGATGCTGAATCCTCTCAGAGAAAGGGGAAGGCGATTGACGTCGAGCGAGCTAACAGACGCCGAAGCGGCAACTGAATCCACCCCGCCCCGGGAGGGTATCGCCCAGCAGAGCGCCGCCGAGCAGGGCACGGCCGAGCCTGCGCCGGCTCAAAAGCCTGCGGAGCGTACGCGGCGGCCTTTGATTTGGACGCGTTTTCGGTTCGGCATCCAGTCCAAGATCCTGCTCACCATGCTGTTATCGAGCATCCTGGGCGTGGCGGTGATCGGCGCTATCGGGGCGATATCCGGTCGCAGCGCGTTGCGGGAAGTCGAGTCCGAGCGGTTGATCGAGTTGCGTGAGTCGCAGAAGCGCGCGGTAGAGGCGTTGTTCAGGGAAGTGACGAATTCGCTGATCGTCTGGAGCGGTGGATTCAGCATCAACGAGGCAACGACGACGCTCGCCGCCGATTTCGCTCAATTGGGCAACGCGACGATCACCCCCGCCCAACAGCAGGCCCTCGTCGACTACTACGACAACGAGATGGTCAAACCCATCAAACGGGTCACCGGTGACACCATTGATATGAATGCGGTTCTGCCGAGTTCCACCGCGCAGAAATACGTTCAGGCGTACTACACCGCACCGCCCAGGCCGACTGCCGACTCGCTGCCCGTCGCGGACGCCGGTGACGGCAGCGCATGGTCGGCAGCTAATGCCCGCTTCGACTTCTACATGCGCGGTATGGTCACCCGCTTCAATTATCGGGACGTCCTGCTGCTGGACATGCAAGGCAATGTCGTCTACAGCGTGATGAAAGGTCCCGACCTCGGAACCAATATCCTCACCGGCCCCTATCGTGAGTCCAACCTGCGAGATGCGTACCAAAAAGCTTTGGCCTCCAACGACGTCGACTTCGTCTGGATCACCGACTTCCAGCCTTATCAGCCGCAACTCGACGCCCCCACCGCGTGGGTGATATCGCCGGTCGGCATGAACGGCAAAATCGACGGGGTTATGGCCCTGCCGGTGCCGATCGCCAAGATCAACAAGATCATGACCGCCAACGGACACTGGGAATCCGCCGGCATGGGCACCTCGACCGAGACGTATCTGGCGGGCCCCGACAACTTGATGCGGTCCGATTCGCGGGAATTCCTCGAAGACCCGCAGGATTACCGGCGGGATGCGATAAACGCCGGCACTCCGCCGGACGTCGTAGAGCGGGCGATCCGTTTGGGTACAACGACGCTGGTGCAGCCGGTTGCGACCGCGGGTCTTCGCGCCGCCCAACGGGGAGAGACCGGAGTTGTCAGCGCCACCGATTACATGGGCAACAGGGAGTTGGAAGCCTACGCCCCGATCAACATTCCGAACTCCGATCTGCACTGGTCGGTTTTGGCGACGCGTGACAACTCCGATGCCTTTGCCCGGCTGAGTAGGTTCAGTAAGGGGCTCGTGATTGCCGTCACAGCAATGGTTTTCGCCATCTGCGTGGCCTCGATGATCATCGCCCAGGCAGCGGTGCGACCCGTCCGGCGGCTCGAGGAGGGCACACGGAAGATCGGCTCGGGCGACTACGAGGTCAACATTCCGGTCATGGCGCGCGACGAAATCGGAGACCTCACAGCGGCTTTCAACGAGATGAGCCGGAACCTCGCAATCAAGGAAGAGCTGCTCAACGAGCAGCGCCGGGAGAATGACCGCATGTTGCTGGCGCTGATGCCCGAGTCGGTGGTGCAACGTTATCGCGAGGGCGAGGAAAACATTGCGCAGAAACACCAAAACGTCGCCATCATCTATGCCGATATCTTCGGTTTGGACGAGATGTCCAACGATATGCCGGAAGACGAATTGGTCAGGACCATCGACGAACTGTTCCGGCAGTTTGACGCGGCCGCGGAATCCCTTGGCGTCGAACGGATTCGCACGTTCCACAACGGATACCTCGCCAGCTGTGGGGTCGTCACCCCGCGGCTGGACAGCATTCACCGCAGCGTTGACTTCGCCCTCGAAATCGGCCGCATCATCGATCGGTTCAACGGCGCAACCGGCCACCAGCTGGGTCTTCGGGTCGGCGTCAACACCGGCAACGTCGTGAGCGGGCTGGTGGGCCGCTCCAGCCTTGTCTATGACATGTGGGGCGGCGCGGTCAGTTTGGCCTACCAAATGCACAGTGGCGCACCGCAGCCGGGCATCTATGTCAGCTTGCAGGTATACGAAGCGATGCGCGACGTCCGGCAGTTCGCTCCCGCCGGCACGATCTCGGTCGGCGGTACCGATCAGGAGATCTACCGGTTGTTGGAGCGTTAATGAGGAGCTGGGATGACCCGTGGTTCTACTGGGCAATTGGTATCGCGGTCGGGTTACCGATCGGGCTGATCCTTCTCACCGAGCTGCAAGACTTACTCGTTCGCAGGAACGGTCGCCTGGCCAGGCAGGTGAGCCTGCTGCGCAACTACCTGCTGCCGCTCGGTGCGTTGCTATTGCTGCTCGTCCAGGCCTCGCAGGTCCCGGCCCGGGATGTCCCGGTGCGAATTCTCACCACGGTGTTCGGCGTGCTGGTGCTGGTCCTGTTGCTGTCAGCGCTGAACGCGACCGTGTTCGAGGCCGCGCCCGAAAATAGCTGGCGCAGAAGGCTACCCGCCATCTTCCTCGACGTAGCCCGCTTCGCTCTGATCGGCGTCGGCCTCGCGGTGATGTTGTCGTACATCTGGGGCGTCCGGGTCGGCGGGCTTTTCACCGCGCTGGGCGTCACCTCGGTCGTCATCGGCCTGATGCTGCAGAACTCCGTCGGCCAGATCGTATCTGGCTTGTTCATGCTCTTCGAGCAGCCATTCCGGATCGATGAGTGGCTGGACACCGGGACGGCGCAGGGACGCGTTGTCGAGGTGAACTGGCGGGCCGTGCACATCGACACCGGCAGCGGAATGCGGATTACGCCCAACTCGGTGCTGGCCACCACCGCGTTCACAAATCTCAGTCGCCCGCCCGGCACGCACAAAGTGACGATAACGACGACATTCTCCAGCGCCGATCCGCCGGACCGGGTATGCGCGATGCTGTCGCGTGTTGCCCGCGCGCTGCCGCAGCTCAAACTGGACAGCGTGCCGCGTTCGGTACCCGTCGGCGCCGCCGAGTACCGCACTACCGTCGGGCTGAGCTCACCCGCCGACGCCGGCGCCGCGAAGGCGACATTTCTGCGGTGGGTTTGGTACGCCGCACGACGGGAGAACCTCCACCTCGACGACGCCGACGACGACTTTTCGACGATCGAACGTGTGGAACATGCGTTGCGCACCGTGGTGGCACCGACATTGCGGCTGGGCGCCGAGGAACAGCGGTCGCTGCAATCGTGTGCGAGGCTCGTCCGCTACGGCGCCGACGAAATCGTCGAGTATGCCGGTCAGGTGCCCACAGTGATGACATTCTTGGTCGCCGGGCGCGTTCAGCTGACTACTACGGCCGACGACGGATCGGTTGTGCCGATCAGCACGCTGGTCGAAGGCTCATTTTTGGGGCTGACCGCGCTGACTCGGCAACCGAACCTTGCCAGCGCATACGCGCTGGAAGAGGTGACCGCGCTGGAGATCGATCGCGAACACCTCGAGCATCTGGTGATGCATGAACCGTTGCTGCTGCAAAGCTTCGGCAACATTCTCGAAGAGCGTCGAAGCAAAGTGCGGCAGGTCCGGCGCGGTGAGCGGGTCGGGCAAGGGTGACACTTAGCAACGGGTCGCCTGACCCGGTTATTTGACGCCCGATACCCTGGTTCAATGAGTCTGCAAGCACCACCGCTTCCTGACTTGCGGCGGGACGTCCACGATGCCGCACGCCGCGCTCGGGTCGCTTGCCGCGAGCTGGCCCTACTTCCGACGGTCGCCAAGGACGCGGCGCTGCAGTCGGCGGCGAAGGCGATAGGAGACCACGTCGAGCAGATCTTGGCGGCCAACGCCGAAGATCTCGAGGCCGCCCGGGCCATCGGCACACCGACCGCGATGCTCGATCGGCTGGCGTTGGATTCCACGCGCGTCGACGGAATCGCCGCCGGCCTGCGCCAGGTCGCCGGGCTGCCCGACCCGGTCGGGGAGGTGCTGCGCGGCTACAGCTTGCCCAATGGGCTGCATCTGCGGCAGCAGCGGGTGCCGCTCGGGGTAATCGGCATGATCTACGAGGGCCGGCCCAATGTGACCGTTGACGCCTTCGGTTTGGCGCTCAAGTCCGGCAATGCCGTGCTGTTGCGCGGAAGTTCGTCGGCGGCAAAGTCTAACCAGGCGCTTGTCGAGGTGTTGCGCGCTTCGCTGGTCAGTGAGGACTTGCCCGCCGACGCGGTCCAGTTGCTTTCGTCCGCCGATCGGTCCACGGTCACGCATCTGATCCAGGCCCGTGGCCTCGTCGACGTGGTGATCCCGCGCGGCGGAGCCAGCCTGATCGACGCGGTCGTCCGGGACGCGCAGGTCCCCACCATCGAGACCGGCGTCGGCAACTGTCACGTCTATGTGCACGAAGCCGCCGACCTGGAGGTGGCAGAACGCATCCTGCTGAACTCCAAAACCCGTCGGCCCAGCGTCTGCAACGCCGCTGAGACCGTGCTGGTCGACGCCGCGATCGCCGACCAGGCGATGCCCAGGCTCGTCGCCGCCCTAGAGGACGCCGGGGTGACCGTGCACGGAGGTCTTTTCGAAGACGCCGGCGAGGACGACCTGCGTCGCGAATACCTTTCGATGGACATCGCGGTGGCGGTGGTCGACGGCGTCGACGCCGCGATCGCCCACATCAACGAGTACGGCACCGGACACACCGAGGCCATCGTTACCACGAATATGATTGCGGCCCAACGATTTACCGATTGCGTTGATGCGGCCGCGGTGATGGTCAACGCTTCGACGGCGTTCACCGACGGTGAGCAGTTCGGTTTCGGCGCCGAGATCGGCATCTCGACGCAGAAGCTGCACGCACGTGGCCCGATGGGGCTGCCCGAATTGACCTCGACCAAGTGGATTGCGTGGGGAGACGGGCAGATCCGCCCGGCCTGACGCCCCGGCCACAATGCTTTAGGAGATTTGAGATTGTGAGTGTGCCCGCCCGGCCCGTGCCCTTGTTCGCCGACATCGACGACGTCTCGCGGCGGTTGGCCGAGACCGGCTACCTGCCGGACACCGCCACCGCGACGGCGGTCTTCCTGGCCGACCGGCTCGGCAAGCCGCTGCTGGTGGAGGGACCCGCCGGCGTCGGCAAGACCGAGCTGGCCCGCGCCGTCGCCCAGGCGACCGGCTCGGGCCTGGTCCGCCTGCAGTGCTACGAGGGGGTCGACGAGGCCCGCGCGCTCTACGAGTGGAACCACGCCAAGCAGATCCTGCGCATCCAGGCCGGCTCCGGCGACTGGGATCAGACCAAGACCGACGTATTCAGCGAGGAGTTCCTGCTGTCCCGTCCGCTGCTGACCGCCATCCGACGCACCGAGCCGACGGTGCTGCTCATCGACGAGACCGACAAGGCCGACATCGAGATCGAGGGTTTGCTGCTGGAGGTGCTGTCCGACTTCGCGGTGACCGTTCCGGAACTGGGCACGCTCACCGCGGAGCGGGCCCCATTCGTGGTGTTGACCTCCAACGCCACCCGTGAACTGTCCGAGGCGCTCAAGCGTCGCTGCCTGTACTTGCACATCGACTTCCCGAGTCCCGACCTGGAACGGCGCATCCTGTTGTCCCGGGTCCCCGAGTTGCCCGATCATCTGGCCGAGGAATTGGTGCGCATCATCGGCGTGCTGCGTGGGATGCAACTCAAGAAGGTGCCGTCCATCGCCGAGACGATCGACTGGGGCCGAACGGTGCTCGCGCTGGGCCTAGACACCATCGACGACGCGGTCGTCGCCGCCACGCTGGGGGTGGTCCTCAAGCATCAATCCGACCAGCAACGCGCGAGCGGCGAGCTGCGGCTCAACTAGGACTGAACTAGGACTGAACTAGGAAGGCATCGATGGCCGCTCGCCGCATCCGTCCCACCCGCCCCCTGGCCCCGTACGGTTTGCCCGGTCACTTGGTGGGGTTCGTGGAAGCGCTTCGCGGGGCGGGGATTTCGGTGGGGCCGTCGGAGACGGTGGACGCCGGCCGGGTGATGGCTGTGCTCGGCCTGGGCGATCGTGAGGTGTTACGCGAGGGCGTCGCCTGCGCCGTGCTGCGCCGCCCCGATCACCGCGAGACCTACGACGCGATGTTCGACCTGTGGTTCCCCGCGGCGCTGGGCGCACGGGCGGTGATCCTGGAGGGTCAGTCCGAGGAGGCGCAAAACGGTGACTCCAGTGACTCCCTGCCACCCGACGACGTCGAGGCGATGCGCCAGATGCTCTTGGATCTGCTCAACGAAAACCCCGACCTCGCCGACATGGACGAGCGTCTGGTCGCGATGATCGCGCGGATCGTGGAGGCCTACGGCAAATACAATTCCAGCCGCGGCCCCTCATTTTCGTCTTATCAGGCGCTCAAGGCGATGGCGCTGGACGAATTGGAGGGCAAGCTGCTGGCGGGGCTGCTCGCCCCGTACGGCGACGAGCCCACACCGACCCAGGAGCAGATCGCTAAAGCGCTCGCCGCGCAGAGGATTACGCAATTACGGAAGCTGGTCGACGCCGAGACCAAACGGCGCACCGCCGAGCAGCTCGGCCGCGATCACGTCCAGATGTACGGCATCCCGCAGCTTTCCGAAAACGTCGAGTTCCTGCGCGCCTCCGGCGAACAGCTGCGCCAGATGCGCCGGGTGGTGGCGCCACTGGCGCGCACCCTGGCCACTCGGCTGGCGGCCCGCCGGCGACGCACCCGCGCCGGCTCGATCGATCTGCGCAAGACGCTGCGCAAGTCGATGTCCACCGGCGGGGTGCCGATCGACCTGGTGCTGGCCAAACCCCGTCCCGCCCGCCCGGAACTGGTGGTGCTGTGCGACGTGTCCGGCTCCGTCGCCGGGTTCAGCCACTTCACTCTGCTGCTGGTACACGCTCTGCGCCAACAGTTCTCGCGTGTTCGCGTGTTCGCCTTCATCGACACCACCGATGAGGTGACCCACATGTTCGGCCCGGAAGCCGACCTGGCCGTGGCGATCCAGCGGATCACCAGGGAGGCCGGTGTGTACAGCCGCGACGGGCATTCCGACTACGGCAACGCGTTTGCTTCGTTCGTGCAGGCGTTTCCGAATGTGCTGTCGCCGCGCAGCTCGCTGCTGGTGCTCGGGGATGGGCGCACCAACTACCGCAACCCGGAGACCGAGCTGCTGGCCCACATGGTGACCGCCAGCCGGCACGCGCACTGGCTCAACCCCGAACCCAAACACCTGTGGGGCAGCGGCGACTCGGCGGTGCCGCGCTACCAAGAGGTGATCACGATGCACGAATGTCGGTCCGCCAAGCAATTGGCCGCCGTGATCGACCAGCTGCTGCCGGTGTGAGGGACGACGCAGGGGTTATGCGGGGCGCGACTCCAGCTCCGCAAGCCAATCGGTGAGCGTCACGACGTAGGTCTGCGGGTCGGTGCCGTGCATGGAATGGGGCATCTCGGGAAATGTGCGCAGGGTAAAGGAGTTTCCAGTGCTTTCAACGAGTCTGCGGACGTGCTCGACCTGCTGATCAGAGATCGCGCCGATCAGGTTGCCGGTCTCGGGGTCCACAAAGTGGAAATGGCGCGTGAACAGCACCGGCACCTTAACGTGAGTCAGCATTGACTCGTGATCGCAGTTGACTGCGACCCGGCCGGAGACAAACGCGTCACCCCACTCGGGGTCGTACTCGCGCAGGTTCTGCGGAGGCTCGGAGGTGGTGGGGCCGTCTCCGCCTGCCATGTGCATCCTTCGGAGCCACTCGGGCAGTTCGCGAGCCATCGCAGCCTGCATGCCCGCATAATCGCCGATGGACCATTGCGGGCCCAGCCATTTGCACCAGAGCCGAAAGATCGACCCGATACATTGCCGGATCGATTGACCCACAGCAGGATTGACTTCCGAGCTGAACAGGGGTGGATCTTCGTAGACGGCTGCGCGGACCTGTCCGGGTGCTGCGAAAGCGGACAACCAGGCGGCGATCACACCGCCGGATGACAGCCCACTGACCACTACTGGTCGGCCGATGACCCGATCGATGAAGCGGACCAGGTCACCGCCGAACAGGTCAAGGCTGTAGCGGCCCGGTGTCCAGGTGGAGCGACCCTGCCCGCGCAAATCGACGGCGTACACGTGGTAGTGATCGGCCAATAGCTTCATCGCTTGTTCGTAACCCCACCACGATTCGCTTTGCCCCGGGATGAGCAGCAGCGCGGGGTTAGCCGCGTCACCGGCGACCGCATAGTTCATCCGGATCTCGCCGAGGTCGACCAGGTGCTCGGGATAGTTGTGCGCGACGAAGCGCTCCGGATGGTCGCTGTGCTCGAGATAGGCCTCGAGATAGGTCATGGTGTTGTGTCCTCGCATCTCGTTGAGGTTTCAGTAGCTGCCGATATTGTCGGGCAAAATTGCAGCAACGGTGGGAGCCAGCCCGATGGAGCCACATCAGCCACTTGCGGCTCCGCTGAGAAGGATGCTCGTGGTGCGGGCAACCCGCCTGGTGCCCACCGCAGAGACGGGTGGGGCGCATGTGACCGCAACATCGGGACCCGCGCCGGTAGCGCGGCGCCCGAGCTGAAAAATGGCCCCGGTCGCCGGCTCAAGTAAGCTGGCAAATCGTGCAAAAGCAGCTTCGCAGGCTGGGAGTGATGGGTGGGACGTTCGATCCCATCCATTGCGGCCACCTGGTTGCCGCCAGTGAGGTCGCCGACCTGTTCGACCTCGATGAAGTGGTGTTCGTGCCCAGCGGTCAGCCCTGGCAGAAGGATCGCCAAGTCTCCGCCGCCGAGGACCGGTATCTGATGACGGTGATCGCCACCGCGTCCAATCCACGTTTCTCGGTGAGCCGGGTCGACATCGACCGGGAGGGGCCCACTTACACGAGGGACACACTGCGGGATCTGCACGCCCTCAACCCTGATTCCGAGCTGTACTTCATCACCGGCGCCGACGCGCTGGCGTCCATACTGTCGTGGCAGGGCTGGGAAGAGCTGTTCGAGTTGGCTCGCTTGGTCGGGGTCAGCCGTCCGGGCTACGAGTTGCGGCGAGAGCACATCACCGGCGTTCTGGACAAGCTGCCCGAGGATGCCTTGACCCTCGTCGAGATCCCGGCGCTGGCGATCTCCTCGACCGACTGCCGCCGACGCGCCCAGGAGCGCCGACCGCTGTGGTACCTGATGCCCGACGGCGTCGTGCAGTACGTCTCCAAGCGCCGGCTGTATCGCACCAACGAAGGGGCCGAGCAGAACGTGAGTCAAACGACCCTGTCCGCTGGTAACAACACATGACCGCCACCCAGGAGGCGGTCGACATGGCCGCCGTGGCGGCCCGCGCGGCCGCCGCCAAATTGGCCAACGATGTCGTCGTCATCGACGTCTCCGACCAGTTGGCCATCACGGACTGCTTCGTCATCGCCTCGGCATCCAACGAGCGGCAGGTCAACGCCATCGTCGATGAGGTCGAGGAGAAAATGCGTAAGGCGGGCTACCGGCCGGCGCGCCGCGAGGGTGCCAAGGAAGGCCGCTGGACGTTGCTGGATTACCGCGACATCGTGGTGCACATCCAGCACCAGGATGACCGGAACTTCTATGCCCTGGACCGGCTGTGGGGTGACTGCCCGGTGGTGCCGGTGGATTTATCGGCGGATACGGCGAGCACGCAATGAGGATCCGCCGTCTGGTGATGTTGCGGCACGGGCAAACCGATTTCAACCTCGGTAGCCGGATGCAGGGCCAGCTGGACACCGAGCTCAGTGAACTGGGCCGCGCGCAGGCGGTCGCCGCCGCCGACGTGCTGGGCAAGCTGCAACCGTTGCTGATCGTTTCGTCCGATCTGCGGCGCGCCTACGACACGGCGATCAAGCTGGGGAAGCGGACGGGGCTGAAGGTGTGGGTGGACGACCGGTTACGGGAGACTCATCTCGGTGACTGGCAGGGCCTTACCCACAGCCAGATCGACGCCGAGTCGCCGGGCGCCCGGCTGGCATGGCGCGAAGACGCAACGTGGGCGCCGCATGGCGGGGAAAGCAGAGTCGATGTGGCCGCCCGCACCGTTCCGTTGGTCGCCGAGCTGATATCCGGCGAGTTGGAATGGGGCGACCCGAACCAACCGGATCGACCGGTGGTGCTGGTGGCCCACGGCGGCCTGATCGCCGCGTTATCGGCTGCGCTGCTAAAGCTTCCGGTCTCCAACTGGCCCATTCTGGGCGGCATGGGCAACGCCAGTTGGGTGCAGCTGTCCGGCCACTCCAACAGTGACGGCGCCGGCCTGGAAGGCCTGGCCGACATCCGCTGGCGCCTCGATGTGTGGAACGCTTCGGCGCAGGTGTCTAACGATGTCCTCTGAGGTACGACCGACACTGCTGGTGTTCGCCGACTCGCTGGCCTATTACGGGCCCACCGGAGGGCTGCCCGCCGATGATCCGCGTATCTGGCCGAACATTGTTGCTTCGCAATTGGGTTGGGAATTGGAACTGATCGGCCGTATCGGCTGGACCTGCCGGGACATCTGGTGGGCGGCGACCCAGGACCCACGGGCCTGGGCGGCGCTGCCCAGGGCGGGCGCGGTGATCTTCGCGACCGGCGGGATGGATTCGCTGCCGTCGGTGTTGCCGACCGCGCTGCGCGAGCTGATCCGCTATGTTCGGCCGCCGTGGCTGCGGCGCTGGGCCCGCGATGGCTACGCGTGGTTGCAGCCCAGGCTCTCGCCGGTGGCCAGGCCCGCGTTGCCGCCGCAGTTGAGTGCCGAATACCTCGAACAGACCCGTGGTGCAATAGATTTCAACCGGCCCGGCATCCCGATCGTGGCGTCGCTGCCGTCGGTGCACATCGCCGAGACGTACGGCAAGGCTCACCACGGTCGCCCGGGGACGGTGGCGGCAATTACGGAATGGGCGCAGCACCACGACGTTCCCCTGGTAGATCTCAAAGCCGCTGTGGGCGAACATGTTATGAGCGGGCGTGGCAATCCCGACGGCATTCACTGGAATTTCGAAGCCCACCAGGCGGTCGCCGAGTTGATGCTCAAGGCGCTGGCCGAAGCGGGGGTACCGAACGAGAAACCGCGCGGCTGAGCCATGCTCCGCGCCGACGACGATGCAGAGCGAAGCGATGAGGAGGAGCGGCGCCCGTGACCGTTGTGGTCGTGACCGATGCGTCGTCGCGCCTGCCGGCCGATTTGCTCGAAAAGTGGGCGATACGCGTGGTTCCGCTACACATCTTGCTTGACGGCGCGGACCTGCGCGACGGCGTGGACGACATCCCCGACGACATCCACAAACGCCACGCCACCACGGCGGCCGCCACCCCGGCCGAACTGGCCGATGCCTACCAGCAGGCGTTGGCTGACAGCGGCGGCGACGGTGTGGTGGCGGTACACATTTCGTCAGCGCTGTCGGGAACCTACGGCGCCGCCCAACGGACCGCCGCCGACCTGGACCCGAATGTGCGGGTGATCGACTCGAGGTCGGCGGCGATGGGCACGGGGTTTGTCGCGCTCGCCGCCGCACGGGCCGCGGCCGCGGGCGGCGACCTGGACACCGTCGCGGACGCTGCGCGTTCGGCGGTGTCCCGCTGCCACGCGTTCATGGTGGTGCATCGGCTGGACAACCTGCGCCGCAGCGGGCGGATAGGCGGGGCCAAGGCGTGGCTGGGCACAGCGCTGGCGCTCAAGCCGCTGTTGCGTATCGATGACGGTAAACTCGTTCTGGCCCAACGGGTGCGGACCGTCCGCCATGCGACCACCGCGATGATCGACCGGGTCTGCGAGACCGTCGGCGATGGCTCCGCCGCCCTGGCGGTGCACCACGTGTCCAATCCGGAAGGCGCCGACGAGGTGGCGGCGGCGCTGGCGCAACGGCTGCCGGCGTGCGAGCCGGCGATCGTCACTCCGTTGGGACCAGTGCTCGCGCTGCATGTCGGCGCGGGTGCCGTCGCGGTCTGTCTGGAGTTATCGCCCGGCTAGGCGCGCACCGGTGTTCGGGCGTTGTCACCGCGGGGATGGACGACTTGCGGCCACCAGAACCAACGGCCCAATAGGGTGGCGATCGACGGCATCAGCAACGTGCGCACGATCAGCGTGTCGAGCAGCAGACCGATACACACGGTGGACCCGAACTGACCGAGCACCCGCAGGTCGCTGCCGAGCATGGACGCCATCGTGAAGGCGAACACCAGGCCGGCGGCCGTCACCACCCCGCCGGTGCCGGCCATCGATCGAATGATCCCCGTCTTGAGTCCGGCATGGATCTCTTCCCTGAACCGGGAGACCAGCAACAAGTTGTAGTCCGACCCGACGGCCAGCAGGATGATGACCGACAGCGCCATCACGATCCAGTGGATCTTGATGCCGAGGAGGTCCTGCCAAATCAGCACGGACAGACCGAATGATGCCGCGATCGAACTGGCCGCGGTGCCGACGATCACCAACGCCGCAACGATACTTCGGGTAAGCAGCAACATGATCATGAAGATCAGCGTGAGCGCCGATACCACCGCGATCATGAGGTCATATTTGGCGCCGTCGTGCATGTCCTTGAACGTTGCGGCGGTACCGCCGAGGTAGACCTTGGCGTCCGACAGCGACGATTGCTTCAGACCCTCCTGCGCGGCAGTTCGCTCCGCGGCGACCCGCGAGATGCCTTCGGGGGTCATCGGATCGCCCTGGTGGGTGATGAAAAAGCGCGCCGACTTGCCGTCCGGCGACAAGAACATTCGAAGCCCCGTCTGGAAGTCCGGGTTATCGAAGGCCTCCGGCGGCAGGTAGAAGAAGTCGTCGTTCTTGGAGGCGTCGAAACTTTGCCCCATGACGATCGCGGTGTCGCTCATGGCCTCCATCTGGTTGATCATCGCCGAGAACGTCTGGTACAGCGTCAGCGTGATACCTTTTGTGGTCTTCAGCGTCGCAATCATCGTCGGGATCAACGCCAGCATCTCGTGCGTCGCCGAGGCGGTGCGCTGGATGTCAGCCGTGAGGGTGTGGAATTTGTCGGCAAGCTGGTCGATCCCGTCCAACGAGTCGAATAGGGACCGCAAGGACCAGCACATGGGAATGTCGTAGCAGTGCTTCTCCCAGTAGAAGTAATTGCGTATCGGCCGCCAGAAGTCGTCGAAATCCGCGAGGTGGTCCCGTAATTTATCGGTGATTTCCGATGTTTCGGCCGTGGTCTTTGCGCTGTCGTCAGCGGCATTGGAAAGATCTTGCGTCACTTTGTACAGCTGCTGTGTGTAGTCGATCTGGACCTGCAGCTCGTCGGCCATCTTGAGGATGTCGGCCATGCGCTCTTTGAGGAAGTCCATGTTCTGCATGGTCGTCTGGCTCTGCATGCTGTTCTGGAACGGTATCGAGCTGTGTTGAATCGGAATGCCCAGCGGCCTGGTGATGTCCTGGATCATCGCGATACCCACAGTGCGCATGACGTTTTTGGCCACCCTGTCCAAGACGAGCATGTCGGCAGGATTGCGCATGTCGTGGTCGGCCTCGACCATCAACATGTCGGGATTCATCCGGGCCTGAGAGAAATGCCGGTCTGCAGCTTGGTATCCCAGATTGGACGGGGCGCTGGTCGGCAGGTAGTACCGGTCGTTGTAACTCGTGACATATCCCGGCAGGGCGATCATGCCGACTAGGACGATGGCGGCGCTGACGGCCAGAATCGGTGCCGGCCAACGCACCACCGCGGTGCCGACCCGCCGCCACAGCCGGCCCCTGGCCGCCCGCTTGCGTTCGAAAAGACCCACCTTGCTGCCCACGAAAACTACCGCAGGACCCAGCGTGAGGCCGGCCAGCACCACGACCAGCATCCCGATCGCCACGGGTGCACCCATGGTGTTGAACCAGGGCAACCGGGCAAAGCTGAGGCAGTACGTCGCCCCGGCGATGGTCAAACCCGAACCCAGGACCACCGGGGCCACGCCACGAAACGTGGTGTAGTAGGCGGTTTCTCGATCCTCGCCGGCCTGGCGCGCCTCTTGATAGCGGCCCAGCAGGAATATTCCGTAGTCGGTTCCGGCCGCGATCGCCAGCATGGTGAGGATGTTCGCGGCGAACGTGGTGAGCCCGAATGCATTGTGATACGCGAGAACCGCGATGACTCCCCGCGAACATGCCAGCGCGATGCCGGTCATGAACAGCTGGACCAATGTGGTCACGATGGAGCGGTAGACCAAAAGCAACATGATCGCGATGGCACCCAAAGTGAACAGCGTGATCTTGGCCAGGCTCGCGTTGCCGATGACGTGCATGTCGTCACTGAGCGCCGCGGGACCGGTGACGTAGGCCTTCACTCCGGGTGGTGGCTGGTTTCGCTCGATCACCTTGCGGACGGCTTCGACGGAATCGTTCGCCAGCGTCGTGCCCTGGTTGCCCGCGAGGTTCAACATGACGTAGGCGCCCTTGGCGTCGGCGCTCTGCGCTCCCGCAGCCGTTAATCGGTCTCCCCAGAAGTCCTGGATGTGCTGGATGTGCTTGGGATCCTGCCTCAGCTGCCGGATCAGATTGTCGTAGTAGTGGTGTGCGTCGTCGCCCAGAGGTTGCTGACCCTCCAGCACGATCATCACGGTGCTGTTGGAATCGAATTCCCTGAAGTTGTGGCCCAGCAGCATCATCGCCTTCATGGACGGCGCGTCCACCGGTGTCATCGGCGCCGAATGTGCTTCGCCGACGACTTCCAATCGCGGAACGATGACGTTCACGAGGACGGTGACAAACACCCAGGCCAGGATGATCGGCACAGCGAATATGCGAATCGCGTGGGGGATGACGGGCCGGTGGCCGCGCTCGGTCCTTGCGGGGCTTTGGGTGCGGATCGGCCCGGTGGCCTCGGTGTCTTCGGCGCCCACCCTGCTCCTGCTGTTCAGGTCGCTCATGCGGATTTCACCAGGCAGAAGGTCTGGGCGTTGTGGCCCTCGGCGTTTTGCTGTTCCCGGACGACACCGTCCACGGTGATTTTGCAGCTGATCTGGCTGCCGTCGCCCTGCGCCATGATGTTGGCGCTAACCGCGGGCAGTGTGGTGGAGATCGTGAACGACCATGGCAGCGGGGCCGCATTGACCTGGTGCGTGTTGGCGTTCTCGTCCCAGTAGTTGATGTTCGCGGTGGTCCCTGGGGGGCCGGAGACCTCATAGGTGACGACCTTGGGATTGAACTGCACGATCTCAATCCCGGCGCCGGCATTGGCATTGAGGTCCTGCGAGCCGAAGATTTTGTGCACCCTTGACACGACCAATCCGGAGACGGCCAGAACAACCAGCAACACCAGAGGTATCCACGCTCGCTTGACAGCGCGGGTTAAGGCACCGGTATTTGGTCTAGCCCTCACCTGACCCCCTTCCGCTCACCGATCTCGCTTGTAACGCGCTTCCGGAAAGCTTGCTTCCATCGTCAACCGCAGTGATGTCGGCAGAACCTTTGCTCGGCTAAGCATCCTAAACCTTAGTGCACGGAAGCGTTCCTCGGGTCCCGTCGATGTGGCACACGACATAGCTTTCTCGCGGCTTTATCGCGCCACCCGGCCGGTGACCGGCGGCAGATCGGCAAGCGTCACGACGCCGGGCTTGGCGGCCACCACCGCCGGGACGGCGTTGGTCACCGGCATCGCGGTGTAGATCATTCCCAATCCCATGAAGCCGGGCTCCGTCCAGTCCTTCGGTGGCAAACAGTGCAGGACGGTGCGCATGTTGGGCAACCCGAATACTTGAATGACGTGTCCGTGCTCGAGCGGTTTGGGGGGGACGACGTGACTGCCCATGGTCCAGTTGAATCCGACGCTGACGACGTTGCGGTCGCCTTCCCACCCACGGTGGTAGCCATAGACGCCGCCGACGGTTCCCGCGGGGATCTTCATGAAACCCAGGTCGGAGTCGGCGCCGGCCGCGGTAAAGGTGACGTCGAAGGTCATCTTGTCCAACTTGGCTCCGATCGCGTCGGCCATCATCGCGGCCGACTCCGCGAACACCTCGCTTTCCCGCCGCACGTTCTCGGCCAGACCCGGGGTGTCGGGATCCTGCGAGAACCCCATCCCCGTTTGGGTCTCCGCCGATTCGTACGTCGAGCAGTCCACCGACTCGGTGATCCGGATTTCGTCGACGCGCTCGCACGAGGCGCTCAGCACCATGCCGACCATATTCGTCATGCCGGGATGCGCCCCGCTGCCGAAGATCGTCGAGCCGCCCCGTTCGCAGGCGTCCTCGATGCGTTGCCGGTCCTGCGGCGTTTGCTTGCCGCCGGTGATCCAGGCCGCGCTGGAGCACACGTTGACGCCCGATTCCAGCAAACGGACCAACTCGTCGACGTTGGGCCACAACGGGTTGTAGCAACAAGCGTCGGGTCGAAGTGACAGCAGCGCATCGATGTCATTGGTGGCCTTGACCCCGGTCGGCGTCGGCCACCCGGACAGCTCGGCGGCGTCCACGCCGACTTTGTCCTGTCCGTGAGCGTAGACGCCGACCAGTTCCATGTCCGGTCTGCCGATGATGGCGTGCAGCGATCGCCGCCCGATGTTGCCGGTAGTCCACTGGATCACACGAAACGGACGGTCTGCGCTGGTTGTGCTCATCGGGTGCTCCTTTGCGCCGGTGCGATTGGACTCATTATGTTCAACCCGGCCCACGAGTACTCGAGCCGGGCATCCCAATATTCAGAGCGAACCTAGCCGCGGCTCGGAATTCGGCCCGTCATCTGTTGCTGTGTTGCACCGACTGCGATTGTGACCACACAGCAAACAGCTGCGGTAGCGTCGACGTCCAGGGTGATCCCCGATATGCAATTGGCCTGAAGCTGCTGGGCTTTCGCGTTCCAGAAAGGTCAAAGCCCGGTGACGCCGACCGCGAGGAACACACAGCCGGCCGCGGCCGGCACGATTGCAAACTTCAAGGCGGCTTCGAGGCGGCTAGGCGATCGAATCCGGGCGGGCTCAGTTTCTAGCCAGTTTTTTTCTAGTTTTTTCTAGGCGTCCAACCGGGTGAATTGGTCCTGGCGGTACTGCTCGACACAGGCGGCGCGCCGGATCTTGCCGCTCGTCGTGGTGGGAATCGACCCGGGCGATACCAGAACGAGGTCTCCGACATTCAAGCCGTGCGCATTGGATATCGCGGAGGTGACGTCGCTTTTGACGCAGGTGAGCCAGTGCATCGCTTCCTCGTTGGAGTCGCCTCGCTCCTTGAGCTCAATGATGGTGACCAGCTTCTCGGTACTGTTCAGCGGCACCGATATCGCCGCGACCCGACCACGTGTGATCTCTTGGATCGTCGCCTCGATGTCCTCGGGATAGTGATTGCGCCCATGGATGATCAGCAGATCCTTGATGCGGCCGACAATGAACAGCTCACCCTCGGAGATGAAACCCTGGTCGCCGGTTCTTAGCCAGGGTCCGTCGGGCGTGCCCGGCGAAGGGTCGACGAGCATTGCGCCGAAGCAGCGCTGCTCCTCCGGCGGTTTTCCCCAGTAGCCGTCGGCGACGTTGGCGCCATGTACCCAGATCTCGCCGACCAAGCCCGCAGCGCACTCGCGGTTGGTGTCGGAGTCGACGATCCGCAGTGTGGGTGATTGCGGCACTTTGTATTTGATCAGCTCCGTGCCGGTCCCTGCCGAACACCGTTGAACGCGGCCCTCGGACAGCTCCGCGAGATCGAAGCGAACCGCCGCCGATGATTCGCTCCAGGTGCCGGTCGCCACGAAGACGGTTGCCTCCGCCAACCCATATGATGGACGCACCATGTCGTCGCGGAAATTGAAGTGAGCGAACCGATCAACGAAGCGTCTCAAGGAGTCCGGCTCGACACGTTCGGCACCGTTGATAATGCCCAGCACCCCCCCGAGGTCGAGCCCGGCCAGGTCGCTGTCGGTTGTCTTGCGGGCGGCCAAGTCAAAGGCGAAATTTGGCGCAGCTGAAAATGTGTGCGGAGTTGCGGCCAGGGATCGCATCCATCTGGCCGGCCTTTCCAGAAAAGAAATCGGACTGCTCAGCTCGACGCGATGACCGCTCAGAATTGGTGCGCAGACTCCCAGCATCAAACCCATGTCATGGTAAAAGGGCAACCACGACACAAACGTGGTACATGATCGGACCTTAACGTCGGTGTCCGCGAAGTAGCCGCGCATCAGCTGCTCGAAATTCACCTGAAGGTTCTGGTGCGAGATCATGACCCCGGTCGGCAGCCGGGTTGAACCTGAGCTGTACTGCAAATACGCCGTGCTAGGCGAATCACCTGTCCGAACGCTTGTTCCGCCATCTACGTCCAGATTCATCGAATCCATTTCGACGATCTTTAGAACAGTGTCCAGGCGTGCTTGATCAATATATTCGGTGATATCTTCCGCGACCGCGGACGTTGTGAGAACAACTGAGGGCGACGTATCGGCGAGGATGGCACTTACCCGCTCATGACTCGAGCCGCGGTGCGGCAACGGGAGCGGAACTGCGATCAGCCCAGCCTGCATGGATCCCAGGAATGCCGC
>NZ_JBKQOI010000177.1:0-6700 GCF_052145595.1 Mycobacterium sp. | reverse complement strand
GAGCGACTGGGTCGCGTCCAACAGCTACACGAAGTGGACGGTTCCCCGCCCGACTCGAGTGTGTCGGCAAGTGCGCGAGCCAGTGTCGATTTACCGACCCCGCTATCACCGACCAACGCCACCCCATGGAACTCCGCACCGCCGTCGAGTGCTGCCAACGCCAGGCGCAGCTCGGTATCGCGGGCCACTATCGGCCACTCCGACCTGCTCTCCGTATGCACGGGACGCCGAACCTCCACCGCCAGGTTTTTCGCAGACCGTACCTGAGTCCGCCCACGCTTCGCGCCAGAATTCGATTTCCGAGCAAAATTTTTGTCACCAACGTCAATTCGACACCAGGTTCGACCAAATCATGCCCTTTGGATGGTTTCTCGGCGCGCGTTGGACGCGTAGACCACGCGTCTAGCGCAAATCATCCTGGCGCCGGTGCGCTTGACACCGGTTGCCGACGTCGAGTTACATCCCGGAGCGAGCGCCACCCACCAAGTGGATGAGCTGCTCGCGGCGCTCGATGCCGAGTTTGGCGAAGATGCGATAAACGTGTCCCTCCACCGTCCGCACCGAGACAGAAAGCCGATCGGCGATCTGGCGGTTGGACAAACCAGCCGCAGCCAGCATCACGATCTCACGTTCACGGTCGGTAATCGGCAGCGGTTGGGCCACGGAATGGACCGCGGGTGTTCGTATTCCCCCCTGCCTGGCCACCCAGTGCGCGCGGGTCGAAGACCGTACTTCCTTGCCGCGCTGGCCGGTGCGCGCGTGTTCACGTGCCGCCTGGGCTGCCGCGTCGGCGGCCAGCGCCACCGCGCCCATGGCAGCGAACCGCTCGGCCGCGGCGTCGAGCACATCGCCGTCGTGGTCGGCCAACCCCCGAGCGTGCTCCGCGATCGCCTGCGCCAACGGAGTGTTCAGTGTGTTGGCCAGCTCGGCCAGCCGCTCGGTTTGGGAACGGTCATCGAACCGGACGGCGGTGTGCAGCGCGCGCATCTCGACGGCGTACATCCCGGATTGTCGCGCGATCTGTGCGGCACGCACCGCGTGTGTCTGCGCGGCCGACGTCTGGCCGACGGCGGCCCGCTCCCAGGCCCGGGCCAGCTCGAGTTCCGGCAAGAACACCGCGACCTGCGGACCGTAGGCCTCCTGCGACCTGCGCAGCGCCGCGGCGGCAGCCTCAGCATCTCCCCGCGCACCTTCGGCCTGCGCGGACCAGGCTGTTACCAGCATCAACCAGGCCGACGGAAAACCACGCGACATCGCCGATATCGAGTCGTGAAATGCAGAACAGGCGGACACCAACGCACCCCGGCCAAGCTGGACGACCCCGAGCATCGCGTACACCATCGCGTCTGCTTCCGGCACGCCCGCGGCCATTGCGGCATAGCGTTCCCAAACCCGCTCGGCCGCCGGGAAATCCCCGGCCCAAGTCAACGCCGTGGCCTCAGCCAACCCGATGTTGAACCGGTCCGATCCCGATTCGCTGAGCGCAGCCGCCCGCAACCCCGCATCCGCTATCCGGTGAACGTCGCCAAACCGGCCGGCGAGCGCCAGCGCAGACGACGTTGCCACGGCCGCCCACAACGCCGCCAACGGCAACACATCCGATCCACACAAGCTCGGCCCGGTCTCGATCGCTGTCGCAACATCCCCGGAGAAGAACCCAAACGACACCTCCAGGGCCGTGACGAGACCGACGACTGCTTCCGAATCGACACGATTCTTCACGTCGGCGAGTACCTGCCGTGCCTGCTCGACCTGCCCACAGTTAATGAACAGATTCAAGGCTCGCAGGCCACCCCACTGCACGATCAGCCACTCATCGGCACCATCGGGAGGGTCGACGTCGGCGAGCATTGCCTCGGTCTCGTCGCCCCGACCCTGCCAACCCATCGCCCTACCAAGCACGATCGCGGCCGGCAGGCCACCGCCTCGATCGAACGCGAATCTGGCCAACTCCTCACCGCAGGCGGAGTTCGACATGGTCATCGCGCTCGCCGCTGCATCGATGATCAGGTCGAGGTCCGGCGACAGATCGCTACGCATCATGAACTGCGCCAACTGTATCCGGGTGCGCACATCGGGCAACCCCGACCGCTGCCCTTCGGCCTGCAGATTCTTCCGAAGTTGTTGTGCCAGCATGCCATTGAGCTGTCGCGAACGCACCACACCGGCGTGTCGGATTGCCGCTTCAGCCACGATGGGGTGAAACAACCGCGCCACCGTGTTTGACCCGTCGGCAACCAACTCGATCACACCACGGCGCTCCAAGCGTCCCACCACGTCGGCATCGCAAAGCCCACGCAGGATCTCCCAGTCCAGCACCTCGGCAGCCGCCAAGATCTCGACCGCCTCCAATTCCTCCGGCGCAAAGGACTGCAGGCGAAACTCCAGCATGTCGTAAAGTTGGCGGTCGGCACGCAGCGCACCTCGAAGTTGCCAGCCCGCATCCGTGCGCACCAACACACCACTTTCCCGACCCGCATCCAGCAAGCCACGCAACAGCAGCGGGTTACCCGCAGCTCGTTCGTGCAACTCGGTGATCAGCCTGGTATCGACCACGCCGCCGAGCACGGCGCGGGCCAGCACCTCGGTCTGCTCCCGGGTAAAAGCTTCAATGCGCAGACTCAGCAACAACCGCTCTCTCAAAAGCGCTGTCACCGCGTCGGGCACCGGGTCGCCGGACCGGATCGTCACGATCAATCGTGCACTGCCGCTGGCGGCAAGTTGGTGCACCAGCGTCGACGACAACGGATCGAGCAACTGCGCGTCGTCGACGACGACGACGAGGTTCTCTTGCCGCTCCAGGGTCCTTTGCGCGGTCGCGAGCATGGCGGCCGGTTCCCGCGGTGCGTCGATGGTCACCGACCGATAGAACGCGCCCAACGGCACCGTGGAGAGGGTTTGGGTGCCCAGCACATACCGCACCGTCGCCCCGCCCGACTCGAGTGTGTCGGCAAGTGCGCGAGCCAGTGTCGATTTGCCGTTCCCGCTGTCACCGAGCAACGCCACGCCATAGAACTCCGGGCCGCCGTCGAGCGCAGCCAACGCTAGGCGCAACTCGGTATCCCGGGCCACCATCGGCCACCCCGACCCGCGATCCATTTGCACCGGACGACCTCCACACCCAGGTCTTTTTCAGGTCTTTTTCGCAGACGATACCTAGTTTGCCCGGTTCGCGCCAGTTTTCGTTTTTTCGTGTTCAGACGATGTACGAACCTGCGAATAAGGTTGAAGATATTCGGTGGTGCCGTGCCGCTTACAGGGTCTTTAGCCCCTATGCGCGAGCCATAAGTCCCAAACGCGAGAGCTCAATGGCTAGTGGGCGTTTACATTTGCTGATGGGCATTGACATTTGAGTGGAGCACCGCAAATTGGATTAGTAATCGTTACAGGTAGGTGTAACGCCCCGGTCTCGCGCTTCCTGGGCATTGGGGTGCGCGGTGCCATTGGCGGGGTGCGACGAATGAGCCGGCGCGCCTGGGGATCTCGGGCCCTACCGGCCGACGCCCGCGCGACGTCGGCAGCGGTCATTGGTCGCCGATTCCACTTCGCCGAGGTCGACGGGGACACCGCCCGGGGAGGTCACTGCGGATCTGCCGGCCGAGGCCAACGAGCTCGACGCGCTTGAAACCGGGTTGGTTGCCGATGTCGAGTTACATCCAGGAGCGAGCGCCACGCACCAAGTGGATGAGCTGCTCGCGGCGCTCGATGCCGAGCTTGGCGAAGATGCGATAAACGTGTCCCTCCACCGTCCGCACCGAGACGGAAAGCCTTTCGGCGATCTGACGGTTGGACAAACCAGCCGCCGCCAGCATCACGATCTCACGTTCACGGTCGGTAATCGGCAGCGGTCGGGCCACGGAACGGACTGCCGGGGTTCGTATTTCGTGCTGGCCGGCCAGCCAGTGCGCGCGGGTCGAAGACTTTACTTCCTTGCCACGCTGGCCGGTGCGCGCGTGTTCACACGCCGCCTGAGCTGCCGCGTCGGCGGCCAGCGCCACCGCGCCCAGGGCAGCGAACCGGTCGGCCGCGGCGTCAAGCACATCGCCATCGCGATCAGCCAACCCACCAGCGTGCCCCGCGATCGCCTCCGCCAACGCAGTGTCCAGTGTGTCGGCCAACTCCCCCAGCCGCTCGGCTTGCGAACGGTCATCAAACCGCGCCGCGGTGTGCAGCGCACGCATCTCCACGGCATACATCCCGGCCTGTCGCGCGACCTGCGCGGCACGCACCGCATGTGTCTGCGCGGCCACCATCTGGCCGATCGAAGCCCGCTCCCAGGCCCGGGCCAGCTCGAGTTCCGGCAAGAACACCGCGACCTGCGGACCGTAGGCCTCCTCCGACCTGCGCAGCGCGGCAGCCGCGGCCACACCGTCGCCCCGCGCACCTTCGGCCTGCGCCGACAGGGCCGACACCAGCATCAACCAACTGAACGGAGAACCACGCGACATCGCCGATAATGAGTTTTGAAATGTGGCACACGCGGATGGCAGCGCGCCACGGGCAAAGTTCACCAGTCCAAGCATGGCGTTCACGACGGCGTGTACGGCAGGCGCGCCCGCCGGCATCGCGGCATAACGTTTCCAAACCTGCTCTGCCGCCGAAAAGTCACCCGCAGCCGTCAAAGCCACGACCTCACCCCACCCGATTACCAGCCGTAGCTGTCCGGAGTGGCCGAGGTCAGCCGCCCGCAAACCAGTGTCGGCTGTGCGGTGAACGTCGCCATACCGCCCAGTGAGCGCCAACGCCCAGCACGTCGCCGCGGCCGCCCACGCTCTCGCCATCGGGGGCGCGTCCGATGCACAGACCGCTAGTCCTGTCTCGATTGCCGTCGAAACGTCACCGGAGAAGTACGCGAATACCACTTCCATCGCCGTGCTGAGCCCTGCACTCGCGTCGAATTCGAGGCGATCTCTCACATTGGCGAGTCCCAGCCGAGCCTGCTCAATTTGCCCGCACCAGAAAAGATTCGCGGCGCGCATACAGCCATGCGCGATCATCAACTGATCGGCACCCTGAGGGTCGAAGGCACCGAGCACCGCCTCGACCTCGGCGCTCCGTCCCTGCCAGCCCATCGCCTCAGCAAGCACGATCGCCGCTAGCAGGCCACCGCCACGATCGAGCGCAAATCTCGCCAACTCCTCACCAGAGGCGAAGTTCGACATGGTCATCGCGCTCGCCGCCGCACGGATGATCACGCCGAGGTCCGGCGACAGATCGCTTCGCATCATGAACTGCGCCAGCTGGATCTGGGTGCGCACATCGGGCAACCTCGACCGCTGCCGTTCCGTCTCCAGGTACTTCCGAAGATGTTGTGCCAGCATGCTATTGAGCTGCCGCGTGCGTACCACCCCGGCTCGTTGCATTGCCGCCTCACCCAAGACGGGATGGTTCAGCCGCGCCACCGTGTTTGACCCGTCGGCAACCAGCTGGATTACCCCTCGACGCTCCAAGCGTCCCACCGCGTCGGCATCGCAAAGCCCACGCAGGATCTCCCAGTCCAGCACCTCGGCAGCCGCCAAGATCTCCACCGCCTCCAATTCCTCCGGCGCAAAGGATTGCAGCTGAAACTCCAGCAGATCGTAGAGTTGGCGGTCGGCACGCAGCGCACCTCGAAGTTGCCAGCCCGCATCCGTGCGCACCAACACACCACTTTCCCGACCCGCATCCAGCAAGCCACGCAACAGCAGCGGGCTGCCCGCGGTCCGGTCGTGTAACTCGTTGATCAGCCTGGTATCCACGGCGCCGCCGAGCACAGCGCGGGCGAGCACCTCGGTCTGCTCCCGGGTAAATGCCTCAACGCGCAGACTCAGCAGCAACCGCTCTTTCAACAGCGCCGTCACCGCATCGGGCACCGGGTCACCAGACCGGATCGTCACGATCAATCGTGCACTGCCGCTGGCGGCAAGTTGATGCACCAACGTCGACGACAACGGATCGAGCAACTGCGCGTCGTCGACGACGACGACCAGGTTCTCTTCCCGCTCCAGGGTTTGGTGCGCGGCGGCCAGCATCGCCGCAGGTTCATGAGCTTGCTCAACCGTCACCGACCGAAAGAACGCGCCCAACGGGATGGCGCACCCCGTTCGGGTGCCCAGCACATACCGCACCGTCGCCCCGCCCGACTCGAGAGAGTCGGCAAGTGCGCGAGCCAGCGTCGATTTGCCGTTCCCGCTATCACCGACCAACGCCACGCCACAGAACTCCGGGCCGCCGTCGAGCGCTGCCAACGCTAGGCGCAACTCGGTATCGCGGGCCACTTTCGGCCACTCCGACCTGCTCTCCGTTTGCACCGGGCGTCGAACCTCCACCTCAGGTTTTTCGCAGACCGTACCTGAGTCCGCCCACGGTTCGCGCCAGATTTCGATTTCCCGGCAAAATTTTTGTCACCAACGTCAATTCGGCACGGGTTTCGACCAAATCATGCCCTTTGCATGGTTTTCGGCGCGCGTTGGACTCGTAGACCACGCCTCTAGCGCAAATCATCCTGGCATCGGCGCGTTTGACACCGATTGCCGACGTCGAGTTACATCCCGAAGCGAGCGCCACCCACCAAGTGGATGAGCTGCTCGCGGCGCTCGATGCCGAGCTTGGCGAAGATGCGATAAACGTGTCCCTCCACCGTCCGCACCGAGACAGAAAGCCTTTCGGCGATCTGACGGTTGGATAAACCAGCCGCCGCCAGCATCACGATCTCACGTTC
>NZ_JBKQOI010000176.1:0-5691 GCF_052145595.1 Mycobacterium sp. | reverse complement strand
GGACGCGGGAAGTGACACCGAGCTTGGCGTAGATGTGGGTGAGGTGGGTTTGCACGGTGCGCGGCGAAACGAAAAGCCGCGCAGCGACGTCGTTGTTGGTCAGTCCTTCCACGACGAGTCGCACCACGTCGCGCTCGGTCGGTGTCAGCGACGTCCAGCCGCGGGCGGGGCGCTTGCGGCCAGTGTGGCCGCGCAGCGCGTACGCGATCACTTCGTCGGTGGACAGCGCGGCCCCTTCGTCCCATGCGCGGTCTAACTCGTCGCGCTCCAGCGCATTTCGCACCGTCGCCACCCAGCGTTCGTATCCCGCGTCGTAAATCTTGAAGCGCACGAGGCCCGTGCGGTTGCGGATCGCCTCCGCCGCACCGAACATTCGCGCCGCCTCCCGCAGACTGCCGGCATCGGCGGCCACCCCGGCGAGGCATTCGAGGATGTCGGGGACGGCCAGCAGCGCCTGCACCTTCGCGGCGCACGCCAGCCCCGCACGGGCGTGGCGTTCGGCCAGCGCCGGGTCCCCCTCAGCGATCGCGACGCGCGCGCGGGTGGCCAGCGCCGCCGCCAGGTGCCCCCCGCTCATTGCCGACACGGCGATATCCGCCCACTCACGCGCCGCGGTGAAATCACCATGGGCCAGTGCGACCTGCGCCAGTGAATTGATGTCGTACAACGCGAGTTCCTGCCGAGCACCCAGCCGCTTGCGGGCCGCCGCGCTCGCTTCCGCCGCCGCCGCGACATCACCTGCGGCCAGGGCCGCCGTGGCTAGCGCGGCATAGCCGTAGCCCTCGCTGTAGCCCCCGAATCCTGCGGCTGCCTCGACGGCCGCTTCGGCGGTCGACCGCGCCTGGTCCGCCTCACCGTGGCAGGCCAGCGCGTGGCTCAGATTGACCCGGCCGCACCACCTGAAGAGGAAGTCATGAGCCGCGTCGGCCTCGTCCGTCACCTCGCGTAACTCGGCGATCGCCGTTCTCACGTCGCCATTCATCATGCGTGCCGAGCCGAGACACCAGCGGCATTGTCGGGAATGCAAACGGGCGCCGATGGCGTCGGCGAGGTCACGCCCTTCCTCGCCAGCCGCTCGTGTCACGCCGGCATCGCCTGCGACGTGGGCCGCGAACGCCTGCCAGGCCAGGATCTGGCACAGCGTGAACCCGTCTCCCAGTGCCCGCGCGATCTCCATCGCCTCGGCGAAGTAGGGTCGAGCCCCATCGACGTCATGGGAGGCGATGCTCCCACGCGCGATCAGCGCGCGGACCAGCAAAGCTGGGTCCCCGACTTCGCGTGCGATCGCCAGCGCTTGTTGGACCTGATCGGCCTTCTCGCGGTTGGCTCGCGACGCATGGAGCACGGCCCTATCGGCGAGCGCCCGCGCCCGCACCGCGGGCGCCAATTCGCCCTGCTGGACGCCCGGGTGGTCGAGAACGCCGTCGAACCAGGCCAATCCCTCGCTGACCCGGCCTCGGATGAGCCACAGTGACTGCAGTGACGACGCGAGCTGCAACGCGAGGTCGTGATCGGCATTGTCACGGCTGAAGGCGAATGCGGCGCGGAGGTTGTCGATTTCGATTTCGGCCAGCTCGAGCAGCCGCTCGTGACCGGCGCGGGCCGGGCTGTCCAGCTCGGCCGCAAGTGACGTGTAGTGATCGCGATGACGCGCACGCACGGCGCTCTCCTCACCGGACTCGCCGAGCTTTTCCAGCGCGTACGCGCGCACCGTCTCCAGGAGCCGGTAGCGCATCCGGGGGCCGTGGCTTTCGGCCATCGCAAGCGACTTATCGACCAGCATGGTCAGGTGCTCGAGCACCTGGTCGCGGTCAAGCGCATCGGCGGCCCCGACCGCCTGGGCGGCCTCGAGATCAAATCCGCCCAAGAACACGGCCAGCCGGCGGAACAAGATCCGCTCGGACTCGCTCAGCAACTCATGCGACCAATCCTCTGAGGCGCGTAACGTCTGGTGACGATGCAGTGCCGTGCGACCACCGCCGGTCAGCAGCCGGAAGCGGTCTTGAAGACCGTCGAGGATGTCGTTCAGCGATAGTGCG
The DNA here is from genome assembly GCF_052145595.1 of Mycobacterium sp. Taxonomy (GTDB): domain Bacteria; phylum Actinomycetota; class Actinomycetes; order Mycobacteriales; family Mycobacteriaceae; genus Mycobacterium. The sequence continues at coordinate 3,652 of NZ_JBKQOI010000176.1, read as the reverse complement.
CGCACCCGCGCGGCGGCCAATTCGATGGCCAGCGGCATCCCATCAAGACGCCGGCAGATCTCCCGCACGGTGTCGACGTTGTCGTCGCTCAGGACGAAATCGGGGCGAACCCGGCGGGCACGGTCGGTGAACAGTTCGATGGCTTCGTCGGCCAGCGACAGTGACGGCACCCGCCAGGTGACCTCGCCGGGCACCCCGGTCGGTTCGCGACTGGTCGCCAGTATGGTCAACCCCGGGCATGCGCCGAGCAGGGCAACGATGCGAGGCGCGCAACTGTCGAGCAGGTGCTCACAGTTGTCGATTACCAACAACATCCGGCGGCCGCCGATGAAACCGGTCAGTGTGTCGAGTATGGCGCGGCCGGGTTGATCGGGTGCGCCCAGTGCACGGGCAACAGTCACCGGCACCAGGTGAGGATCGGTGACAGGCGCCAGGTCCACCCACGACACGCCGTCGCAAAACTCGCCGGCCAGCAGGGCCGCGACCTGAACCGCTAAGCGTGTCTTGCCTGCGCCGCCTGTTCCGGTCAGGGTGACGAGTCGATTGCGGGCCAGGATTCGACCCACCTCACGGATCTCGGCATCGCGACCCACGAAACTTGTCAGCTCCGCTGAAAAAGGTTCCTCAGCACAAACATTCAGCGTTTGAAGCGGCGGAAACTCGTTGCGAAGGTCGGGGTGGCAAACCTGCACCACCCGTTCCGGGCGCGAGAGATCCGGCAAGCGGTGCCTGCCGAGATCCATTAGCCACACATCGGCGGGGAGCCGGTCGGCTGCCACATCGTGGGTCGTGCCCGACAGCACGGTCTGGCCGCCGTGCGCCAAGTCGCGCAGGCGCGCGGTGCGGTTCATCGTTAGACCCAAATAGTTGCCGTCGTCGAGCAGCTGCACCTCGCCGGTGTGCAAGCCGATCCGCAGCCGGATCGGCGCCGGCAGCACCATCCGCTGCAACTCCACAGCGCAGGCCAGCGCGTCGCTGGCGCGTGTGAAGGCCGCCACGAAGCTGTCGCGCTCGCTCCCGTCCACCGGCCGCACACCGTGATGGGCGGCCACGATGTCCCACACGGCGTCATCATGTAGCGCAACCGCGCTGATCTGGTCAGGCTCAGCCTCCATCGGCCGCGATGAGTCCTCGACTTCGGCCGCCAGCAGCGTCACCGTCCCGGTGGGCAGAAGCCCGTCGACGTCCCGGCCGCTCGGGTTCGACGCCGACCTGGCCCCCATGACGCCGTCATGTTTGCCCATACGCCGTGACCAACGGTGGCTCGACATCAGTGTCATCTCTCTTGGGTCCGTTGCCCGCGCCTGACGGTCGATCCGGTCCGAACCCCGACCGTCGCGCGCGTGCCGCTGTGCAGCCCACATGTGGCCGCGAGAAAGGTGACGTGGGACCGGTGATGGCCCTGTCGGCCAACACCTGCATCAGTTGTCTGCAAACCGAACATCTTGCACCTACGTCGTGAGGGGCACGTCGGACTATTGGTCTTCGGGCGTCGGTGCCCCGCAAGGCGCTATAAGCCGAGTGTGGAGCGCTCACAGCGGGTAGGCATGCGTAGTCCACTACTCGAATTTGCTCGCATGCAGTACCCCACTCGTGTCGGGCCGTCACGCCGTCACGCGGGCCGATGGACGCAGCGTCATGGAGCCACCACGACCCAAAGGCGCAAACCCCGGACTCACAACGGGGATCTTCCCAGCTCAAGTCGGCTTGCTCTTGCTCTTCAAATCCGTATCCCGGCTCGGCTGCACCCGCTTCGGCTCGCCCGGCATCTTCGGGGTGCCACCGTGTTACCGATCATGCTCAGCTGCGTATTTCCAGCGTGCGAGCATCAGCCATGCGACAGGTTGTCGGGCGAGTTTTCGTCCGTCTCAAGCGGGCCTGCCGACATCCGAGGCTCCAGGCACCACCACTGTCCTCCTCCAAGGCTTCGAACACAGCCCTGCGCTTATCATGGGCAGACGCTGTGGGGCCTGAGCCATCCACAAACCGATGCACCTGCTTTCGTCGCTACCGCCCAAGTAGGCGTTCGACGGCGTCGCGAATAATCTCGCGCTGCGGCTTGGGGGCCGATACGTCGGCGACTGTCAGGACCTCGAGGCTGCTGCTCGTGGTCCACAGCGAGGCGACGTTGATGATCAGCGCCAACAGCACGCCGGGTTCGAAATGGTCGGATACCGTGCCGTCGGCTTGCGCCTTCGCGATCGCGTCAACGGTGGCCCTGGCGTTCTGCACCGCGAACAGATGGGGTCCCTCATGACCGCGCTCGAGGCGCCGCCAGCTCACCAGCCGCCTGATCTCCGGATATTGCCTATACGTGTCGGCCAGTCTTGCGGCATACCCGGCGAGATCGGTGCCATCGATCGGGGTGGACTCGATGACCTGTCGCACGACCGATTCCCAGACCGCGTCGAACAGCCGGTCCTTGCTTCCGAAATAGTTGTAAATCTGGGCCTTGTTGGCCCCGGCATTTGCGGCGATGCGGTCTACACGCGCGCCGGCGATGCCGTATTGGGCGAACTCGGCGCGGGCGGCGTCGATCAGGCGCTGACGGGTCGCTGCGGCGTCACGGATGACAGTCATTGCCACAGAATAGCTAACTAACTAACTAGATAGTTGACACCGAGCATGATCGCAGCGTAACTTCCTAACTATCTAGTTAGTCAGGAAGAATCCCCTATGCTCGGCTCCGACCCCTGCACCAGCGCCAGCTGCGCGCCTTCGGCCCGACTAACGCAGGCGGCGTTTCCGCACCAGGCTTACGCGCCACCACAAGGAGACAAAACAGAAACCCTGGACCGATCAACGGGGGTCACACAGGTGTCCACCACACCACTCGAGCCCGGCCACGCCTCCGTTGCGCCTAGCAGCCGGATTGCGCAGGACGGGGTTCGATCCCGATTAAGAGTCATAGAGCCGGCCCCGACCGCGCAGCAGCCAGATGCTGTAGGTCGCCTGAACTCGGGTTCGTCCCCGGGTACCGACCAGCAGCTGAGACCGCTGATCGCAGATGCCATGCGGCAGTTGCCTTTCGAGCACCGCGCAGTGATCTACAGGGCCTATTACCAGGGATGGACGACCGGCAGAATCGCCGACGAGCTGAATATCACCGAAGCTGCCGTGAACTCACGACTACACGATGGCCTACACACACTACGGCTCACATTCCACTGAATGGGGCGGCGGCGTTGAGGCCCAACCAATGACCATCAGAGCCACCTCTTCCGTTTTCCTGCCGATCGCCGGCGCAGTCGCCTCGATGGCTGGCATGTTGACGGTTGCGACGCGCACCCTCAAGTGCGCTTGGTTCGCCTGGTCAGATCCGTATCCCACGATGGCTGCACCCGCTTCGGCTCCCCCGGCATCTTCGGGGTCCCACCGTCCCACTGATCATGCTCAGCTGCGTATTTCCAGCGTGCGCGCATCAGCCATGCGGCAGGTTGTCGGGCGAATTTTCGCCCGTTTTCAGACAAAAGCGCTTCGACCCTAGCCCGAAGTTACGACGGCTTTCGGGCGTGATCTGATCCCTGAGCTGGACAGAGGGCTGTGAACCGGCTTAGATATGTAGTCAGAATTATTGGCGTGTCGCATTCACTGATTCGTCGATACCCGATAGGATGCTGGCTATGCCGCGTAAGCAGGGCCGAGTTCACGT
>NZ_JBKQOI010000175.1:0-14185 GCF_052145595.1 Mycobacterium sp. | reverse complement strand
ACGCGTCGACACGACACGCTCGACGCCACCAAGGACTCATCCGGTCAACGAAGCGGCGGCCACGACGACGGTTGCGGCCGCCGCTTCACCCTGCCCCTTGACAAAGTCCCCTCCATATCAGTCGCGGACCGCGGCCAGCAAGCCGTCGCCGAGCGGCACCAGCGCGGGGGTGAGCCGCTCGTCCTCGGCGATGAGCCGGGCCGCCTCCCGCACCGCGTTCACCTCGGCGTCGCGCGCCGCGGGATCGCCGGCCCGCCCGCCCAGCCCCGCACGGTGCACCACGATGACGCCGCCGGATCGCAGCAGCCGCACGCCCTCGACGACGTAATCCGCCTGGTCGATCGGGTCGGCGTCGATGAACACCAGGTCATACGACTCGTCGGCGAGCCGGGTGAGCACCTCTTGGGCGCGGCCGCTGATCAGCCTGGTGCGCGACGGTCCGATGCCGGCCTCGGAGAAGGCCTGCTTGGCCAGCCGCAGGTACTCGGGCTCGATATCGATCGTCGTCAATACGCCCTCGTCGCCCATGCCCGACAGCAACCACAGTCCGCTGACCCCCGCGCCGGTACCGACCTCGGCGACGGCCTTGCCACCGCTGAGCTTGACCAGCAGGCTCAACAGCGCACCGACCGCGGGCGTCACCGCTTCGGCGCCGATTTCGGTGGCGCGCTCGCGGGCGGCCGCCAGGAGCGCATCTTCTGATATCGACCCCTCGGCGTGGGCGCAGAGTGATTCGGCCCGACTGGGGGCCATCTGGCCGGGGGTTTCTGCGTCGGTGCCGTTCATGCCCGCAGCGTATTCCAATTCGCGGCGCATTCGGTCAGGCGCGCCTGAGCGGGGCCGTCACGACACGCCCGGAGCCCGCGGGGCGACCAAGGTCACTTCACGGTGGATATGCGCTGCATAACCGTTGTAACGATCTGGATTCTCAGCCTTAGCTCAGATTGCTCCTATGCCCCGCATACGCGGATACGCGACGGTATCCCTATGGAACGCGGAGGGGGCTGGGCCGGGAATACACCATGGCAGCTATGTGTTCCCGGTGACGAACTGCCAATCCATGGCAAGGCACGTGCGGAGGATTCGATCATCACCACGCTTTTGAGCCCGACCACCATGTCTCACGCCCAGGACCGCCCGGACGACGAATGGGTGCAAACGTCAGACGCGTTGCAGGGCACCGCGGTATTCGACGCGACGGGGGACAAGGCGACGATGCCGTCGTGGGACGAGCTGGTGCGTCAGCACGCCGACCGGGTGTACCGGTTGGCCTACCGGCTCTCCGGTAACCAGCACGACGCTGAGGACCTGACCCAGGAGACCTTCATCCGGGTTTTCCGGTCGGTGCAGAACTACCAACCGGGAACTTTCGAAGGTTGGTTGCACCGCATCACCACCAACCTCTTCCTCGACATGGTGCGCAGGCGCGCCCGCATCCGGATGGAAGCGTTGCCCGAGGATTACGACCGGGTGCCCGCCGACGAGCCCAACCCGGAGCAGATCTATCACGATTCGCGGCTTGGGCCCGACCTGCAGGCCGCTCTGGACTCGCTGCCGCCGGAATTTCGTGCCGCGGTCGTGCTGTGCGACATCGAAGGTCTGTCCTACGAGGAGATCGGTGCCACCCTGGGCGTCAAGCTGGGCACCGTACGCAGCCGCATACACCGCGGACGTCAGGCGTTGCGCGACTATCTGGCCGCACACCCCGGACAAGGCGCCCACGCCCAGTCACTGCACGCCAAGTCGGCTTAACCCCAAGAACATCGCGCTGCAGCGACCGGGCTAGACCATGCGTCCTGCCCTGCCACTGCCGGACTGGGAACCCCGGCACCGGCGGTATCGGCGGGCTACTGCTCGGCGCAAACGGAATGTAAACACCGGCCGGGTGACGGCGGGGCCGACAGCGTGGTTGGCTAACCGGACCGCTAATCCTGGGGTTTCGCGAGCTGTAGATTGGGGTACCGGCGGCCGCGCCGCGCTACATTCGAAATATGCGCGCCAACGAAGGGAGCCGGTGATGGCCGACCGAGGAGAGGTGTTTCGCCGCGCGTTCTCCTGGCTCCCCGCACAGTTCGCCTCGCAAAGTGATGCGCCCGTCGGTGCGCCGCGCCGGTTCGGGTCCACCGAGCACCTGTCCACCGAGGCGATCGCGGCGTTCGTCGATGGTGAGCTGCGGATGAATGCGCACCTGCGGGCCGCGCATCACCTCTCGCTGTGCGCGGATTGCGCGGCCGAAGTGGATGATCAAACGCGGGCGCGTGCCGCCCTGCGCGACTCCCATCCGATCCGGATCCCCACCAATTTGCTCGGATTGCTGTCCCAAATTCCGCACTGTTCGCCCGACGACGACACGGCGCCACCAGTATCTGACCGTTTCGCCGACGGCGACCCGCGCAACCCGCGTAAACGCCGCTAGTTGACCGGCGACCAACACCGAGCCGTGGATACTAGGGTGGACACGGACAACGCGGTACCCGTATATCGCCCCCTACCAGGTCGTGTCTCGAGCGCGCAGAAGAGGATTCAAAGAGGATCACGTGACGTCCGACCAAGGCAATAACAGCGGCGAGGACAGCGGCAACCGCCTAGCGCCGCGTCCCATCTTCCGGCCACCGGTCGACCCCGCATCGCGTCAAACGTTCAGTCGTCCCGACGGACTGCAGGGGTCTTTCGTGGCCGAACGTGTCCGCCCGCAGAAGTACCGGGACCAGGCTGATTTCAGGCACGACGATCAGCCGGCCGATCCGGTCCTCCAGGACGCGTTCAGCCGGCCCGTCGGGACTTTGGATTCGCTACAGCGCCATCCGATCGATACCGGCGCGCTGGCCGCCGAGAAGGACGGCGCCGAGTCGGAGGAACCCGAAGATCCCTGGCGAGACCCGGCGGCTGCGGCCGCCCTGGGGACCCCGGCGGTTGCCCCGTCGATACCGCAAACCCCGCCGGGCTACGGCGGCAAGCTCGGCGTGCGCGACGTGCTGTTCGGGCGCAAGGTCTCCTACCTCGCGCTGGCAGTCCTGCTGCTCATCGCGCTGTTGGTCGGCGCGCTCGGCGGCGTGATCGGTCGGAAGACGGCCGAGGTCGTCGAGGCGTTCACCACCTCGAAGGTGACGCTGTCGACCAGCGGCAATGGAGAGCAGCCCGCGGGCCGGTTCGCCAAGGTGGCGGGCGCGACCGCCAACGCCGTGGTGACGATCGAATCCAAGAGCGACCAGGAGGGCATGCAGGGCTCCGGGGTCGTCGTCGATGGCCGCGGCTACATCGTCACCAACAACCACGTCATTTCCGAGGCGGCGAACAATCCCAGCCAGTTCAAGACGACCGTGGTCTTCAACGACGGCAAGGAGGTCCCCGCCAACCTGGTGGGCCGCGACCCCAAGACCGACCTGGCCGTGCTCAAGGTGGACAACGTCGACAACCTGGCCGTGGCCCAACTGGGCGATTCCGACAAGGTGCGCGTCGGCGACGAGGTCCTCGCCGCCGGTGCCCCGCTCGGTCTGCGCAGCACCGTGACCCACGGCATCATCAGCGCGCTGCACCGACCCGTCCCGTTGTCGGGCGAGGGCTCTGACACCGACACCGTCATCGACGCCCTGCAGACCGACGCGTCGATCAACCACGGCAACTCCGGCGGCCCGCTGATCGATATGAACTCCCAGGTGATCGGCATCAACACCGCGGGCAAGTCGCTGTCGGACAGCGCGAGCGGGCTGGGCTTCGCGATCCCGATCAACGAGGCTAAAGAGGTTGCGCAGACCCTGATCAAAGACGGAAAGATCGTGCACCCGACCATCGGTGTCAGCACCCGGTCGGTGAGCAACGCGATCGCCGCCGGCGCCCAGGTTGCCAACGTCAAGGCGGGAAGCCCCGCGCAAAAGGGCGGGATCCTGGAAAACGACGTGATAGTCAAGGTTGGTAACCGTACGGTCGCCGACGCCGACGAGTTCGTCGTCGCCGTGAGACAGCTGAACATCGGCCAGGACGCCCCGATAGAGGTGGTCCGCGATGGTCGCCACGTCACGCTGACGGTGAAGCCCGACCCGGATACCGGCTAGATGTTCGCGAACCTGAGCTGGGAGCACGTCCTGGTTCTCGTTGTGGTCGGGCTGGTGATCCTGGGGCCGGAGCGGCTTCCCGGCGCAATCCGGTGGACGTCGAACGCGCTCCGGCAGGCGCGTGACTACCTCAGCGGGATGACCAGCCAGCTGCGGGAGGACATCGGACCCGAGTTCGACGAGCTGCGTGGCCCGATCAGCGAGTTGCAGAAACTGCGCGGGATGACACCGCGCGCCGCGCTGACCAAGCACCTCCTGGACGGAGACGACTCCTTCTTCACCGGCAACTTCGACAGGCCGGTCAACGGAGCCCCGCCGGAACCGGTGCAGTCGGCACAGCCCGCTGACCAGCACACCGGTGGCCCCACGCCCTTCGATACCGACGCGACCTGAACTGATTCGGCTGCCGGCCGCTCAGCGCCTGGTCGGGTCGAGGCCCAGCGACACTCCCGCCAATCCGCGCCGTCGCGACGACAGGGTGTCGGCCACGCTGCGCAACTCCTTGCCGACAGGGGAGTCGGGTGCGCTCAGCACGATCGGAATTCCCGAATCGCCGGCGGCCACCAGTGCCGGGTCCAGCGGGATCTGGCCCAGCAGCGGCACGTCGGCGCCGACCGCACGCGACAACCGCTCGGCGACCTGCTGGCCGCCCCCCTCGCCGAATACCTGCATCGTGGAGCCGTCCGGCAGCATCAGCCCCGACATGTTCTCGACCACGCCGACGATGCGCTGACGCGTCTGCACCGCGATGCTGCCGGCCCGCTCGGCGACCTCGGCCGCGGCCAGCTGTGGCGTGGTCACCACCAGGATCTCCGCGTTGGGGATCAGCTGAGCCACCGAGATGGCGACGTCGCCGGTCCCCGGCGGCAAATCGAGCAGCAGGACGTCCAGATCCCCCCAGTAGACGTCGGCCAGGAACTGCTGCAATGCCCGGTGCAGCATCGGCCCGCGCCACACCACCGGCGTGTTGCCCTCGGTGAACTGGGCGATCGAGATGACTTTCACCTCGTGGGCGATGGGCGGCAGGATCATCGACTCGACCTGGGTGGGCCGGTCGGTGGTGCCCATCATCCTGGGGATGGAATGGCCGTGGATGTCGGCGTCGAGCACGCCGACCGACAGCCCGCGGGCGGCCATCGCCGTTGCCAGGTTGACCGTGACGGTGGACTTCCCGACCCCGCCCTTGCCGGACGCCACCGCATACACCCGGGTCAGTGAGCTGGGCTGGGCGAACGGAATGACGGGCTCGCGGGCATCCCCGCGCAACTGTTTGCGCAGCTCGGTGCGCTGGTCGTCGCTCATCACATCCAGGGTGACTTTCACCGCGCCGGTCCCGGGAACGTCGGCGACCGCCTTGGCGACGCGCTCGCTGATTTCGGTCTTCTTCGGGCAGGCGGCGGTGGTCAGGTAAATCGCCACGTGCACACCGCCATCGGGCTCGATGTCGACGCCCTTGACCATCCCGAGTTCGGTGATGGGACGGCGTAGTTCGGGGTCGATCACCTTCCCCAGTGCGGCGCGGATGGCTGCGCTTCGGTCGGCTTTCAAATCAGAAGAGTCATGACTGGACATCACCGCCGAGTCTAGGCGTGCTCGGCCGTGGCCGGTTAGCCGCCCGGAGGGGGCGCGGGCGAGCCGGACGCCGTCGGCGGCGGGTCGGCCGGCTTGGGCGATTTCGAGGCTTTGGGCGCTCCGGCGGCCGGGCTCGCCGGTGGCGAATTCGGTGCAGGGCCCGCGGGCGGGGCCGGTGGCATGCCGGCGGGCGGTGCCGGCGGCGGGACGGCGTCGGGAGGTGGCGGTCCAGACCCCGGCGGGGGAAATGGCGGCGGCAGTTGCGGCCCCGGCGGCGCCGGGTTTTGTGGGCCGATGCAGATCAGCGTGCAGCCGGGCTGCTGCGTCTGTGCCTGCTGCCCGGCGGTCGGAGCCATCCACGGGAACATCGGCGGCTGACCGGTGAGCTGGGGCTGGCTGAAGTCGATCAACGGCACGCGCGACAGCGGGTCGTCCGTCGGCAGCCCGAGGATGTTCATCGGCAGGCCAGGTCCGAGTCCCTCCGGATGCTCGTCGTGCGCGTCGCCGAGCGGTGGTGGTGGCCCGGTGAGCGGCGGCAGGTCGACCGGGACTACACCGGTGGCGTACGCCGCGGCCCAGCCCAGCACGTTCTGCGCGTACGACATCGAGTTGTTGTAGCGCAGGATCGCGGACATGACCTGCGCCGGGTCGCGCAGGTTGAGCCCGCCGCTGCACAGGTACCGGGCGGCGGCCAGCGTGGAGTCGAAAAGATTCTGCGGATCGGCCGTGCCGTCGCCTTTGCCGTCGGAGGCGTAGCGCGCCCAGGTGCCGGGCAAGAACTGCATCGGCCCCATCGCGCGGGCGTAAGTGGCGCGGTTGCCGACGCTGCTTTGCGCAATGACCTCGTTGCCGGGCAGCGTGCCGTCCAACGCGGGACCGTAGATCGGGACTATCGCGGTGCCGCGTGCATCGACGGCGCCGCCGCCCGCGTGGCCCGACTCGATGCGCCCGATTCCGGCCAGCAGGTTCCAGCTGACGCCGCAGCCCGGGGCGGCGACGGCCATCTTCTGTTCGGCGCTGCGGTATGCGACGAGTGCGACGGACGGAATGCCCAGCGCGCCAGGCGCATTCACGATCATCGGCGGGGGCGGCGCAACCGAAGCGGCCTCCGCGACGTGGAACGCGGTTGGTCCGCGCTCGATGGCGATGACGACCGGGCCGGACTGATCCGGGACGGTGGGGGAAACCGCGGCCACCGGGGTAACGGCGGCATGCACCGACGGGAGCTGTCCGTGGAAGGTGGGGGCCGCGCCCCCGACCGCTCCGGCCAACACCAAGGGCGTGATCACGGCGACGCCGAACGCCGGTGCGCGTTTCACGCGGAGTGCCCGCTGCCGCACGGCCGTCGCGGCCGGGCGTACACCCCAGCGTCTCCCTATGCGCACTCGACCGTCCTAATGGTGTGAGCTGGCCGGAAGTTACCTCTTCTTAACTTCGTGAACTAGATCACCATACATAACTCTTGTGACACGAGTGGCGCAATGGTTTGACTGCTTCTCACCCGGGATTCTTCGCGATCGGCCCACATCGCCGGCGGTCCTCTTATTGAGGGCGCATCGCCAAGATCCCGATGACCAAGTAGACGATCAGGGTCGCGATGCCGATCACGATGCCGGCGACGGCCAACCCGTAGCCTTCTTCGCGGGTCTGTTTGATCTGGTCGACGGCGACCGTGCCGAGCACGATGGCCACAATCGCGCCGATGAAGCACAACACCCCGACGAGCGCGGAGACCAGCGAGGCGATCGCCAGTCGGTTCGTCCCGGGCTGCGTGCCTTCCTGGTGCCAGTAGCCGCCCGGATAACCTGGCGCGGGGTGGTGGGCGCCCGGATAGGAAGGCGGCCCGGGCGGATACAGGGGGCCGCCATAGCCCGGCGGCTGCCCGTATCCGGGCGGTGGGTATTCGGCCGGATAGCCGGGAGGGTAGTTGGGCGGTGAATACGCATGCGGCGGATTCTCGGCCGCGGGCGGATCCCAGGGGGCGTGCCAATCCGGCTGCTCGGGGGCTCGGCCGCCGGTCTGCGACGGGTTTGCCTCGTCGCCATGGCCACCCTGATCGAAGCCACCGCCGGGAGCTGACATGGTGTTCAACCTAGCCTATGCGCTGTGGCGATTGCCGCCGCGAAGCACGGCGCCGACCGCTGTGTGGTGGGGCACAACGGTTCGCTGGGAGGTCGCCTCGGTGGGCGTGGGAGGGCCGGGGGTGAGACGATGGCCGAGGCGGAGCAGAATGAGCACAAATGACTAGTCCCTTCCAGCCTGGACAGGTTCCCGGCGCGGCGCCTCCGGGCGCGGCGGGCCGTCGGCATGGTGTGCCCGCATTACCCACGCCGCCCAAGGGCTGGCCGGTTGGTTCCTACCCCACCTACGCCGAGGCGCAGCGCGCCGTCGACTTCCTGTCCGACCAAGAGTTCCCCGTTCAGCAGGTGACCATTGTTGGCGTCGATCTCATGCAGGTTGAACGGGTCACCGGACGGCTGTCATGGCCCAAAGTGCTCGGCGGGGGTGTCCTGACCGGGGCCTGGCTCGGCTTGTTCATCGGGTTGGTGCTCGGCTTCTTCAGCCCCAATCCATGGGCCGCCCTGGTCACTGGCCTGGTCGCCGGGGTGTTCTTCGGATTGATCACCTCCGCGGTTCCGTACGCAATGGCCCGTGGCACGAGGGATTTCAGCTCGACCATGCAATTGGTGGCCGGCCGCTACGACGTACTCTGCGATCCGCAAAACGCAGAGAAGGCACGGGATCTGTTGGCGCGCCTGGCGATCTGACGCTTCAACACGATGCGCGAGAGACAATCGGTGGGTCGTCGCGGGCGCGCACGCCAAGTGGGGGCAATCGTGCTGGCGACGGCGACCATCGCATCGGTGTCGTCGGCCTGCGGGTCGGGCGGCAACGAGCTGGTGATCAGCTTCTATACACCGGCCACCGACGGCGCGACATTTACCGCGGTTGCTCAGGATTGCACCAGGCAATTCGGCGGCCGGTTCGCCATCCGGCACGTGAGTCTGCCCAGGGCTCCCGGTGAGCAACGCGTACAGCTGGCCCGGCGGCTGAGCGCGCACGACCGCGGCCTGGACGTGATGGCGCTGGACGTGGTGTGGACCGCGGAGTTCGCCGAGGCGGGCTGGGCGCTGCCGCTGTCCGACGACCCGGCCGGGCAGGCCGAGGCCGATGCGACCGTCGACACCCTGCCGGGACCGCTCGCGACGGCACGTTGGAAGCACAAGTTATACGGCGCACCCGTCACCACCAATACCCAATTGCTCTGGTACCGGCCGGATTTGGTAAACCAACCGCCGGCGACCTGGGACGCCGTGGTGGCCGAAGCCGCCAAACTGCACGAAGCGGGTCTGCCCGGCCGCATCGCCGTGCAGGCCAACGAGGGCGAAGGTCTGGTGGTGTGGTTCAACACGCTGCTGGTGAGCGCGGGCGGTCAGGTGCTCTCCGAGGACGGCCGCCACGTCACGTTGACCGACACGCCTGCGCACCGGGCCGCCACGGTCAGCGCGCTGCGGATTCTCAAGTCGGTGGCCACCGCACCGGGAGCCGACCCGTCGATCACCCGGACCGACGAGGGCACTGCACGATTGGCGGTCGAACAGGGCAAGGCCGCGCTCGAAGTCAACTGGCCTTACGTGCTGGCGTCCCTGCTGGAGAACGCGGTGAAGGGCGGTGTGCCCTTCCTGCCGCTCAACGGGAATCCGGCGTTGGCCGGCAGCGTCAACGACGTCGGGACGTTCGCGCCCACCGACGAGCAATTTCGCGTCGCCTACGAGGCCAGCCAGAAGGTCTTCGGTTTCGCGCCCTACCCAGGTGTGGCGCCGGGCCAGCCGGCCAAGGTGACGATCGGCGGGTTGAACCTGGCGGTGGCCAGTGCCAGCCGCCACCGCGCGGAGGCTTTCGAAGCCGTGCGCTGCCTGCGGAGCCCGCAGAGTCAGAAGTACGTCTCGATCCAGGGCGGCCTGCCCGCGGTGCGCGCCTCGCTCTATTCCGACCCGCAGTTCCAGGCCAAGTATCCGATGTACACCGTCATTCGCCGGCAGCTCACCGACGCCGCCGTACGTCCGGCGACCCCGGTCTATCAGGCGGTGGCCATTCGACTCGCGTCGGTGCTGAGCCCGATCACCGAGATTGACCCGGAGCGGACGGCCGACGAGCTCACCGCGCAGGTGCAAAAGGCCATCGACGGCAAGGGGCTGTTGCCGTGACCCGCCCCGGCGACGATGCGGTGGGGGCACCGCCGGCACGAACCCGAAAGCGGCCGCCAGAACAAAGGCTGGCCTTCGCCCTGGTCGCACCGGCGGCGATTCTCATGCTGGCGGTGACGGGCTATCCGATCGGCTACGCCGTCTGGCTTAGCCTGCAGCGCAACAACCTTGCCACTCCCAACGACACCGCGTTCATCGGCTTGGGCAATTACCAAACCATTTTGACCGACCGGTATTGGTGGACGGCGTTGGTGGTAACGCTGGCGATCACGGTGGTTTCGGTGTCGATCGAGTTCGTGCTGGGCCTGGCGCTGGCGCTGGTGATGCACCGCACCCTCGTCGGCAAGGGTTTGGTGCGCACCGCGATACTCATCCCGTACGGGATCGTCACCGCGGTCGCGTCGTACAGCTGGTACTATGCCTGGACGCCGGGGACCGGATACCTGGCAAACCTGCTGCCGCAAGGCAGTGCGCCGCTGACTCAACAGATCCCGTCGCTGGGCATCGTCGTCATCGCCGAGGTCTGGAAGACCACGCCGTTCATGTCGCTGCTGCTACTGGCCGGGTTGGCGCTGGTACCAGAGGATTTACTGAAAGCCGCCCAGGTCGATGGCGCCGGCGCCTGGCGGCGGTTGACCGGGGTCATCTTGCCGATGATCAAGCCGGCGGTCGTGGTCGCGCTGCTATTCCGGACGCTGGACGCCTTTCGCATCTTCGACAGCATCTACGTGCTCACTCAGGGCACCAACAACACCGACTCGGTGTCAATCCTGGGCTACGACAACCTGTTCAAGGGCTTCAACGTGGGGCTGGGCTCGGCGATCAGCGTGCTGATCTTCGTGTGCGTGGGGATCATCGCGCTGGTCTTCATCAAGGTGTTCGGCGCCGCGGCGCCTGGGGGTGATGTTGATGGTCGTTGAATGGGGAGGGGCACGGGTGGGCGCGCGGCGCGCCACGATCTGGGCCGTCATCGACACCCTTGTCGTGGTGTATGCGCTTCTTCCAGTGCTGTGGATTCTCAGCCTGTCCCTCAAACCGACGTCAACGGTCAAGGACGGCAAGCTGATTCCCTCGTCGGTGACCCTCGACAACTACCGCGGCATCTTCCGGGGGGACTTGTTCGGCTCAGCACTGACCAACTCCGTCGGGATCGGGTTGATCACCACCGTCATCGCGGTGGTGCTCGGCGCGATGGCCGCCTACGCGATCGCCCGGCTGAACTTTCCCGGCAAGCGGCTGCTCATCGGTGCCACACTGCTGATCACCATGTTTCCGGCTATTTCCCTGGTCACGCCGTTGTTCAATATCGAACGCTTCCTCGGCCTGTTCGACACCTGGCCGGGATTGATCCTGCCGTACATCACATTCGCCCTGCCCCTTGCCATCTACACCTTGTCGGCATTCTTCCGGGAGATCCCATGGGATTTGGAGAAGGCGGCCAAGATGGACGGCGCTACGCCGAGCCAGACCTTCCGCAAGATTATCGTCCCGCTGGCCGCACCCGGACTGGTGACCGCGGCGATCCTGGTGTTCATCTTCGCCTGGAACGACCTGCTGCTGGCGCTGTCGCTGACCGCCACCAAGGCGGCGATCACCGCGCCAGTGGCGATCGTGAACTTCAGCGGCACTTCGCAGTTCGAGGAACCAACCGGATCGATCGCGGCGGGCGCGGTTGTGATTACGGTACCTATCATCGTGTTTGTTCTAATTTTCCAAAGACGAATTGTCGCCGGGTTGACCTCCGGCGCTGTGAAGGGATAGCTCCGATGGCCGAGATCGTGTTGGCGCACGTCAACAAGAGTTACCCCGACGGTGCGACGGCGGTGAAAGACCTCAGCATCACGATTGCCGACGGTGAATTCTTGATCCTAGTGGGGCCGTCCGGGTGTGGCAAGACCACGACGCTGAATATGATTGCGGGACTTGAGGATATCTCGTCGGGCGAGTTGCGTATCGACGGCGAACGCATGAACGAGAAGGCGCCCAAAGACCGCGATATCGCAATGGTCTTTCAGTCTTACGCGCTTTACCCGCACATGACCGTGCGGCAGAACATTGCGTTTCCGCTGACCCTGGCCAAGATGAAGAAGAGCGAGATTGCGCAGAAGGTCGAGGAGACAGCCAAAATCCTTGACCTGAGCGAACTTCTGGATCGTAAGCCGTCTCAGCTGTCGGGTGGACAACGACAGCGGGTCGCGATGGGCCGGGCCATCGTACGCCACCCCAAGGCATTCCTGATGGACGAGCCGCTGTCCAACCTGGACGCCAAACTGCGGGTGCAGATGCGCGGCGAGATCGCCCGGCTGCAACGGAGATTGGGCACCACCACCGTCTACGTCACCCACGACCAAACCGAGGCCATGACATTGGGAGACCGCGTCGTGGTGATGCACGGGGGTGTGGCACAGCAGATCGGCACCCCGGACGAGGTTTACGAGAGCCCCGCCAATCTTTTCGTTGCGGGATTCATCGGCTCGCCGGCGATGAATTTCTTCCCGGCCACGTTGACACCGATCGGACTGAAGTTGTCCTTCGGTGAGGTGATGCTGACGCCGGAAGTGCAGGAGGTGATCGCTTCGCACCCGAAACCGGACAACGTCATCGTCGGGGTGCGGCCCGAGCACCTGGCCGATGCCGCGTTGATTGACGGCTACCAGCGCATCAGGGCGCTGACCTTCGAGGTGAAGGTCGACCTGGTCGAATCGCTGGGCGCCGACAAATACGTGTACTTCACCACCGCGGGTCCGGCAGTGCACTCGGCTCAGTTGGATGAACTGGAGGCCCAGGGGGAAATGCGCGAAAATCAGTTCGTGGCAAGGGTTACCGCCGAGTCGAAGGCGGCCGTCGGGCAGTCGGTCGAGTTGGCGTTCGACACCACCAAACTGGCCGTTTTCGACGCCGACTCCGGGGTGAACCTGACGATCGCGCCGTCTGCGCTTAAGTGACACAGATTCTGGATCGACTGCGCGCACACCTGCGCAGCCACTTCGCCGAGGTTGGTGTCGGGGCCGAGCCTGATTCGGCGAGCGTGACATTTCTGGGCACCGAACCCATCGAGGTGCTGCGATTTCGTGGTGGCGCAGAAGGGTTGGTGCATTACGTGTCGCTGGGGTGCTCGCGCCATCCGATGACCGATCCGACGGAACCATTCGCCGATCACCAGCGCGGCCCGCGCGCCGAAATCACGCTGCGCCTGCGGGATCCGGGGCCCGCCACGGGCATTGCCCGCAGCCTGGCCATCCTGGCGGCTGCGCCGGCGGTCGACGGTCTGGTGCTGGCCGCCGAAGCGCTGATTGACCTCGGCTCGCCGCTATGGGCGTCGCCGTCGCGCCGCGTCCCGTTCACCGCGGTGTTGTTGGGCCACAGCGACATCCCGGATCTGCCGCTGGAGCCGCCGCGCGACCCGGTGAAGTTCCTATCGGCGACTCCGATCACCGCGACCGAGGCGGCATGGGTGCGGCTCAAAGGCGGCTTGAAAGGGGCCCAGGCCATGCGACGGGCATGGCAGAACGACGGCGTGGACGTGCTGGATCCGAATCGGCCTGCGGCACAACCGGACTGACATGAGCTTGGTTCATCGACTCTGCGTAGGCGGCGTCGACTCTGCGCCCACGGCGGGCGAATCGCGAAATTGCTACCCTGGACGCACACTCGAAGCCGCCAGCGCACAGTCGGCGCGCGAGCGGGCTACAGCCAATTGTTGCGCCGGAATTGGAAGTACAGGACCAGGCAGGCCAGGGTCATCAAGGCCATTATCCCCGGGTAACCCCACGTCCAGTTGAGCTCGGGCATGAAATGGAAGTTCATCCCGTAGATGGCGGCGACCATGGTGGGCACCGCCAAGATGCCGGCTATGGCCGCCATCTTGCGCATATCGTTGTTCTGCTGCATGCCGACGCGGGCCAGTGCGGCCTGTATCAGCGAGTTGAGCATGTCGTCGTAGCTGGCGATGTGCTCTGCGGCCTCGGAATGGTGGTCGGCGAGGTCGCGCAGGTAGCGCCGCACCTCTTTGGAGATCAGGTCTTTGTTTTCCTGCTGGATTCGCTGGAACGCGCCGGACAGTGGGTTGACGCACCGGCGCAGTTCGACGACCTCGCGCTTGAGCAGGTAGATCGGTTCGACATCGAGCTTGCGGCCCGGGGCGAACGCCACTTCCTCGATGCTGTCGATATCGGATTCGACCAGATGGCTCACCTCGAGGTAGTGGTTCACCACCTCGTGGGCGACGGCGTGCATCACCGCGTACGGTCCCAGGCGTAGCTGCTCGGGGTCGGCATCCATGCGCTTGCGTACCTGAGACAGTCCGCCGTGCTCACCGTGGCGGACGGTGACCACGAAATCCTTGCCGACGAA
>NZ_JBKQOI010000174.1:0-25054 GCF_052145595.1 Mycobacterium sp. | reverse complement strand
CGGTCAGCCCCAGCGTCGGCCTGGGATTGGCCCGGATGTAGCCGACCGCGCCGTTGAAGATGTCGCTCAGGGTCAAGGGCCGCAGCGGGATGATCCCGGGTTTGACCGCTCTCGGAGGCAGCTGGGGCGGGCCGTACCCCGGTGCGGGGCCGTAGCCGGGTGGGGGGCCGTACCCCGGTGGGGGACCGTAGCCGGGTGGCGGACCGTACCCCGGTGGGGGACCGTAGCCGGGTGGCGGGCCGTAGCCGGGTGGCGGGCCGTAGCCGGGTGGGGGGCCGTAGCCGGGTGGCGGGCCGTAGCCGGGCGGCGGGCCGACCGGGTAACCAGGCGGCGGGTTCACCAAGTCCAGCGGCCTTCGAAACCAGCCCCGAAGCCGGGCCCGTCGTTCGTCATGGCCTCCATCCTGTCGGCGGTCCCGGCATTTCTCAACGTTGACCAGGGTTCCGGCGCGTAGCGTCTCAGTCATGGCGGAACTCAAATCGCGGCTCCGGGCGGACCTGACCCAGGCGATGAAGGCCCAGGACAAGTTGCGAATGGCGACCCTGCGCATTCTGCTGGCCGCGATTCAGACCGAGGAGGTGTCCGGCAAGGAGGCGCGCGAACTGTCCGACGACGACATCACGAAGGTGTTGGCCAGGGAATCGCGGAAGCGCGGCGAGGCGGCCGAGATCTACACCCAAAACGGACGCGGAGATCTCGCCGCCAACGAGCACGCCGAGGCGCGGATCATCGACGAGTACCTGCCCACGCCGCTCACCGAGGCCGAGGTGGCCGATGTTGCCGACACCGCCATAGCCGAGGTGGCCGAGGAGCTGGGGCACCGGCCCACCACGAAGCAGATGGGAATGGTGATGAAGGCGGCCACCGCGATCGCGGCCGGCAAGGCCGACGGCGCGCGGTTGTCCGCGGCGGTCAAAGAGCGGCTGTAGCCACGCGACGACGCGGAGTCGCCATCGCGCCCGTCAGGCCTCCACCTGGCAACCGTTCTATCATCCAGTCATGCAGATCCGGATCCGGTCGATCCGGCAAACTTTGGATCTGCTGCGCAGCAAGGATCCGGAGCGCGACGCGCTGCGACGCGCCATCCGTGCGGCGATCATGGTGCCCCTTACGACCGGATTCGCCTTCGCCGTCGTGGGCGGCAGGGTGACACCCCTGTACGCGTTGCTCGGTGCCTTTTGGCTTTTGGTGGTCACCGAATTTCCGGGCAACCGACAGCAGCGCGCGGTGGCTTACCTCGGCTTGGCCGTCAACGGATTCGTTCTGATCACCCTCAGCACGCTCGTTGCTCCCATTGCCTGGCTGGCGGTGACGTTGATGTTTTTCCTCGGCATTGCGGTGACGCTGGCCGGCATGCTCAGTGCGACGATGTCCGCCGGTCAACGCGCGACCCTGTTGTTCTATGTCTGGCCGGTCTGCACGCCCGTCGGGCCGATCGGCGAGCGGCTGCTGGGTTGGCTGATCGCGCTGGTGATATGCGTGCCGGCGGCGTTGTTCTTCCTTCCCCCGCGGCACTATGGCGCCCTGCGCCGTCACGTCGCACAAGTGTGCGCGGCGCTGGCCGACCGGATCGAGGGCATCGGCTCGGCCGAAGACGTGACCGCGGCGATGGACGCGCTGCGGGACAATTTCCTCGCCGCCAGCTTCCGGCCGGTCGGCCTCAGCGCCGGCAGCCGGGCACTGGTGCGAATCGTCGACCTTCTCGAACTGGTCGCCGACCTGGTCGACGACCACACCGGGGCGACGCTGGGTCCGGTGAGACCGCCGGGCATCGACGTCCTGCGGTGCTGCGCTCGGTTGCTCGATGCTTCGCAACTGGCCCATCGCGCCGCGAACCGCGCCGCTCTCGACGAGGCACTTCCCCGATTGCGGGCGGTCGCGCGTGGCAGTTATCGCGAGGACGTGGAACTGATCCTCCGCGCTCCGGACGACGCGGCGGCCATTGCGACTGGTCGGCAGCTGCTGGCGTGCCGAGTGATCGCGACAACCATCGGATTGACGGGCAGGGTCATCGCCGCGGCCGCCGCGGCCGATGCCCGGCCGGTGTGGGCCCGGGCCCTCGGCGTACGGCTGCCGCCGACCGGCTTCGCCGACCGGCTGTCACCGGAGACCGTGGCGGGCACCACGATTCTCAGCGCGTTTCTGGCCACCCGTTCCGTGGCGGCACATAACGGCCTCCGCATGGGCGCCGGGCTGGCTCTGGCCGTCGCCGTCACCCACCTGCGTTTGGTCGAGCATGGCTTCTGGGTCGTGGTGGGAACGATGCTGGTGCTCAGCAGCAGTGCGCTCGCCACCAGAACCAAAGTCGTTCAGGCCGTCGCGGGTACCGCGTTGGGCATCATCCTCGGCGGGGTACTCATTGGCGCTGCAGGTGTGGAACCCGTTGTGCTGTGGCTGCTGGTGCCGATAACGGTGTTCGCGTCGACCTATCTGCCTCGGTTCGTTTCCTTCACCGCCGCTCAGGCCATGGGTGCGTTGAGTCTGTTGGTCATCCTCAACCTCACGGCCCCTGCCGGCTGGCGCGTCGGTCTGCTGCGCATCGAAGACATCGCGATGGGCGCGGCCGTGGGTCTGGGTGTGTCGCTGCTGCTGTGGCCCAGGGGCGCCACGGCTGCGGTGTCTGCTCTGATCGGGGCCGCGCTCGACGTCAATGTGCGCTATCTTCAGGCGGCGGTGCTGCGCGTCACCCGTGGTCGTTCGGAGGAAAGCCGGGAGGGAATTGACGCCAACCTCGCGGCCCTGAGCCACGACGCGGTGGTGGGCAGCCGAAGAGTCGATGATGCTCTGCGCCATTATCTTTCGGAGACCGGCAGCGGGGCCAACCTGCGGACCCCGGTGGTGAGGGCGGCCAACCGGGGAACCTGGGTGCGCCTCGCGGCGGACATGATCGCCGACATCAGGACGCTACCGCCGACCGGAGGGTGCCTAGCAGTCCGCGCCGTGTTAGAAGCTCACCTGGAATTCGTCAGCGCGCAGCTCTCTGGGGCCAGCGACACGACAAATCCGCCTATGGCGGGGGAATTCGTGCAGGTACTGCGCGCCGAAACTACCGATCACCACCAAGCCGTCGAGGCCGCGCAGCCACTGGTCACGGTGGCGGCCAACCTCGCTCAACTCGAGTTCGTGTCACTTCGCGAACGCGAAAGCGCCGCTGCCGCAGCGATCTCCGTGGGCGACTGATTTCGCGGCTTGATCAATCGACTGTCCGCGTGCCGTCGCCGCTCCGCCGGGTGATCCGCCGCCCGTCGAGTTGCTCTAGCAATGGCACCGCGACCCGTCGGGTGGTGCCCAGGGCGCGGCGGGCCTCGCTGACGGTAAACGGCTGCGGCAGCGTCGCGAGGATGCCGACCGCTCGATCCAACGCGTCGGGCCCGAGCACGACACCGTCGGCGATCCGGGTAAGCCGACCGGCGCGCACCGCCGCGGCCAGCTCGCGGGTACCGAGCTTCAGCTCAGCCAGCTCGTAGGCCTCCGGCGCGCGAAACGGTTCGGCGGCCAGCCACTGCTCGACCTTGTGCACCGCCTTGTCGACGCGGGCCGGCAGGCTAGCACCGGGCGTCCGGACCAGCCCGTCGACCACCTCGAGGCCGGTGCCCTCCAGCAGCTTGGGCATCAGTTCTGCGGTGGGTAGTCCGACCTGCTGCCGCAACGTCCCCAGCGGCATCCCCGCCGCGATGTCGTGGTCGGCGGCCCAGCGCTGCACCGTCGCGGTCGCACACTCGCGCCGCGCGGCCCACCACTGCGGGTCCACCACCCAGTCGCCCACTCGCTGACGCGACTTGCCGGTTGTGGGCAGACCCATCGCGTGCAGCTCATCTGCCCGGGCGCAGTCGGGCGGACGGACGCGGCCGGTCGCCAGCTCCGCGGCACGGGCGCGCGCCGCGCCGCGCCGGCGTAGGCCCGGCGGCCGCACGTCGAGTACCTCGATCCCGGCCGCGATCCGATGCTCCCCTGGATCGCGCAGCAACCCGACGTCTCCGACACGCAACGGCAACAGCCGTCCCAGGCGTAGCCTGGCCGCACCCGTCCCCAGCGGGCGGACGTGCACAGGCACCGCCGCGGACCCGATGTGCAGCGCGAGCTGACGGTGCAGTTTGCCCACCGACCGCAGGGCGACGTCGATTTCCGCGGTGTCCAGCCAGGCGCCCGGGGTCCCCACGGTGTCCCCGCGGCCGATGTCCTTACGGTCCACGCCCCGCAGGTTCAGTGCGACGCGGGCCACTGCGCCGACCCCGGTCTGGTTGCGGCCCAGCGATTGCAGGCCGCGCACGGTGACGCGCTGCCCGGCGTGTTCGAGTTCGTCGCCCACCCGGATGGTGCCGGCAACCAGCGTTCCCGTCACCACCGTGCCCGCACCCCGAACGGTGAAGGAGCGGTCGACCCACAGCCGCACGTCGGCGTCGCGGTCCGGCGGCGGCAGCCGGTCCGTCAGCGCCAACAGTTCTGCGCGCACCTGATCAAGGTCGGTGCCCAGGGCGACGCGCGGCTCGGCGAGCGACGTGGCGGCGAACCGTTCTCGCGCCTGCTCGATCGCCGGACCGGGATCGGCCAGGTCGGCCTTGCTGATCACCAGGAGCGCGTGCCGGACCCCGAGGGCGTCCAGGGCGGCCAGATGCTCTTCGGACTGCGGCATCCAGCCCTCGGTGGCGGCCACGACGAACATGATGGCCGGCACGGCACCCACGCCGGCGAGCATGTTGGCGACGAACCGTTCGTGGCCGGGCACGTCGACGAACGCGAGCTGGCGCCCGTCGATTTCGGTCCACACGAAGCCGAGGTCGATGGTCAGGCCCCGGCGCTGCTCCTCGGCCAACCGGTCCGGCCACATGCCGGTGAGCCGATGTAACAGGGTCGACTTGCCGTGGTCGACGTGCCCGGCGGTGGCTATGACGAACATGCCCGTACCGCCGCGACCAGCAGTTCGTCGGATTCCGGGGCCACGGTGCGCAGGTCCAGCAGGCATCGCCCGGCCTCTAACCGGCCGACCACCGGTGGGTCGCCGGTGCGCAGCGCGGCGGCGTAGGACTCCGGCAGGCTCACCGCGGCGCTGGGCAGTCGCACATCCGGTGCCCCGCCGCCGCCGACGGCTGCGACGCAGTCCACCGCCTCTGCCCCCAGGTTCTGGGGGAGCTGTGCGGCAAGCCGTTCCGCGCGGGCCCGCAGCTGCGCCACGTCGGCGACCAGCGCCTGAGCCACCGGCGGTGGCGGGCCGACCAGGGTCGCTTCCAGTGCGGCGAGGGTGAGCTTGTCCACGCGCAGGGCGCGCGCCGCCGGATGCCGGCGTAGCCGCTCGATCAGCTGCGCTTCGCCGAACATCAGGCCGGCCTGCGGGCCGCCCAGCAACTTGTCGCCGCTCGCGGTAACCAGGTCCGCGCCGGCGCGCAGCGTCGACGTGGCGTCCGGCTCGTCGGGCAGCACCGGATGCGGGGCCAACAGCCCGGAACCGATGTCGACCACCAGCGGTGCCTTGAGCTCGTCCAAGAGGGCCGCCAACTCCGCGATCCCGACGGCCGAGGTGAAGCCGCTGACGTGGAAGTTGGACGGATGGACCTTCAGCACGAAACCGGTCTCGGGCCCGATCGCCTCGGCATAGTCGCGCAGGCTGGTGCGGTTGGTGGTGCCGACTTCGCGGAGCCGTGAACCGGTGGACGCCAGCAGTTCGGGGATGCGGAATCCGTCGCCGATTTCGACCAATTCACCACGGCTGAGCACGATTTCCTTGCCGCCAGCCAACGTGAGCGCGGTCAGCAGCAGCGCCGCGGCGTTGTTGTTGACGACGTGCACTCCGCCGGCGGTGGGCACCGCCCGGGCCAGCGCAGCCAACGCGCCGCGGCCCCGGCGAGCGCGCCGACCGGTTGCCAGGTCGAACTCGACGTCCGTGGTGCCGCCCGCGGCAGCCACCGCGTCCAGCGCGGCGCGTGACAGCGGCGCCCGGCCCAGGTTCGTGTGCACGACCACGCCGGTGGCGTTGACGACAGGCCGCAGGCTTGACGCGGTGGCGGGCAGCGCGGCGACGGCGTGCTCGGCGACGCGCTCCGGCTCGATTTCGCCGGCCCGTGCCCGCTGCTGCGCCTCGGCGATCACGGACTTCACCAGGGCGCGTCCCAGCAGGCGCTCGGCTTCGGCCAGGCGGGGATCGGCGAGCAGCACGTCGGTGCGGGGCACCCGCCGCCGCGGGTCGGTCATGTCGGGTCCGAAGGAGTATGGCGGAGGCGGACGGGAATCGAACCCGCCAGCGGCAGCGTCTGCCGTTCGACGATTTTGAAGACCGCGCCGGTCACCAGACCGGACACGCCTCCATGAGCCATGCCGACAATTATGGACACCATGAGCTACCGACTGACTCAGTACGCCCACGGCGGCGGCTGCGCGTGCAAGATCCCGCCAGGCGAACTGGAGGACGTGGTCCGCGGGCTGGGCCGGACCGCGCCGCGCCATCCGGCCGGTGAGCTGCTGGTCGGGCTGGACAGCGGCGACGACGCGGCCGTGGTGCGCATCGAAGGCGGCACGGCGCTGATCCTGACGGCGGATTTTTTCACCCCGGTCGTGGACGACGCGTACGACTGGGGCCGAATCGCGGCCACCAACGCGCTGTCCGACGTGTACGCGATGGGCGGGTGTCCGGTGGTCGCGGTGAACCTGCTGGGTTGGCCGCGAGATCTGCTGCCGTTCGAGCTGGCGGCCGAGACGCTGCGCGGCGGGCTGGACGTGTGCGAACTGGCGGGCTGCTATCTCGCCGGTGGGCACAGTGTCGACGACCCCGAGCCCAAATACGGGCTGGCGGTAACCGGGACTGCCGACCCAAACCGGTTGCTGCGCAACGACTCCGCCAAACCGGGCGTGCCGCTGTCGTTGACCAAGGCGCTCGGGGTAGGCGTGCTGAACAACAGGCACAAGGCCACTGGTGAGTGCTTCCCGGAGGCGGTCGCGGTGATGACGACGCTCAACGCGGAGGCGGCCGGGGCGGCGCTGGCTGCGGGTGTGGAGTGCGCGACTGATATCACCGGTTTCGGCCTGCTCGGGCATCTGCACAAGCTCGCGCGGGCCAGCGGCGTCACGGCGCTGATCGAATCGGCTGCGGTGCCCTATCTGGACGGGGCACGGGAGGCGCTGGCGGCGGGCTACGTCAGCGGGGGCACGCGGCGAAACCTCGACTGGGTGGCTCCACACGTCGACTTGTCGGGCGTCGGCGAGGACGAGGCCCTCTTGCTCGCCGACGCGCAGACCTCGGGCGGGCTGCTGATCGCGGGCGAGATCCCTGGCGCGCCGATCATCGGAGAGCTGGTGCCGCGCGGGGAACACACGATTGTGGTGCGCTGATATGCGCCGTCGACTAACCGGCTTCGGTTGGAATCCGGAAAGTGACGTCGACGGTGGTGCCGGTTGGCGTGGTGTCCAGTTCCAACGTCTCGCTGAGCGCCCGCATCAGCATTAGTCCCCGCCCGCTGTTGCCCGGGTCGGCGGCCGGTGTCTTCCACGAACCGGAGTCGGTGACCCGCGCCCGGATTTCGTCGTCGGCGGTTTTCACTTCGAGCAGCATTGCGCCGACGCGGTGTCCGCGGTATGCATGCTCGACGCAGTTGGTGCACGCTTCGTTGACGACCAGCACGATGTCGGCGGCCAACGCATCCGGGACGTCGGCGGCCCGCAGCCACTCGGCAAGCCGATGCCGGATATCGACCAATTGGTCTGCCGTGGCTCCTCTTTCGATTCGAAGCCCCGGCGGCTGGTGCCGATATATCACCATCGCGATGTCGTCGTCATACCCTCCCGCCGGGGCCAGCTGGCGAACCACAGCGGCCGGGACAG
The DNA here is from genome assembly GCF_052145595.1 of Mycobacterium sp. Taxonomy (GTDB): domain Bacteria; phylum Actinomycetota; class Actinomycetes; order Mycobacteriales; family Mycobacteriaceae; genus Mycobacterium. The sequence goes on along the minus strand of NZ_JBKQOI010000174.1, from coordinate 17,245 downwards.
CGTCCAAAGGCATGTTGATAGTTCTCGCCAAAACGTTTGCGGCTCGGGCGAATCCATCGTCGATCGATTCGTATCTCCGCTCGACCAGGCCATCGGTGAACACCATCAGCGTCGATCCCGGCGGTAACACCCGGGAGGCCTGCGGGCGCGGTCCGCCTCGGCGGACCGCAAGCGGAACCGACGCGGCGTCGGTCAACACGGTCGTCTTTCCGGGCTCGGGTCCGCTGAGCACGGCGGGCATATGACCGGCGTTGCTGTACTGCAGCACCCCGGATTCGGTGTCCAGGATCGCCAGAAAAACCGTCGTGCAGTAAGCATTCGGGATGAGGGACGCCGCCGAGTCGAGTTGCTCGAGCAACAGCGCGGGCTGGGCCCCGTTGATCAACAGTGCGCGTGCCGAGCTGCGTAGCTGACCCATGATCGCGGCCGCCGGCAGACCACGACCTACGCAGTCGCCGACGACGATGCCGATGCGGTCATCTCCGAGTGGCAGCACGTCATACCAGTCGCCGCCGATCTCCAATGGCGGGACGGCGGGTTCGTAGCACACGGCAAACCCTGGCGGCGGCTCCACCGGGGGCAGCATCGCGCGCTGCAACGTCAGCGACGTCTCCCGGGCGCTTTCGAACTGACGGACATGCTGCATGGCCAGACTGAGGTGGCCGATGAGCACGGTGACCAGGAGCCGATCCTCCGCGCTGATCCAACGCGGGGAGCGAAGCTCCAACCACAACGCGAGATCTCCCGTGCCGGAGAGCACCGCGACCAATCCCTGTGCCCTGCCGGGATTGCCGGGCCGCTCGACCGTCTTGGCTGAGAGCGGTAGCTGGTGACGAGCGTCCTGAAAGGTAGTCCGCAACCACGGATCCAGTGCGCGCCAAGAAGATGCGGAAGGTTCGCCCGCGGTCTGGACGGCCGGTTCGCCGTCACCGCTGGGCCAAGCGACGGCGACGACGCGTTGCACGTCGATCGCCGTACGGCACTCGTCGAGAGTGATCGACAGCAGCTCGGCCACACTTTTGGCCACCGCCACGGCCGTGGCCAGCCGCAGGACCGCGCCTTCCCGGGCCGCAAACGCCCGCTCCGCGGTGATGTCTCGTATCGTCCCCACGTAGACGTCCCGGTCGTCGTCGGTCTCCTTGACCGCATTGATGCTCACCGTCACCCAAGCGAGGTGACCGTCTCGATGGCGAATCGGCGTCTCGTACTCGGCGCTACCTTTGCTGCGGACCAGGGATTGCTGTTCACGCGCAGTCTTTTTGTCGACCAACCACGGGTGCGGCCACCGGTATGGCAGCCCTTCGGTGGGATAGCCGAGGATCTCGATGAAGGCGTTGTTCATTTCGATCACGGCGCCCTCGTGATCGGCGACGAAGAACCCCTCCTGCAGCGAATTCACCAGGGCGGTGCGGAACTTGTCACGGTCGGCGAGACCCTCGGCGCGGGCGCGTTGTTCCGCGTAGCGCTTGGTGCCGTCGAGAAATCCCCGAGTTGCGACGTCGAGCGGGGCTAGCGTCTGCAACAGGAATTCCAATGCGACCGGCGCGTCGATTCGGACGTCCTGCGAGAGTTCGAGAACAAGACGGACGTGGTGCTCGATGATTTCGAGCATGCTGATGTCCTCTTGCAGCGCCCGGCGTCCCAGCTCGTGGCCGACGGCCAGGCTGTCCTCGTCGCGGGCGTCCAAGTAGCCGTTCAACGCTGCGGCGTAGTGAACACGAAAGTCGTCGTTGCCGCTCATGTCGATGCTCCCCGGTGACGCGCGGTCAGCACCATCGCATCGTCGGTTTCTTTGGCGTGTTTACCCAGGATTTCTTCGGCGATAACCGCGGCGGAAGCGGCGAAGTCGATGTGCTGCAGATGATTTTCGTCGATGCCGTCGGTGGTGATCACGACCAGGTCGCCGGCGCGAATTGGAACCACTTGCGCCGGCCTGATTTCCGGTATGCGGTAACCGACGATGCCCGCGGTCAGGCGCGCACTGGATCGGACGTGGATGCCGGCCGCTGCCTTGGCGACCAGGTCGGCGGTGACGTTTCCCACCCCGGTCCAAGTCAGGGTGCCGGCCCCGAAATCCGCCCGCGCCAAGGTCATAGCGGCTCCTCGGGTGCCCTCCAGCACACGGTGGCAGAGTTGCACAAGGACTTCCACGCGCTCACCACGCGCCCTGTTGAGCGCATCGACGGCGCGCAGGGCGGCCGTCGCGGCGTCCGGCCCGTGGCCGAGGCCGTCGATCACACCGAATAAAGCCGCGCCGTCATCGATGCCGACCGCAATCGGTTGGTCACCGGAGAGGTGCTCGCCGGGCAGCGGGCGACCCACGGTCGCCCATTCGATCGGCCCCAGCCGGCCACTGTTATGCATGGTCATGCACGGGCCGGGACCCATTTCCACATTTCGACCACCGTTCCGCGGCCGAGTTTGGAATCCACGACCAGTCGGTCCATCAGGCGGCGGGCGCCGGGTAAGCCCATCCCCAACCCTCGACCGGTCGAATATCCGTCCTCCATCGCGCGCTCGATGTCGGCGATGCCCGGGCCGTCGTCTTCGGCGCGCACCACCAGGGCCTTGCGGCCCTCCCGGTCGGCCACCGTGACCCGGACGGCGCCCCGACCCGCGTAGCTGGTGATGTTTCGTGCGATTTCGGAGACCGCCGTGGCGATCATCGTGACGTCGGTCAGCGAGAATCCGAGATCGAGTGCGAGTTGATGTCCGGCTTTGCGGGCGGCGACGATGTCGTCAGAGTCATCGATGTCGACGACGATGTCATCCGCCACCGTCGCGCCCGATCGTCGATTTCCCCACTCCCCGTTTACGATTCAACAGCGCAAGGCCCTCTTCGAGGTCCAGCGCGGTGTTCATGTCGTCGAACGCCAGGCCGAGTTGGACCATGGCGAAGGCCACCTCTGGCTGCAGACCCACGATCACGGTGTCCGCGCCGCGTAGCCGGGTCATGTGGGCGATGGTCCGCAGCGAGCGGGCGGCGAACGAATCCATCACGTCGATGGCGGTGACGTCGACGATGATGCCCTGTGCGCGAAACCTGCTGACCCGTTCCATGAGGTCATACCGCAGCCGTTCCGTCTCCGAGTCGGTCAGCGCGGACTGCACCGTGGCAATAAGGATCGAGCCCTGTTTCAGGATTGGTACTGGCATTGCGTGCTCGTGCTGGTTGTGCTCACCCGGTCTGCTCGCCGGTGCGCGTGACCTCGTAGCCGAGCAGGCGTTCGGCTTCCTCGATGCCGCCCTGCAGGTCGCCGACGGCATTCATCTTCGACAGGTCCAGTCCGATGGTCACCAGCGTCAGGGCGATTTCCGAGGACAGGCCGGTGATGATCACGCTCGCGCCCATCAACCCCGACGCATCGACCGTCTGCACCAGGTGGTTGGCCACCGTGGAGTCGATGGTGGGCACACCGGTGATGTCGATGACCACGACTTTTGCGCGGTTGGCGCGGATGGCCCGCAGCAGCTGTTCGGTGACCTGGCGGGCGCGCTGACTGTCGAGCACGCCGATGATCGGCAGAATCAGCAGCTGCTCGCGCACCTGCAGCACCGGCGTCGACAGCTCGCGGATCGCCTCCTGCTGCTGGCGGATGATGCGCTCGCGTTCCTGCACGAAGCTGACGGCAACGGTATTCGCGATGCGGTTGGCCGCCGGCTCGTAGGCGTCCAGAACGCGGTTGAGCATCTCGAACTCGCTCTGGTACTTCTCGAACAGCGAGCGCGCGAGCACGTCGCGCAGCAGCAGGACGATACCGATGACCTCGTCGGTTTCCACGCCCCGCGGAATGATGCGTTCTGACAGGTCACGCGCGTAGGCCTGCAACGCCTCGACGCTACCGGTCTCGAGCACCTCGACGTAGTTGTCGTAGACGGCGGTTGCCTCGGAGAACAGCTCCTCCGGGGTCATCGCGGTGAGCAGTTCGGCCTCGGTGATCCTGCGGGCCCATTCCTCGCGCAAGACTGTCCGATTCTGCCGCAGATGCTGCACTAGCTGCGGCAGCAGGCCCTCGCTGGAAACGGTGACCGTCTGCGCGGCGGTGTTTGTGTTACTGAAATCCGACGGCGAATCTGACATCTGGCCTCCCGTGTGCCGCGTCGCTGCTCCGCAGTGCGCACCTCCTATGGGGAGACTAGCGTGGGTTGTCGCGGCGCAGGTGTGGAGGGCTTATTCTTCTCGCAGTTCGCACGGCAGGTTAGGCTTGCAGCACGCTCAAGGCCCGGGACTAAGGATCGCCATTGTCAGCTCCTGATTCGATTACCACGTTGGTTGAGGACCACGATGGCGTGTCCGTGGTCAGTGTCAGCGGCGAAATCGATTTGGTCACCGCTCCCGCGCTGGAACAAGCCATCAGCGCGGTGGTCGCGGAGGGGCCGACGGCACTGGTCATCGACCTTTCCGCGGTGGAGTTCCTCGGCTCGGTAGGGTTGAAGATCCTTGCGGCGACCTACGAGAAACTGGGCAAGTCGACCGAGTTCGGGGTGGTTGCGCGCGGTCCTGCGACCAGGAGACCGATCCACCTGACCGGTCTGGACAAGACATTCCCGCTGTACCCGACGCTGGACGACGCGTTGACCGCGGTGCGGGACGGCAAGCTCAACCACTGAGCCGGCGCGCGGCTGCCATCCGTTGGGGCCGGCGCGCTGACGGCGCCATAGGTAGCGGCGGTTCGGCGGGCCCCATTTGCGCTCCGGGGCTATGGTGAATGCCTGCGCGACAACAGGTTTGATAATCGAGATGCACTCGAAGGTTTGGGAACCGTCCCATAACCCGCCGCATCGGCGCCAAATCAACACGCCCACGCACGGCCAGTGCGATGATCACGGCTATGGATGTCGATCATCCGGAACAGGACCAGCAGTGGGATCGCAACGAACGTGGCGAAACCGAAATCGAACGGCTGGACCGCAACTGGACCAGCCTCCTGCAGGAGCTGCGGGTGGTGCAGACCGGGGTGCAGCTGCTCACCGGCTTCCTGTTGACGCTGCCGTTTCAGCAGCGTTTCGACGTCCTTAGCGAACAAATGGGGATCGTTTATTTGGCGACGGTGGGGTCTTCGGTGGCGGCGACGATGCTGCTGATCGCCCCGGTCGGCATCCACCGGCTGCTGTTCAGGCGGCATCGTCTCCAAGTGCTGGTGTCGGCCGCGCACCGGTGCGCCTACGCCGGGTTGGCGCTGCTGGGTGTGGCGCTGACCGGGGTGACGATCATCGTGTTCGCAGCCGTAGCCGGGTCCAGCACGGGGTTTATCGCGGGAGCGTGTGCGCTGGCGCTGTTTGTCTTCTTTTGGTGGGTGTTGCCGCTGACGCTGCGCTCCCACGGAAAGTGAGCGTTTCATTTCCGGCCTTGACCGGGTGAAACGCGGCCACGCCAGTGAAAGCCTCGGCGATGCTGAGTCGACTTCCATCGACACGCCGAAAGGCGTCATTTGTCGCGTGTCTAATTTCTTGGGCTCTATGGGTGTGGTCGGCGCCGAAATGGGGTATCGCCTGAGCCACGGGTGAGTACAGGCAGGTGCGTCAACCCGTCATTCGGCAGGAAGGAACATCCATGGCGAACAGCAGCGATTACGACGCACGTCGGATACCGGACGAGGCCCAGGACACGTCCGCCCTACGCGAGCTGGCGCCCACCCTGCCCGGCTCGACCATCGCCGTTGTCGACGAGGACCCCAACGACGTGCTCTTTTTCGAGCTGCCCGGCGCGGACCTGTCCGGTGAAGAACTGTCGGTGACGGTGATTCCGCAGCGCAACGACGAATTCACTTGTTCTAGCTGCTTTTTAGTGCAGCACCGCAGCCGGTTACGCAGCTCGAGCTCTGGACTTCCGATCTGCGCCGACTGCGCGTAACGCCGGCGTGGGCGGAAGTGCGCCCGACGCATGGGTCACGGGCGGTTCGGCGGCGTCGTGAGCCGGTCGTATCGAGGATCGGAACGGTCGCGACTTGGCGTCCAGTACTCCGCGTCGTCGCCGGGAAGCGTTACGTCGGGCACCACGCGCCGTTAGGCCACTTTCCAGCCCGCGTCGGTCCGTCGGAAGTAGTCGATGTAGCGGCCGAACGACGTCATCGTCCGGCCACCGATGACCGCGTGCATGACGAAGAAAGTCTCCCCCCATGCGTCGTCGCCCTCGATGTCGAACACCGACTGGCCCAGCAGGTGGTGCATCGTCATCTGGTCGCCGGGATCCGATGGGGCACAGATCATCTCGGCGAACTCGCGACCAGATCCCTGGAAGGCCCCGTGGTCGTCGTAGGACTCCGCTGCATAGCAAGAGATGATCGCCTCCCGGTCGCCACGATCAACGGCCGCGGACAGCACCGCCAGCAACTCGGTCAGCGCCAGCTTGTCGAGCCACCCCTGCAACCGACCGCTCGCGGTCATCGCTTCGCGGTGAACTCAATGTGCAGCGCTTCCAGCCCCCGAAGGATGTATAGCGGCACGTAGTCGAAACGACGATCCCCCGGCGGTCCGTGCTGGGCTTCATCGACCCGAATGTCTTTGAGCCTGTCCAGGATCCGCTCGATGGTGACTCGGCCCTCGATGCGGGCGAGTGGCCCCCCGGGGCAACTGTGCACCCCGCGGGCGAACGCCACGTTCTGGCGCGTGTTCGGCCGGTCCATCCGCAGTTCGGCCGGGCAGTCGAAGTGGGCCGCGTCCCGGTTCGCGGCACCGGGCAGCAGCATCACGGTCGTGCCGGCTGGAAGCTCGACTCCACCGAGCGTCGTCGCGACTCGGGTCAACCGGAAGTCGCTCTTGATCGGACTCTCCAGCCGCAGCATCTCCTCAATGAAGTTCGGAATGCGATCACGGTTGCCGCGCAACGCAGCTTGCAGCTCCGAGTCCTCGGCCAAGACTCGCATTGTGCTGGACAACAGCCGGGCGGTGGTCTCGTGTCCCGCGATGAACAGGAACGTGGCGATCCGCACCAGATCCACCACCTCGGGCAGTGAGCCGTCCGGGAAGTGCTGGGTGGCCATCTCGGTGAGGATGTCATGGGCGGGCGTGTCGCGTCGGTCGCTGATGTAAGTGGTGAACCACTTGTCCAGGTAGGCAAGTGGATTCATGTTCACCGAACCGTCCTGGTCGCGCTGAGCCCACTCCGGGTCTTCCGCGGGGCCCTTGCCGGCCAACAGCTCACGGAACATCGAATGGTCGGCTGCGGGCACTCCCAATAGGTCCGCGATGACCAGTAACGGAAACGGCTGACCGTACGCGGAGGCGAACTCGCAGCATCCGTTGGCGACGAACTCGTCGATCAGTTGATCGGCGAGGGCCCACATGAACTCCTCGTTCTCCTTGAGCCGCTTTGGGGTGAACAGGCCGTTGAGTAACGCGCGGTGCGCGGTGTGTTTGGGCGGGTCGAACGACACCAGATGCTCACTCATCGGGAATCGATCACGATGAGACTCAATGAGTTCGGAGATGTCGTCGCCGATCACGCTGAACGGCAGGGGAAACGGGCCCAACGACGAGTTGACGGCGGAAAACCTCGCGCTGTCGCGGTACACCTCGGTGAGTTCGTCGTACCCGGTCACCGCGACGATACCGCTGCTGGGTACGGGCGAAACCGGGCACTGTGCACGCAGGTACTCGTAGTACGGGTAAGGATCCGCGACCAATCCGGGGTCGCTGAAGAAGTTGACCTTGTTGTAGTCCGATGGTGCGGGCGCCATGCCGCGACGCTAACATCGCTTACAAATACTGTAAAGGATGTAAATGACCGATCAAGCCGTCGCCGGTGACCCGATGCGCGAGCGCATCCTGCGGGCCACCTTCAAAGTGCTGTGCCGCCACGGATACGGCAAGCTGAATCTGTCGGACGTCGCAACCCAGGCCGGCATCTCGCGCCCGACCTTCTATAAGTTCTTCGCGTCCAAAGACGAGTTGATGTCGGCCTTCAGTCAGTTCGAATTGCAGTTGTTGCGTGAGGATTTGGATCGAGCGATTGGCGGCCGCGTCGGTCGCGAGCGGGTAGCTGCGCTGCTGCAGTTCCTGGTCGACTTTTACGGCTCGTACCAGATGCGGGGGCTGATCGAGATAGAACCCGGTCTGGTGCTCGGCCAGATGGCCAGGGCACTGCCGACATTGGTTGAGCTGATCGCTCCAGCGCTGGCGGGGCAGGTGTCCGACCCGGACGTCGTGGCGATGGCGCTGGTGCGCCTCGCGGTGTGCCACTACCTGGTGCCCGGCTACGACGACGACCTGCTGCTCGATCAGCTACGTATTGCCGCGGGCGTACGGTAACCGGCTATGGGACGAGCGGGACGAGTTGACGGCAAGGTGGCGCTGATCAGCGGCGGTGCCCGCGGCATGGGCGCCGCCCACGCGCGGGCGCTGGTGGCGGAGGGCGCGCGGGTGGTGATCGGCGACATCCTCGACGATGACGGGCGCGCGGTCGCCGAAAAGCTCGGCGAGGCAGCCCATTTCGTACACCTGGACATCGCGGATCCAGAGCAGTGGGACGCGGCCGTCGAAGCGGCGGTGAACAGGTTCGGGCGGCTCGATGCGCTGGTGAACAACGCCGGGATCGTCAAGATGGGCCCATTGCGGGGTTCCTCGCTGTCCGACTGGCAGCAGGTCCTGGACGTCAACCTCACCGGCGCCTACCTTGGCATGCGCGCCGTCGTCGAGCCCATGATCGCCGGGGGTGGGGGATCGATCGTCAACATCTCGTCGGTCGAGGGAATGGCGGGCAGCGCCCACCTGCATGCCTACGTGGCGGCGCAGTTCGGGCTGCGCGGCATCACCAAATCGGCGGCGGTTGAACTGGCGGCCTACGGGATTCGGGTCAACTCGATCCACCCCGGCCTGGTGCACACCCCCTTGAGCAAGGGAGTCACCAAGGAATACATGGCCCCGATTCCGATGCGTCGGGGGGCTGAACCCAGTGAGGTGGCCACCTTTGTGCTCTTCCTCGTCAGCGACGAGTCGGCCTACGCCACGGGCTCGGAGTTCGTCGTCGACGGGGGGTTGACCAGCTACGTGCCCGTCAAGATGTAGGACCTGGTGCTATTACTATGGGGCATAAGTAGTTTAGGCCTGAGCCCATTCCCGCGCACACACTCCGCAACGCCGAGTAGCCATCGCCCATTCAGGCTCGTCATCGGCCGGCCTGCGGATCAGATGGGTGGATAGGTCGCCACAGCCGGGGCAGGTGCAGGTCGCTCGGTACGGCTCGAGGGTCTGACCACTCATCAGGTGCAGGTTTTCCGCCCGCGAGAATGGCACGATCGCCAACGACTCGGGACGGGGGCCGATGTCCGGATTGCCGAACCACAAAAGGCCACAGACCGCCGTCGCCACGGCCGTGAAGATGGCCAGTATTACCAGCGGGATGTTCCATGGCCAGTTCGGCGGGATGGGTGTTAACGCGACAAACACCATCGCGGCGGAGATCAGGAACCCGATAATGGCGCCGGGTTTGGCGAACCGGTAGCCGCTGACGTTCATCGCTTCCCATGCCTCGATCTCCTTCTGCCGTTGTGAGATCTCCAACAGAGTTGGGTGTTTGGCAAAGTCGACCTGCACCGGGAAATTGGGAGGTTTGGCGAAGGGTCGCCGCAACACGCGAGGCACCCTCTCTTGGGACTTCGCCCTGACCAACGTCATGCGGGCAAAGTCTAGCGTCGGTTGGCGATTATCGCGCGTTGCGGCGGTCTCACGCGTAACTCGAACCATTGCGCCGCGACGGAAGTGTCACAGCCATCCGCTACGTTCATCGGACGAGTCCGAGTCGGCACCTTGAGGAGTCATGGAGAAGATCGCCGGGTCCTTCCTCGTGTTGGGGTTGGCTGTCCCTTGGTATTTCACACAGCGGGCCACCGGCAGCGTGCCGGCGGGATTTTCGGCCGGGATGGGCGGCCTCGTTGTGATGGTGCTGATCCTGTTGTGGCTTGCTGTTCGACGCGACCGCTTCCGAGCCATGCGACAACGAAGACGTGACCTTAAATACCTGACGTCCGGTATGGCGGCCATCGACCAAATGTCGGGTGTCGAGTTCGAGGAATTCGTGTCGGCACAGCTTCGAACCAGGGGTTGGAACGTCACCCACACAGCCAGCACCGGTGACTATGGAGTGGATCTGATCGCCAAGAAAGACGGTGCGTGCATGGCGGTCCAATGTAAGAGGCTGGCAAAGGCCGTTGGCGTCGCCGCCGTGCAGCAGGTTGTTTCCGGCGCACTGCATCACGGTTGCAACCAGGCGGTCGTGGTGACAAATCAGGCGTTCACCAAAGCGGCTCGCCAGTTGGCCGATACCCACCGTTGCCGTCTCGTCGCGCGGGAGCAATTGCAAATCTGGACGGGCGCCGTGCCCGCCGCGGTGCGTAATCCTGGGCCGCACGCTAGGCGGCGGCTGCTACCGGATTTAGAAGCCTAAGCAGCTGCTGCCGCAGCGCTGGCCACGAGTAGCAGGGCCGCAGACGTGGCAAGCAGTACGGGACAGACCTTGAACCACACAATCGGGGTTCGGGCGCCGGTGAGCGCCGTGAGCACCGCAAGGGCTATGAGTAACCCTGCGACGACGCGGTAGACGATGGCGGTGACCTGGATGTCAGTCGTAGTCGCGGTGACCGCGACCACCAGGGTGGCCATGCCCCACATCGTGAAGGACTCGGCCAACCACTCCTGGGTGAGAACGCGCCGATTGTCCGGCGTGATCGGCGCGAAACCGGCCACCACCCGTTTGGTGGGTACGGCATGGGCTATTCCCCACGCCGCGATCAGCGCCGCAGCTAGGTAGGCCAGGACGTGCACCGGAACACCTCCGTGGTGTCGGGAAGCCCGGGGCTGGTGCCGAACGTCTCGGAATCAGCAAGGACCGTGTATATCTCCCACCGCACTCCCGCGGGGCCGATGACCCATACCTTGTCCTGGGTAGCGAAGCAGCACGTCGTACCGATCTCTTCTTCGGTGAGCATGTCCTCGTTGGCGAGTCGGGCGATCTCTTCGTGGACTTCCTCGCTGGACTCGACTTCAACGCCGAGGTGGTTGAGGGTGCCGCCGTGGCCTGGGTTTTCGAGCAGCACCAGTTTGAGTGGGGGTTCAGGGATCGCGAAGTTGGCATAGCCGGGTTTGACCTTCGCCGGTTCGGTGTTGAACAGCTTGGAGTAGAACGTGATTGCCTCCTCGAGGTCGTCGACGTTGAGGGCCAGCTGAAGACGCGACATGGATGGGTCCTTTCCCCGGGTGCGGTCATGTGGTCGTGGCGGTGGGCAGGAGTTCGGTGACCAAAGCCCGGACGCGCTCGGCGATGTCGTCACGGATGGCGCGCACCGTGGCCAGGGGTTGGCCGGCGGGGTCGGGCAGTTTCCAGTCGCGGTAGGACACCCCGGGAAAGTAGGGACAGGCGTCGCCGCAGCCCATGGTGATCACGACGTCGCTGGTGTGCACCGCGTCGTTGGTAAGGATCTTGGGGGTGGCGGTGGTGATGTCGATGCCGAGTTCGGCCATGGCGGCGATGGCGACGGGGTTGATCTGATCGGCGGGTTCGGTTCCGGCGGAGCGGACTTCGATGCGACCTCCGGCCACGTGGCTCAGCAGAGCGGCGGCCATCTGCGAGCGTCCGGCGTTATGGACGCAGACGAACAGGACGCTGGGTTTGTTGGCCATCGGCTTGGGCTCCTCAGTTCGGCTGCGTTCGAAACAGCCGGTTGCGCAGCGACAGTGACACGTAGACCAGCCCAACCAACACCGGCACCTCGATCAGTGGTCCGACGACCCCGGCCAGGGCTTGCCCGGACTTGACACCGAAAGTGGCGATCGCCACCGCGATGGCCAGCTCGAAATTGTTACCGGCGGCGGTGAACGCCAGGGTGGTGGTGCGGGCGTAGCCGAGCCGTAGCGCGAATCCGAGCGCATATCCGCCAGCCCACATGACGGCGAAGTAGGCCAGCAGTGGGATCGTGATGCGGGCGACATCCCATGGCCGCGAGGTGATTTGGTGGCCTTGCAAGGCGAACAGGATGACGATGGTGAACAGCAACCCGTACAGGGCCCACGGCCCGATGCGGGGCAGGAACCGGGTCTCGTACCAGTGGCGGCCCTTGGACCGTTCACCCACTCGGCGCGACAGATATCCGGCAAGCAGCGGAATGCCCAGGAAGATGAGTACGGATTTGGCGATCTGCCATGGCGACACGTCGATGCCGGTTTGAGGCAGGCCCAGCCAGCCGGGTAGCACGGACAGGTAGAACCAGCCCAGCGCGGCGAACATGACAACCTGAAACAACGAGTTCAACGCGACCAGCACGGCTGCGGCTTCGCGGTCCCCGCAGGCCAGGTCATTCCAGATGATCACCATGGCGATACAGCGGGCCAGTCCAACAATGATCAGCCCTGTGCGGTACTCGGGTAGATCCGCCAGCAGCAGCCAGGCCAGGGAGAACATCACGGCAGGCCCGACCAGCCAATTGAGCAGTAGAGAGGACACCATCAGCTTGCGGTCGGCGGTGATCTCATGGAGCCGGTCGTAGCGGACTTTGGCCAGCACCGGATACATCATGACCAGTAGGCCCGCCGCGATTGGCAGTGAAATGCCTTGGATCTCAACACCACTCAGGGCCGATCCGAGGCCGGGAACGAGTCGGCCCAGCAACAGGCCGGCGGCCATGGCCACCCCGATCCATACCGGCAGGAAGCGGTCCAGCGTGGAAAGCCGGGTTGCTACCGCATTCGGGACGGACACCGCCGTCGGGGTGTTGGTCACGACTCGCACCCGGGTGCGGTCGCCGGAACGTGTTCGTCGACATGTAGGACCGACGAGAGCTGCTGCAATGCCGAGGGAACCACCCAGTAGTACACCCAGGTGCCCCGCCGCTCGCAGTCCAGCAGGCCGGCTGAGCGCAGCAGTTTGAGGTGATGAGAAATCGTCGGCTGAGAGACGTCGAAGGTCGTTGAGATTTCACATACGCAGGCCTCACCGCCGGGGTGGCTCGCGATCAGGCTCAGCAGTCGCAGGCGCACCGGGTCGCCGAGCGCCTTGAACATGGCCGCCAACTCAGCCGCCTGTGGCTCGGCCAGGGCGCCCGCCCCCAGCGCCGAGCAGCACCCCGGAGATACTTGATTCGACATTCATCTATATAAACATTCATCGAATCAAGACGCAACAACGGCAAAGGGGCGGGGAGCAGACGGGCTTACGCTTCGGCAAAACTGACCCAGCTGTAGTTCGGGGGTCACTGGCCCGGCACGTTCGGCCAATCGACATGAGTCGTCGCGCGCAAGTGCGCCAAATTCCCGCGTGGTAGCGCCCGGCGTCAATACCCTCAGAAGCTGTGCCGGAAACCTTGTACGCATCGTGCGGCGATCTGAGCCTGGCGTATCAGGTGTTCGGCGACGGGCCTGTCGAGCTTGTCTTCGTCGGGCCGTTCGTCAGCCACGTCGAGCTGTCCTGGGCCATGCCCGAATTCAAGGCCTTCTTCGATCGGCTCTCCTCGTTTTGTCGCGTGGTCCTGTTCGATAAGGCCGGACTCGGCTTGTCGGACCCGGTCCCGCAAGTTCGCACGCTGGATGATCGAGCGGCCGAGATCGAGGCCGTGATGGACGCCGTCGGCTTCGGAGAAGCCGTCCTCTTCGGGATGGGCGAGGGCGGCCCGCAGGCTATCGTGTTCGCGGCAAAACGGCCGGAGCGAATGCGGGCATTGATCCTCAACGGCACGTACCCGTTCGCATCACAAGGGTGGGACGATATCGACCGCGACCCCGCCGACCTGCGGGCGCGCAGCCTTGCCGAGCTGGGTGAGGACTACGCGCCGTCGACTGAACAGCTCGCCCGCATGCAGGAATTCGGCCGTGCTGTTCGTTCGGCCTGGGGCACCGGTGCGGCACTCAGGATCGGCCTTCCGTCAGCGCGGTCGACACGCCAGCTCGCAACGTTCGAGCGCATGAGCGCAAGCCCAGGGATGGCACGGGCGACGCTTGAAGCGGGGTTCCAGATCGACATCCGGCCGATCCTGCCGACGATCACGGCGCCAACCCTGGTCGTCCATGCCCGCGAGGACCCCGGCGTTCCGGTGCAGCGGCCGTTACCTCGCCGACCACATCCCGGGCGCGCAGTGGCTCGAGGTCGACGGCGCGGACAGTTTGCCCTGGCTCACCGAGCCCGACAAGGTCCTTAGTGGGATCGAAAAGTTCCTCACCGGCAGCCATGCGGCACCACCGCAGTCACATCGTGCCCTGCGCACCGTGTTGTTCACCGACATGGTTGCCTCCACGCAACGCGCGGCGGCGACGGGCGACGAGCGGTGGCGCGCGGTGCTGCAACGCTTTGGCGAGATCACAATCGGACTCACGCAACGATTCGGCGGCACTGTCGTGAAGAGCACCGGCGACGGGCACCTCGCCACGTTCGACGGCCCGACGCAGGCCATCCGCTGCGCCGAGGCGTTGCGCGCTGACGCTGAGACGTTGGGCATCGAGATCCGCGCTGGCATCCACACCGGCGAGTGCGAACTGCTGGACAGCGACATCGGGGGGCTCGCCGTACACATCGCGGCGCGAATCCTCGGCCAGGCCTGCGCCGGCGAAATCCTCGTCTCCCGCACCGTGCGCGACTTGGTCGTCGGCTCGGGCACGGGCTTCGAGGACCGCGGGCCCGTCGAGTTGCGTGGTGTGCCCGGCACCTGGCAACTTTTGGCGGTCGATCGCCACGGCCCGCGGGCGGGATCGGCCGAGGCGGAATTGGCGTCAACCCCCACCCCCGGACCGCGAACGGCGATGCGCCGGTCGGACCGCGCCGTGGAGGTGATGGCGAGGCGCACACCGTGGATTCTGCGCGGGATGGCCCGCCTCACCCCGGCCACCCATCGCAGCTGAACAGCTGGAGTTTGGTCAACGATCGGCAGCAGTACTGAACGACCCCCAGCACGGCATCGCCTCGGCCCAGGCGATATGCCCTTCGAAGCCAAGCGATCTCGTCATGTCGCGGTAGCGATCCCTGAAGTGCGCGTAAGCCGGGGCATCGCCGTGAGCCCGCGCTAGGAGAGCCCGCAGCCGCAGCAGCCAGATCTCGCGTATCACCAGACCGTCATCGGAAGCAGCTAAACGAAGAGCTGGCGGCGGCGACGGGATGGGACATGACTGAGGCGCTGAACTTCACGTCTAACGTGTTGTTGACCTTTCCGGACTGCTGAGCAGGCCCGAACCCACGTTGGAGGAGTTCGCCGACCGATGAGCCCAACCTCGAAGCGCGGGGACGCCCGGCGGCGGCTGGAGGAGCGCTACCGGCGGCTGGAGGAGGTCCGCAGGAAACGGCCGGCAGCCGCAATCCTCGCCCGCTTCAACGAAATCGATGGCGGCACGCAGAGTGGACTTGTCTCGATCGAGCTGTTCACCACGGTCATCCCGTTGGTCATCCTCGGGTTCGGCTACTTGTCTGGCTTCGCGAAGGACGCCAGTCCGGGCATACTCCTGATCCGCGAGCTCGGACTCCGATATCCCTTGAGTGACAGGGTCCGCGAGGCGTTCGGCACTTCCTCGGGATTGAGGTCGAGTTGGACGATCATTGGAGTCGCCGGATTCCTGGTGTAGGGAATCCCGATGTCGATCACCATCGCCGGAATCTTCGCCAAGGCTTGGCGCCGTGAGCAGTTCGGGGTGAGCCAGAGGCTGCTGCGGGGCGCCACGTGGTTCGTCCTATACATGACGATGATCGGTGTTCGTGAACGGATTGCCTTCGCCGGCGATCACACCGGTGCGATCCGCGTGCTGCTGTTTGTCGCGGCCCTCATACCGGCGTGGGTCTTCTGGTCGCTCACGCCGGTTCTCCTGGTCCGGGACGGTGGCCGGGGCTGGAAGTACGTTGCGCTCGCCGGGCTCGCCGGAGTGGTGATCGACGGAACCATTATCCCGCTCGCCGCCCGGGTCATTTTTCCTGCGTTGCTCCGGGGCTGGGACGGGTTCGGCCCGATGGGTGTCGCGATGACATTGATGACGTGGTGCGGGGTGGCCGGCTTCGGATGGGTCGGGACGGCATGTGTGGGCGCGGTCCTGTGGGAGCGGACCGCCCCGCCCGAAACGGTCGTCGAGTCACAGACGGCCGAACCCAGCACCTAACCCAACCCGGTCACTCCCCGCTACCTCGCCGCGCGGCCGGGTGCCACTCAGGCCAGCTCGGCACCGGCGAGCCGTAGCCGCGAGGCGGGCAAGCGTGCTCTCGCCGAAACTCGCGCAACTCAGCTGGGGTGTTCGAGTTCTGTTCGGGCCTGGTCGATTTGGTCGTAGGCGTAGGTCACCATGGCGGCGGTGGTCATCGTCTCACCCTTGCGGGCGAGCGATTCGTAGGTCTGGTCGCCGAGGACATCGCGCAGGTGGGTGATCGCGGTGGTGAGTTCGGGGACTGTCGGCGCGGTGAGGGGATTGAGTGCGAAATCGGCGATGGTGGCTGCCGGTTCGAGGCGTCCGAGGCGGTCGAGGAATACCGCGAGAGTTGCCAGGGGGGCACGGATGTAGGCGACGTGGCCTGAGTCGTAGAAGTTGCCGATGGCCAGAGTGATGTGATCGAGTGCCGCCAGCGGGTCGCCGTGTTCGGGCTCAAGCCGAGACAAACCGGTCGCCACATGTGATTCGACGAAGCGGTTGCCGCTGTCTTGGGCGATCACCAGGCCCCGGCGCAGGGCTTCCAGCGCGCGGACGGGATCAGCATCGCCGAAGGCGTAGCCGTAGGTGTTAAGCGCGTACGCGAGCGCCAAGGGGTTGTGGGTGGCTTCGGCGGCGTCGATCAGCCCGTTCGCGGCGGCCCTCGCCTCCTCACCGGCCCCGGCGACCATCAGTGCGGTGACCAGCGATGCCCGGGTGAGTGTAAGGGGGTCGTGGCCGCGTGCGAGCTGGGCGCGACACCACTCGACCATTCGCTCGGGCTGGCCGATGACCAGGTACACAGCGCCGAGCGTGGCCTCGACGCCGACGGGCACCTCGCCGCCATTGGCGATCACCGTCTGGCCGGCTTCGGCGTAGCCGACAGCCTCCTCGATCCGTCCGGGCATCCAGCACTGCGCCGCCAGCACGTACAGAGTCGCGAGCCGGGGGTGGTCGACGGCGCGGGCGGGCTCGATGAGCTGCTCGGCCCAGGCTATCGGTTCATAATTGTGGACCAGATAGCCGAGCAACCCCGCGTAGGTGGCGATGGCGGCGGCGGCGTCGAGGTCGCCGTGGTCGGCGGCCCACCGAAACGCGGCGCGGAGATTGGCGAACTCGATGGTGACCCAGTCGTAGGCTTCCCGCTGGCGGGGGCTGTCCCACA
>NZ_JBKQOI010000173.1:0-2999 GCF_052145595.1 Mycobacterium sp. | reverse complement strand
CGAGAGGGGAGTCACGCATGATCCACACCGAAGTCGCCACGCTGGCGCCACCCGGGACGCACCGACGGAGTCCGAGTAGGTACGGGTCCGATACCTACTTCCTGGAAACGCGCGACGCGCTGGAGCGCTTGTCCATCGATCCCGATGAATTCGGTTGTCGCACAGCACTGCTGCTCCTCAAGCCAGACGCGGCTGTCACGGGGGGAATGCGGCGGGCCGTCACCTGGCTGACAGAGCACGGTTATCGCATCGTGGGAGCGCACGCAGTGGCGCTCACCCACCTGCATCTGCGCGCCCTCTGGTACTTCAACTGGCACTGCGCCACTCCCGAGCGGCGGCGCCTGGCCGACCAGCTCGCTGGATTGGCCGCATCGATCGTGCTGCTGGTCACCCATCCCGACGACAGCGTGCCGGCGTCCGTTCGCCTGACGGCGGACAAGGGCCCCGCCGACCCGGCGCAGCGCGCTCCCGGTCAGCTGAGGTACGCGTTGGCCGCCGGAACGTACCTGCTCAACCAGGTTCATTCGCCCGACGATCCCGACGACGTTTTGCGCGAGCTGAGCATCTACTTCGCCGACCCCGAACTCAGCCAGGTCATCGCCGCGTGTGCCGCCGGCGCCGACGCCTCGGCCAATGCCGTCCGACTGGCCGACCACATCGAGTCCGGCGTCGAGCGCCGGAGCGGCGATCTGGCGGTCACGCACGACATGGTCTGGCAGCACCTCCGGGCGTTCGGCGCGACGGCGAGGCCCCGGACGGGACAGGAGTGGGTGGCGGCCATCGACCTGGCCGACAGACACCACGTCCCCGTCGACCCGTGGTTCCGCATCGTGCTCGAATCGGCCTATCTCCCCATGCACCGACAGACTGGACGAGGTGAATTGTGAACGCTGACAATTATTCCCAGACCATCGCGCGGGAGCTGGTGCACAAGCGCTCCATCGCGGAAGTGCTCATCACGTCGGTCGCCACGAGTCCGGCGACCTGGATCTGCCATGCGCAGCTGCCGCGCCGACACAGCTTTCACACCGACACGACGGGCGAGCAGAGCGCCTATCACGACCCGTTACTGGTCCTGGAGGCGTTCCGGCAGGCGTGCATCGCCTCGAGTCACGCCTCCTATGACGTGCCTCTCGACGCGCGCTACACCGTGCGCTACTACGAGCTGTCCATCCTCGATCTGGCCACGTTGACGTGTGGTTCGCAAGTGCTGGATCTCGAGCTCAACATCGACGTGCGCAAGGAGTTCCGGCGGGGCGGCCGAGGCCTTGAAGGCCCGGTGCACGGGCTCGACGTCGCGGCGGTCGTGACTCACGAGGGGACGAAGGTCATGGAGCTGTCGGGGGCATTCGGCTGGATGTCCCTCGCCAAGTGGGAGGCCTTTCGTTGCGGTGCGAGTTGGGACGCGGGGCCGCAGGCGTCCCCGGCCGATCCGCAGATCGTCGGGCGGACACGTCCGGAGAACGTGGTGATCGGCGAACCGGTCCCACTTGGCGGCAGTGCGGCGAGCGCACCCATCGTGGTGGACGTCAGCCATCCCACGATCTTCGACCACCCTCTCGACCATCTGCCCGGGGGTTTGATAATCGAGGCGTGTCGCCAACTCTCGCTGGCGGTCATGGGATCGCGCAGCGCGACGATCATGGGCCCGGCCTGGCTGCGGTGTGACTTTCATTCGTTCGCCGAATTGGACACCACCAACACGGTCACCGTGGCCCCGGCCGCTGAGGACGCTTTGTCGTTCCGGGGCGAGGTGACACAGTCCGGTCAGACGAGGGCTTCGGTCGAGCTGACATTCACCACCGGTGACGGCGGTGACGGAATGTCGCCTTCAGCATGACGGTCTCCGAACGGGCCGGCGGAATCCGGGCATTTCTGATCGAGCGGTACCTCCCGGTCTATCCGATCTATCTGACGTTGTGGGTCGTCGCCGTCGAGAGCATGACGGCCGTGGTGACCGACTCCGCCGGCCCGTGGCGCCCGACCTGGGACACCGCGTTGAAGGCGCTGGCCCTGGTCGCGGCCGGCGCATTCCTGCGGGTGGTCGACGACCAGAAGGATCTCGACTACGACCGCCTGCACAATCCCACCCGTCCGCTGGTGCAGGGCCGGATAACGCACGCAGAGCTGCGGATGGCGATGGCCCTGACAGCCGCAGTGGCTTTGGTTCTCGCCGCGGCGGTTTCGCTTCCGGCGGCGGCGGTGCTGGCCGCCGCACTCGGCTACGGCCTCGCGCTGTGGTGGATGGAATTGCACGTGTCATGGGTGCGGGACAACCCCATAGTCAACCTCGCGGTGGTCTGCCCGGCGCAGTTCCTGGTCACCGGGTTCGTGATGGTGGGCCAGCCGGGTGTCGGTGATGCCTCGTGGGGACGCCTTCTCGTCGTGCCCGTGCTGTTCACCAGCGCATTCCTGCATCTGGAATTCGCCAGGAAGACGTGCCGGACGGGCGCGGGGGACCCGCACTCCTACTCGCAGCTGATCGGTGCATCGGTCAGTGCGAAGACCGCCTGGGCATTCGGCATGCTTGCGGTGCTGCTCGAGTTGTCGGTCACCGCGCCGTGGCGGTGGGCGGAGCACTGGTGGCCGGTGGCCTGGGTGCCGCTGGCCGCCGGCATCCTGCCCTGCGTCTCGGCATGGATCTTCCTCGGGGGCGGGGCGGACAGACATCCCCGAAGTTGGCCAACGGTTTTCGTCGTCGTTTTCTATCTCGCCATCGTCGGCCAGGGTCTCGTATACCGCTAGAAGGGTGCATCGTGCGTATTCTCATTCCTCTCGTCGGTAGCCGCGGCGACGTGCAGCCCGGGGTGGCGCTGGGCCTCGAGCTGGTAATGCAGCCTAATTTCCTTCCCGGGGAATGGCTGACGACCGGCGGCGGCTAGCGCTTTGGCTGCACCTCGACGTAGACGTAGGACACCAGCCTCGCCGACATGCCCGCGTAAGCACGAAGCGCACAACAGTAAAGCCTGCGTCCGAGGCCGTAGTTGGCGGCAATCGTG